>JANNWL010000146.1:0-3767 GCA_031414735.1 Burkholderiales bacterium | reverse complement strand
GCTGCGGCAGCCACCGCTGCGGCCGCTGCCGTGGGCGTGAAGCCTGACGAGGTGATGGCCACGATCGAAAAGCTGGCTGACCTGAAGGCCAAGGGCATCCTCACCGAGGACGAGTTCACGGCGAAGAAGGCGGAGCTGCTGAAGAAGTTGGTCTGATCCCCGGCCAGGTGGTCACGTCACCCCAGCGCGCGTACCGCGCCGCCTGCCCCAACTGCGGCGCGCCGGTTGACTTCGCATCGGCCGCGTCGGCCAGCGCGGTCTGCAGCTTCTGCCGCAGCACGCTGGTGCGCGACGGTGACGCGCTGCGGCGCATCGGTGTCTCGGCCGAGCTGTTCGACGACCACTCGCCCTTGCAGCTTGGCGCCAGCGGAACGCGCCAAGGCATCGCCTTCACCCTGGTGGGGCGACTCCAATACGGCTATGCCGACGGCACCTGGAACGAGTGGCACGCCCTCTTCGACAACGGCCGATCGGCCTGGTTGAGCGAAGACAACGGCGCCTACGTCATCGCCTTCGACGCACCGCTTCCGGCGGATGCGCCGCAGGACGCCGCTGCGCTGGACGCCCTGCGTGCGGGCCAGCGCACGCTGGCCGACGGCCGCGCCTGGGACGTGGCTTCCACCGTGCGCGCCAAGCTCATCGCCGCACAAGGCGAGCTGCCCGCGCCGCCGCGGCTGCAGGGTGATTTCACCGTCGTGGACCTGCGCAACGCCCAGGGCGAGGTGGCCACGCTGGACGCCAGCGACCTGGCGCAACTGCACTGGTCGGTGGGCCGCAGCGTGGCGCTGTCCGAACTGCGCCTGGCCGGGCTGAAGGATGGCGCGGCCGAGAAGACCCTGGCCTCACGCAGCGCCCCATGCCCGTCCTGCGGCGCGGCCCTGCAACCCACGCTGGCCAGCACCAAGAGCCTGAGCTGCACCCAGTGCAAGGCGGTGGTCGACATCTCGCAAGGCGTCGGTGGCGAGTTGGCCTTCTACGCGCAGAACAACGCCGGTGCTGCCGGTGCCGAGCCGCAGATCCCGCTGGGCAGCAGCGGCACGCTGGCGCTGGGCGCCGCGCCTGCCCCGTGGCAGGTGGTGGGCTACCAGGAGCGCTGCGACATTCCCGACAGCGACGAAGTCGAGACCAGTTTCTGGCGCGAGTACCTGCTCTACAACAAGACGGCAGGGTTCGCCTTCCTCGTCGACAGCAACGACGGCTGGAGTTGGGTCAAGCCGATCACCGGCGCGCCCGCCGTGCGGGGCGAGCAGGCCGAGTGGGCCGGTGTGCGCTACCCGCAGAAATGGCGTTATGCCGCCACCGTCACCTGGGTGCAGGGCGAGTTCTACTGGCGCATCAAGCAGGGTGAACGGGCGCTGGTCACCGACTACGAAGGCACGGGCGACGGCGCCCAGCGACGCTTGTCGCGCGAGCAAAGCGGCAGCGAAGTCACGTGGTCGGCTGGCGAGACGCTGGACGCCGCCACCGTCGCCGCAGCCTTTGTCATCGCACCCGCGGCCCGCGCGGCCCTGCAGCGCGATGTCGCTCCGTTCACCGCCACCGGCCATGGCAGCCGCAACGCCATCATCGCGTTCGTGGTGATGGGGGGCCTCTTTGCCCTGCTGTCGCGTTGCGACCGCGACGATTGCGACGAGGTGCGCCAGACCTTCGGCCAAGCCAGCACCGAGTACCAGCAGTGCGCCCGTCAGCGCGCCACCACCGGTGTGCCGCGCACGGGGGGTGGTTCCTTCGGCGGCTATTCAAGCGGTGGCGGCGGCCACAAGTGATGTTGATGAAACCTCAATTTCCAGGAGAGCAGACATGATCGGAATCGAGTGGCTCAAGCCCGGCATCTTCTTCGGCTCGATGCTGTTTGCGCTGATGGGCGTGGCGGTGTTCTGGATTTGTTTCTTGATCATCGACAAGCTCACGCCCTACGACCTGTGGGCCGAGATCGTCGAGAAGAGAAACCTCGCCCTGGCCATCGTGGTCGGCGCCATGTGCATCGCCATCGGGCTGATCGTGTCGGCGGCGGTGCACGGCTGACCAGCCCACCCCCGGCCACGCTCAGTAGGCCGCGCAGGAGCCGCTGCGCTGGCGCGGATCAGGTGCTGCGGCGGCGGGACAGCCCCGCACAGGCGAGCGCCAATCCCACGAGCGCAAGGCTTGTGGGCTCCGGCACGCGGTTGGCCTCGGCCAACACGCTGACGTTGTCCACCCCCTGATTGAAGAACAGCTGGTTGTCCACCTGGGCGAAACGGAGCTGGAAAGTGCCGCCGCCGCCGACCAGCGCGGTGATGTCGAAGCTGTAGCTGGTGTACGGATTCGGATTGCCTGTAGTCGGGTCGACGCCCAGGTACAGGTTCTGCAGGATGGCCGCACCCAGGGCGAAGGCCCCGGCGCTGCTGTCGAGAATGTCGACGCGCGCATGCTGGTTGGCAGGCCCGGTGTAATCCAGCCCGTTGCCGAAGATCGGACCGCCACCGTAGCTGTTGGCGAACATCTGGAAGCTCAGAATCACCGAGCTTGCGCCTGGAGCCACCGTGAAGCTTTGGCGCAGCGAGTAGGCGCCGGGCCCCCCCTGATCCGTCACGGAATAGAAGTTGCCACCCGTGGGGTTGGCAGCCGTGGACTGTCCCGACGTGGGTGTCGTCGTCCCGGGAGTGTCGATGGTCAAGGCACCGCTGCTTCCAGCCTGGGAGGTGGTGGTCCAGCCCGTGTAGTTGCCGAGTTCGAAATTGCCATTGGTCAGAAGCTGCATGGGTGCGGCCTGCGCAACGCCAAGGGCCAGAACTGCTGCTGCGGTGATGAAGGTTTTCGTGAATCGCATGATTGCTCCTAGGGGTTACAAAGGTGACCGCGCCAAGCCGATGCCTGAGCTCATAACTCCATTAGCGAGTTTCATGCCAAGTCTCACAGTCGATAAAAAGGCTTTGTAGAACAACGACTAGCTCGCGCGGTTGAGCGCACAGAAGCTGGAAGCACAGGGGGGCGGTGGCTGTGTAAAGATTTCCGACAGTCGGCGGCCGCAGGCCAAGCAGCCCACGTCCGAACGGGCCGCGAGCCACCCCAAGCCAGCACGCTTTCAAGCCCGCGCAACATCCCCTGCCGGCCCGCTTCAAGCCCGCACGGGCCGTCGCGGTCAGCTGTAGCTGACCCAGCTCCGCCGCTCCACCGCGTCCAGGTGCGCCAGGTGGTTGAAGCTGAGCAGCATGTGCCGCTTCGGCGTGAAGGCGAACTCCGTGACGGCGCTGTTGCGGATGCGCAGGTTGAGCTCGATGGTCGTCTCGGCCGACGTGCCCAGCACCTGCCCGACCGCGGTGGCAATGGGGCCGCCACTGCTGACCATGAGCACGTTGCCCGCGTGGCTGCTGCGCACGTGGTCCAGCGCGGCGTTGATGCCGGCCACGAAGTCGCCGTAGCGCGGCATGCCCGCAGGCGCGGTGCGGCCGTCCATCCAGGCCTGCAGGCCCTGGCGCAGCAGGCGGAAATGGGCGCGGTAGACCTCGGGCGAATCCGGCGCGGCCAGGGGTTCGGGGTGGATCGTTCGGATCACGGCCTCGCTGTCGTACTCGTTCAGGCCCGGCCATTCCGACGCGGGCGGCAGCGCGCCGTGGCCCGCGGCCAGCGCGTCCAGCGACTGCGCATGCCGGCGCAGCGTGCCGCGCAGCACGGCTTCGAACTGCACGCCGCGGTCGCTGAACCACTGGCCCAAGGCGTGGCATTGGCGCTGGCCCAGTTCGCTCAACTGGTCGTAGTCGGCGGCGCCGAAGCTGGCTTGGCCGTGG
>JANNWL010000145.1:0-4965 GCA_031414735.1 Burkholderiales bacterium | reverse complement strand
ACCCAACGTGCTCTTCGTGGCCGTGATCGGCTTCAATGTCGCCGGACTGGCCGGCGTCTTGGCGACCATGGTCGGCACGCTGCTGCCGTCCACCACGCTGGCGCTGACCGCATCCCGCTGGGGCGACCGCAACCGTTCGTCTCGGGGCATGCGGGCCTTCACCGTCGGGCTGGCGCCCGTCACCATCGGCCTGCTGCTGTCGACGACCTGGATCCTGCTGGAGCCCACCCGCACCCAGTGGACGACGGGCGCGCTGCTGGCCGCGACGCTGCTGCTGATGCTGCGCACCCGCATCAGCCCGCTGTGGCCCATCGCCGGCGGCGCCGTGGCGGGTATGGCTGGGTGGGTGTAGCGACGGCGCGGCGGACGCCGCGCCTTCAGCCCGCGCGTTTGCGCACAGCCACGTACAGGCACACGCCCGAGGCCACCGACACGTTCACGCTTTCCACCGCGCCGGCCATGGGGATGCGCACCAGTTCGTCGCAATGCTTGCGTGTCAACTGGCGCAGGCCCTCGCCCTCGGCGCCCAGCACCAGCGCCAGCGGGCCGCGCAGGTCGGCCTGGTAGATGGTGTGCGGGGCGTCGTCACTGGTGCCGACGACACGGATGTCGCGCTCCTTCAACTCACCGAGCGTGCGCGCCAGGTTGGTCACCATCAGATACGCCACGGTCTCGGCCGCGCCGCTGGCCACCTTGGCCACAGTGGCATTCAAACCGACGGCGTGGTCCTTGGGGGCGATGAGGGCGTGCACGCCGGCACCGTCCGCCACGCGCAGGCAGGCGCCCAGGTTGTGCGGGTCGGTCACGCCGTCTAGCACCAGCAGCAGGGGCGCGCCTTGCACGGCATCGAGCACCGCGTCCAGCGAATGCTGCTGGGGCAGCGGCGTGACGCGCGCCACCACCCCCTGGTGGCGGCCGCTGCCGGCCAGCTGGGCCAGGCGGGCGTCGTCGCTGTCGACCAGCTTGGCGCCGGACTCCAGCGCGCGAGCCACGAACTGGCGCATGCGGGCGTCCCGCCGCGCGGCATCGACGTGAATTTCCGTCACCGACTTGGGCGCCACTTTCAGGCGCACGGTGACGGCGTGGAAGCCGAACAGGACTTTGGTGCTCATGGCCGATGCTAGCCGGTGCGGCCGCGACGGCCACAATGCAGCATGAGCAAACCACCGCGCAGTGCCGCCACCGACCTGCGCGGTGCCGCGCGACTGGCCACCGACGCGACCACAGGATTGACCAACCTCGTGGAGGCCTTGCACGAGCGCATCGCCCGCATCCCCGGGCTCGACCCGCGACGGCTGGACGGGCGCACCGGTGGACTCACCGGCCTGGTGTACCGGACCATCCGCGGCGTCACCCACCTGGTGGGGGGCAGCATCGATGCCCTGCTGGCAGTGCTGGCACCGGCGCTGGACCCCGCGGGCGGCGCCGACGACGCCCCGCCCCCACGGCGCGAGCGCGAGGCCATCGTGGCCGCGCTGAACGGCGTGCTGGGCGACTACATGGCCGCGACGGCCAACCCGCTGGCAACAAAGATGTCGTTCCGGCGCGAAGGCCGCCCGCTGCCCCGGGACGCAGCCGCGCTGGCCGGCGCCCTGCCCGCGGCCAGCTCCAAGCTGCTTGTGCTCACCCACGGCCTGTGCATGGGCGACAAGCAGTGGCTGAGCGAAGGCCACGACCACGGCGCGGCGCTGGCGCGCGACCTCGGCTTCACGCCGGTCTATCTGAACTACAACAGTGGCCTGCACATCTCGATCAACGGGCGCGAGTTCGCGGGCCAGCTGGAGTCGCTGCTGGCCGCCTGGCCGCAGCCGGTCGAGCGGCTGGTGCTGCTCGGCCACAGCATGGGCGGGCTGCTGGCGCGCAGCGCGCTGCACCATGCCGCGCTGGCGGGCCACACCTGGCCGGCGCGGCTGTCGGACCTGGTGTTCCTGGGCTCGCCGCACTTCGGCGCGCCGCTGGAGCGGGCCGGCAACTGGGTCGACGTGCTGCTGGGCGCCACGCCCTACACGGCACCCTTCGCCCGCCTGGGCAAGGTGCGCAGCGCCGGCATCACCGACCTGCGGCATGGCTATCTGGTGGACGAAGACTGGGTCGGCCGCGACCGCTTCGCGCGTGTCACCGACCGGCGCCACCCCGTGCCCCTGCCCGAGGGCGTGCGCTGCTTCACCGCTGCCGCCACACTGGGCAAGCAAGGGGGTGACCTCAAGGACCGCCTGCTCGGCGACGGTCTGGTGCCGCTGGACAGCGCCCTGGGCCGCCACCGCGACCCGGCGCGTTCACTGGTCTTCCCCGAAGACCGGCAGTGGGTGGGCTACGGCATGAGCCACCTCGACCTGCTGAACAGGCCGGAGGTGTACGCGCAGGTGCTGGGCTGGCTGAGGCGGTAGCCGCAGCCCAACGCCGGCGCCGTCCCGCTTACAGGCGCTCGAACACCGCCGCGATGCCCTGGCCGCCGCCGATGCACATGGTCACCAGCGCGTAACGCCCGCCCGTGCGGTGCAGTTCGTAAACCGCCTTGGTGGCCAGGAAAGCACCCGAGCAGCCGATGGGGTGACCCAGCGCGATCGCGCCTCCATTGACGTTGGTCTTGCTCATGTCCAGCTCCAGCCCGCGCGCCACGGCGATGGCTTGCGCCGCGAAGGCCTCGTTGCTTTCGATGACGTCCATCTGGTCCAACGTCAGCCCGCCCTTCTTCAGCGCCAGCTTGGACGCCGGGATCGGCCCCTCGCCCATGATTTCGTTGGGCACGCCAGCCACGGCATAGGACACCAGCCGCGCCATCGGTTTGTGGCCCGCGGCGGCAGCCACCGCGGCGTCGGCCAGCACGAAGAAGGCCGCGCCGTCGTTGATGCCCGAGGCGTTGCCCGCCGTCACCGAGCCGTCCTTCTTGAAAGCCGGCTTCATCTTGCCCAGCGTTTCCATGGTGGTGCTGGCCTTGACATGCTCGTCGGTGTCGAAGGTGACTTCGCCCTTGCGGGTCTGCTTGACGATGGGCACGATCTGGCTCTTGAAGCGGCCCTCGGCGATCGCCGCGGCCGCGCGGCGGTGCGACTCGACGGCCAGCGCGTCCTGCTCTTCGCGCGTGATGCCCCACTTCACCGTCAGGTTCTCGGCCGTGATGCCCATGTGGCCGACACCAAAGGGGTCGGTCAGCGTGGCGACCATGGTGTCGATGAGCTTGGTGTCGCCCATGCGCGCGCCGTTGCGCATGGCGGTGCTGAGGTAGCCGCCGCGGCTCATCACCTCCACACCACCGCCGACGCCGTAGTCGCAGTCACCCAGCAGGATGTTCTGCGCCGTGGTGATGATGCCCTGCAGGCCCGACGAACACAGCCGGTTCACCGACATGGCCACGCTGTCCATCGGCAGGCCGGCCTGGATGGAGGCCACGCGCGCCACGTAGGCGAAACGGCTCTCGGTGGGGATGGTGTTGCCCACCGTCACGTAGTTGATGGCCTTGGGGTCGACACCGGAACGCTTCACCGCTTCCTTCATCACTGTGCCGGCCAGTTCGGCCGGCTCGATGTCGGCCAGCGCGCCGTTGAAGGTGCCGATCGCCGACCGGGCTGCGCCCAGAACCACCACATCACGCTTGCTCATAGTCTGTCTCCGTTCAGATTAAAAGATCAACCACATCAGTAGACACCGCGAGGCTGCCATTGAGCTTACGCCAGGTCAAGAATGGCTCGTTGGTTTGACCCGCATCAAGCCCAGTTCTTCCAGGCCCACGCGAGGCCGATCAGCACCGGCTGGTGCAGCATGTAAAAGCTCAGCGACCAGCATCCCAGCGTGGCCAGCGCGCGCCACGGCCGGGCGACCGGCCCCGCCAACAACCCGCGGCGGCGCGCCAGCAGCCATTGCCCGGCCGCCAGCCCCCACAGCATCACCCCCAGCCAGGGCAGCACAGGCACGTAGTCCTCGGTGATGGGCTTCTTCGTCACCAAGCCCACCCAGTTCGTAGCCAGGGTGTCGAAAAACGGATGCTGCAGCAGCTGCGGCAAAGCCAGCGCCAGCGCGCCCAGCGGCCAGAGCCAGCCGCGCAAGGGCGCCGACACCCTGCAGACGATGAGCATCACGGCCACGCCGTGCAGCACGCCAAAGCTGATCCAGCTGCGCGGGAACATCAGCGCCGAACCCGCGCTGACCAGCACCGCGCAGGCCGCCACCTGGGCCCAACGGCGCCAGAAGCGGGGCCAGCCCTGGCCGCTGTGCAGCGCCACGGCCTGGCCCAGACCGGCGCAGAAGAGGAACAGGCTGACGATGCCGGTGCGCTGCACGGTCCAGAACGGGTCGCGATGAAAGTTCTGCGGCGGCTGAAGCAGGCCGAAGTGGTTGAGGTCGAAGCCGAAGTGAAACAGCGCCATCCACACGACGGCCACGCCGCGCAGCGCGTCCAGGCGATCAAAGCGCTGGGTGGGGCTCATTCAGGGCTCATTCAGTCTTCTCGAAGATGTCGGCAAACCGCGCTCCATCCCAGGCGTACAGCAAGAACGCGGCATGCAGACACTGCCGGGCACCACGCGGGCGAAAGAGCCCCGCGCACTGGCCGCCGGCGTGGCGCACGCTGCGGTAGGCCACGCCGGCCGACCCGGCGGCATGCAGCGAGTGGCCCAGCAGGCGCGCGGCGCTGTAGTCGTCAGCGTCGTACACGGCGGGCGCGACGGCGCCGGCGGGGCGCAGGTCGTGCAGTCGGACGTCGACAGCCACGTGATACAGCCGCATGGGCAGGTGCATGGGCGCTTCTTGCGTGGCAGCGAGGAAGCGGCCATGGTGGTGGCGCGTCTCGGCAACCGCCGTGGCACGTTCGCGTGCAGCGTAGAACACGCCGTGGCGGCCGTCGGAGAAACGGCTGCCCAGCGTGTTCACATGCGTGAAGGCGGCCATGATGGGTCCGCTGCCAGGGCCGAACAGGCGCTCGTCGGGCGGCACGCGCTCGATCTCGCCCAGTTCCTGTCGCGCGCGCTC
>JANNWL010000144.1:0-4410 GCA_031414735.1 Burkholderiales bacterium | reverse complement strand
TCCCGCACCAAGCAAGCGGCCATCGGCGTGCTGTTCGCGCGGCCCGGGCAGCCCGTGCATCTGCGCGAACTGGCCCGCCTGGCCGGCGTGTCGCCGCCCATGATGGCCAAGGAGATGGCGCTGATGCTGCGCGCCGGCCTGGTGACCGAGCAGCGCGACGGCAACCGCCGGCTGTTCAGCGCCCACACCGGCAGCCCGGTGTTCGAGGAGCTGGCCAGCATCGCCCGCAAGACCGCCGGTGTGGCCGAAGTGCTGCGCGCAGCACTGGCTGACGTGCCGGGCATCGCGCTGGCATTCGTTTTCGGCTCGGTGGCGCGCGGCAGCGCCCATGCCGGTAGCGACATCGACCTGTGGGTCGTGGGGCGCTGCGACTACGGCCAACTGCTGGGCGCCTGCGCCCACGCCGCCGACCAATTGGGCAGGCCGGTGAACCCCGTGCTGTACGCGCCCGAAGAACTGGCCACCAAGGTGCGCGAAGACAATGCCTTCGTGGCGGGCGTGCGCCAGCGACCGCGCATCGCGCTGATAGGGAGCGAACATGACATTGCAAGCGCACTTGGCAGCCCTGCTCGGCAAGGGCACCTTGCTTGAACACAAACCGACCGTCGCTGAACTGCAGCAGCACCTGGCAAACGCCCAGGACTTGCTGAAGGACGCGCGCAACGTCAGCGTGTCGGCCCTGGGCCGTTTCAACGCGGCCTACGGCGCCAGCCATGCGCTGCTGACCGCTTCGATCAAGCTCCATGGCTTCCGGCCGGGTAGCGGCCCGGGGCACCGCCAGGTGCTGTTCCAACTGCTCGACCAGTTGCTGCCTGCCGCGGCGTCGGCCAAGGCCGTGCTGAGCAAGGCGCACCTGACGCGCAACCGGGCTGAATACGACGGTGAGCCAGTAAACGCCACCGCGGCGCTGGTGGGCAGCATGGTGGCGGCGGTGGAGAACCTGGACGAAGAGGTGCGGCTGGCGCTCAAGGCCTATGTCCGGCGCGGGGGCACGCCGTGAGCCTGCTGCCGCTCAAGCGTTACCAAGACCGGGCGCTGGAAGCGCTGGAAAACTACCTGCGCAGCGCCAGCCAGCTCGGCGCGCGCAGCGCCTTCGAGCAGACCACGGGCTACGGCTACAACCCCGAGCCCTTCGGCGAGACGCCTTGTGTGTGCCTGCGCATCCCCACCGGCGGCGGCAAGACGCTGCTGGGCGCGCACGCCATCGGCCGCATGCAGCGCGAATGGCCCGTGCGCGCGAGCCGGCCGCTGGCACTGTGGCTGGTGCCCAGCGACACCATCCGCAGCCAGACCCTGGCGGCACTGGCCACGCCCGGCCATCCGTTCCACGCCGCGCTGGCCCAGGCCTGCGGCGATGACGTGCGTGTGTGCGACCTGGAAGAAGTCGCCACGCTGTCGCCGCAGGACTTCGACACCCGCGCCGTGGTGGTGGTGGCCACGATGCAGAGCTTTCGCGTCGAAGACACCGACCAGCGCAATGTGTACGCCTTCAGCGAAGCCCTCGAGCCGCACTTTCGCAGCGTGCCGCCGGCCGCACTGGCCGCCCTGCACGGCCTGCCCGGTGCCTTGGTGACGGCCGCGGATGCCAGCCTGGACGCACCTGGGGCCAAAGCCGGCCGCGAGATGCTGGCGCGCTTCGTCGGCCAGCCGCGCTGGAGCCTGGCCAACTGGCTGGCGCTGCGGCAGCCGTATGTCATCGTCGACGAGGCCCACAACACCAAGACCGAGCGCAGCTTCGAAGCGCTCAAGCGCCTGAACCCGGCACTGATCCTGGAGCTGACGGCCACGCCCGTGCCCAAGCGCACCAACGTGCTGTTCCACGTCTCGGCGCAGCAGCTGCAGGCCGAGGACATGATCAAGATGCCGATTGCGCTGATCGAGCACACCCGCGGCTGGCAGGCCGCCGTGTTCGACGCAGTGCAGAACCAGCGCCTGCTGGAAGCCGAGGCGCTGCAGGAAGAAGCCGCCACGGGCGCCTACATCCGGCCCATCGTGCTGCTGCAGGCGCAGAACAGCACCGACCCGGTGAATGTCGACGTGCTGCGCCAGCACCTGCTGGACGAACTGCACATCCCCGAAGACCAGGTGAAGGTGGCCACCGGCACGCAGCGCGAACTCGACGGGCTGAACCTGAGCGATCGCGCCTGCCCCGTGCGCTACATCATCACCGTGCAGGCGCTGCGCGAAGGCTGGGACTGCCCCTTCGCCTACGTGCTGTGCTCGGTGCAGAACGTGCGCTCGGCCACCGCCATCGAGCAACTGCTGGGCCGCGTGCTGCGCATGCCCTACGCCACGCGGCGCAGCCGCGACGCGCTGAACAAGGCCTATGCACACGTGACCGAGACCGAGACCGGCCTGGCCGCCAACGCGCTGGCCGACCGGCTGATCGACGGCATGGGCTTCGACCCGCTGGACATGGCCTCGATGATTGCGCCGCAGTTGCCCCTGGCGCTGGGGCCGGACGGCCAGCGCGATGACGGCCCTCTGTTTGCCGGCGCGGCCCCGGCGAGGCCGCCGCTGCCGGCGTTGACCGTGGACCTGCCGGCCGACAAGCCGCTGCCCGCAAGCGTGGCTGCGGCGCTGGAACAAGGCACGGCCACCGTCAGCAGCGACGGACAACGTCAACGCGTGCTGCTGCGCGGTGCCATCGGTGAAGCGCTGGCAGCAGAACTGGTGGCCGCCCAGCCGCGCAAGCTGCGCGACCCGCTGGCCCAGCAGGTCGAGCGCCACAACGCGCTGGTGGCCGGGGCCCAGGCGCCCGCCAACCGGGGCGAACACTTTGCGCCGGTGCCGCGGCTGTGCTACCGGCCGCCGGGCGGCGCGCATCACCCAGGCGAGCAGCAAGCCCTGGCGCTGCTGGAGCGCGAGGCCGTGCTGGAAAGCGTGGAGCTGAACCTGCTGGCGCAGCCCATCAGCCTGCCCGGCTTCACGATGGCCGAGCAGGGCACGCTGTGGCAGGTGTACCTGGATGGCGCACGCACCCGGGTGGGCCGCGGCGACGCCAGCCAGCTGGCACTGGACGCCGTGGCCCCGACCATCACCGCCGGCGACCTGGCGCGCTGGCTGGCCACCGAGCTGCAGCACCCCGCGCGCAACGTGGCGGGCGACATCCTGCCGGCCCATCTGCGCGCCTTCACCCTGGCGTGTGTGCACCACCTGGTCCACGAGCAGCGCATTCCGCTGCAGCAGCTGGCCCGGCACCAATACCCCCTGATGCAGCGACTGGCGCTGCGCATGGCCGAGTTGCGCGACGAAGCCTCGAAAGCGGCTTTCACTCAGCTGGTGCTCGACGGCGGGTGGGCCATCGAGGCCGGTGCCGCCGACCCGGCCTTCGAGTTCCGTTTCGACCCGCGCTGCTACCCCGTGGCCGGCAACAAGCGCTACAGCGGCAAGTTCAGCTTTGCCAAGCACTTTTACCCGGTGCTGGCGGACCTGGAGGACGGCTCGGAGGAGTGGCACTGCGCGCTGGCCATCGACGGGCACCGCCAAGTCAAGTGCTGGGTTCGCAACCTGGACTCCGACCCGGTACACGGCTTCTGGTTGCCCACGTCGTCAGGCCGCTTCTATCCCGACTTCGTCTGCGAACTGGTCGATGGGCGGGTGCTCGTCGCCGAGTACAAGGGCAACTTTCTGCGCGCCGTGCCCAAGGAAATCGAGAAGAGCCAGGTCGGCCGGGTCTGGGCCGAGCGCAGCGCGGGCCGCGCGGTGTTCGCCATGCTCTACAAATCAGAGCAGGGCCGGGGACTCGCGGCGCAGATCGACGCTGCGCTGGCGCAGCCTGCGGGGGCCAGCGCTTCGACCAGCGCGGCCTGAGCGCCGTCGGCTGTTGCCGTTCAGCCTGGGCACTGCCTTGCCGTACCCCCGGGATCGAGGGGGCCAGTGGAGGCGTCTCGCTAGCGTTGGCCTAACGGTCGCTGCCTAGAGTGCGTCCATCCTGCAACCCGTGGAGCCCCGCATGCGATTCCCAGCCTTCATCGTTTCCAGCCTCGTCACGGCCCTGTTCGTGCCTGCGGCCCTGGCCCAGCAAGGGGTCAGCATCGCCACGGGCGGCAGCCTCACCGACTTCACCGCCTGGACGCTCGCCGGCAACGCCACAGCCGTCAACCTCACGCCGGGCAATGGGTTCACCTACAGCCTGCTCACGCTCACGCAAACCGGCACGGGCGGCCAGGCAGGCAGCGGATTCGCACCGACGGCGTTGGCGCTGAATTTCAACCAGCCCTTCTACTTCGACTTCAACTTCTTCATCCCCGCCAGCACCGACCTGCGTGGCGACGGCATGACCTTCACGCTGGCCAGCGCCGCCGGCTTGGGCAGCGGGGGCTCGGGCCTGGGGTACGAGGGCATCAACCACAGCGTGGCCTTGGCCATCGACACCTTCCACTTCGACGGCGAGCCCGTCTCGCCCAG
>JANNWL010000143.1:0-7263 GCA_031414735.1 Burkholderiales bacterium | reverse complement strand
GCCCGGCCAGTACGAACCCCACCCGCGCGAATTTGCGCGCGAGACCTTGGAGCAACTGGCACGCCGTCCGGCCCTGGCCTCGCTGCCGGCGGTGCGTGCGCAGCGCGTGTTCCACCTGAGCTACTACCTGGCCGGCGGCTGTTCCAAGATCACCGGCGCGCTGCAACTGGCGCAGTGGCTGCACCCGCAGCGCATGCGCGGGCTCGATCCGATGCAAGCCATGGACGAATGGTTGCAGCGCTGGCAGGGCGTGGCGCCGCAGCGCGGCTATGGCTGGTCGCTGGCGGAGCTGCGTGCATGAGCAGCGGTGTGGTGTCGCCTGCGGTGCCTGTTGGCGTGGCGCTGCCGGCGTCAATACCCGGCGCCGCTGCAGCGCCCGAACTGACCACTTTGCGGTCGGCGCTGGCCGCACTGCAGCGGCGGCGTGTGCTGCTGGTCGTGGCCCTGTCTGGCGCGCTGCTGGCCGTGGCGCTGCTGTCGCTGGGGCTGGGCAGCGGCACGCTGACGCCCGCGCGGCTGCTGCAAGGCACAGCGGCCGCTTGGGGCCTGGGACCAGAGCTTTGGCGCTTCACCGACAGTGAATGGCTGGTGCTGGCGAGCCTGCGCCTGCCGCGCACCGTGATGGCGCTGGTCACCGGGGCAGGGCTGGCCATGGCCGGTGTGGCCATGCAAGGCATCACCCGAAATCCGCTCGTCAGCCCCTACACCTTGGGCGTCTCGCCGGCGGCGGCCTTCGGCGCGTCGCTGGCCATCCTGTTCGGGCTGTCGCAGTGGCCGGGCTGGGGCGGCGTGCTCACGGTGCTCTGCGCCTTTGCCGCGGCCTCCGTGTGCGCCGTGGTGGTGCTGGGGTTGGCGGCGGTGCGCGGCGTCAGCCCGGTGGTGCTTGTGCTGGCGGGCGTGGGCCTGACCTATCTGTTCGGCGCGCTGACGGCCAGCGTGCAGTTCATTGCCAGCGACCAGCAGCTGGCCGCCATCGTGCACTGGACCTTCGGCTCGCTCAGCGGCCGCACCTGGAACGAGGTGGCGCTGGCCGGCGGTGCCTGGCTGCTGGTGGTGCCGCTGTTCTTGGGCCATGCCGCGGCGCTGAACGCCCTGGCCGGGGGCGGCGACGACGTGGCGCGCACGCTGGGCTTCGCGGTGACGCGGGTGCGCGCCACGGTCACGCTGGCGGCGGTGTTCAGCGCCGCAGCCATCGTCAGCTTCACCGGCGTCATTGGCTTCGTGGGCCTGGTGGCACCGCACATCGCCCGCCTCGGAATCGGTGGCGACCACCGCTGGTTGCTTCCCTTTTCGGCGCTGGCCGGCGCGCTGCTGGTGCTGCTGGCCGACCTCATCGGCCGCCTGGCCTTCGCGCCCGTCGTGGTGCCGGTGGGCATCGTGGTCGCCTTCATCGGCGTGCCGCTGTTCCTGCACCTGCTGCTGACGCGGCGGCACGAGATCGGGGCATGACGACCCCGCTGCTTGAGGTGCAGGGCCTGTCCTGCCGACTGGGCGGGCGTGCCGTGTTGCGCGGCATCGGCTTCACTCTGACCGCTGGCGAGGTGCTGGGGGTGCTGGGTGCCAACGGCGCGGGCAAGAGCACGCTGTTGCGCTGCCTGCTCGGGCTGCAGCCGCGCGAGGCGGGCAGCGTGCAAGTTCAGGGCCGATCGCTGGAGGATCACGATGGCCCGGCGCTCGCCCGTCGCATGGCCTGGGTGCCGCAGCCCAAGGGGGCCGGCATGGGGTTGGCAGTGATGGACGTGGTGGCCTTGGGCCGCCTGCCGCATCGCGGCACGGCATTGGCCGCCGACGATGAGCGCGTCGTGCTGGCGGCGCTGCGCACCATGCGCCTGGAGGCGCTGGCGCTGCGCGCGATGGCCGAGATCTCGGGCGGCGAACGCCAGCGTGTGCTGATCGCGCGTGCGCTGGCGCAGCAATGCCCGCTGCTGTTGTTCGACGAACCCACCAGCGACCTCGACCTGCGCCACCAGCTTGCCACCCTGCAGACAGTGCGCTCGCTGGCACGCACGCAGAACGTCGGCGCGCTGGTGGTCATGCACGACCTGGCACTGGCCGCGCGCTTTTCCGACCGGTTGCTGCTGCTGGCCGAGGGCCGCACCCTGGCGCTGGGCCCGTGGCGCGAGGTGCTGACCGCCGCCCACCTGCGCCAGGCCTATGGCGTGGAGGCTTTTGTGGGCGAGCGTGAGGGGCTGCCCTTCGTCACGCCCCTGCACGAATCGCTTCTCGAATCCCCACACGAAGACCCGATTCATGCCTGAACCCCTGAACCCCCCGTCACCGCAGGCTACCCGCTCGCTGGTCGTGATCGTTCGCTCGTCGGTGACAGCGGCTGCCGACCGCGAACTTGAAGGCTTGTGCGCCCGCTTGCGCGAACGCCATGCCACCTGTGACGTGCGCTTTGCCTACACCGAACAAGGCGAGCCCGCGTTGCGCCGCGTGCTGCACACGCTGGCCGACGCGGGTGTGCGAGAAGTGTTGTTGCTGCCGCTGCTGCTGCCGCTGGAGCCGGGCTCTTCACTGAGTCTGCAGCGGGTGATCAAACGCTGGCGTCGCGAGCGTGAACGTGAACAGGAACGTCAGGGAGAAGGCGAAGGCGAAGCCAGCCCGACCCGCCCCAGCCCGTGGCCCGAGGTCCGCATCGCACCCGCGCCCAGCGGCCTGCCGGCCATCGACACCCTGCTCGACGCCATGGCCGAGCTCGCTGCCGCAGCCGCGCCCAGCGACGGCGCACGCGTCCCCGATGCCGAAGGCGCCACCGTGCCGGTGCAGCGCCACCGTGTGCTGGTGTGTGCCGGAGGGCCCTGCACCGACGCTGGTGGCAACCTGGTGTGGGGCCACCTGCGCAACATCCAGAAAGCCCGCAACCTGCGCACCGAAGGCCCGGGCTTGATGACCTGCAAAACCACCTGCCTGGGCCCCTGCGGCCTGGCGCCGGTGATGCAGGTCTGGCCCGATGGCACCTGGTACGGCGGCGTCGACGAGACCGCCGTCGAACGCATCGTCGAGCAGCACCTGCTCGGCGGGCAAGCCGTGACCGAGTGGGTCTACACCGTGCAGCCCGGCAAGCAGTGGCTGCGCCGGCCCGCTGCGACCTGCGCTGCTGCTGTCACGGGTGCAGCAGCGCCCCACGCCGATGCGCTGTGATGCACAGCATCGACACCGAAACGTATTTCGACACCGCCGCCCCATTGGTGCCACAGGCCGTGCTTTACAGCAAAGGCGCAGCGGTGCTGGCCGCGCTGCGGCAGCCCGGCATTGAGCTTGCGCTGTGGCAACGCGGCGCAGACCCGCGGCTGGCGGCACTGGTCGAATGGCTGCAGACTTTGCCGCCGGCACAGTTGCCGGTGTGCCGCATGAACTTGCAGCCGGCAGAAGCGGTGGCGAAACTGAACGCAGCCTTTGATATCAGCGACACCCCGCACAGTGCCCTGCGCTGGACCCTGGTGGCCGACATCGCCGACCTGGTTGCCCGCTTTGCCGCCATCACCGGCTGCGACACCGTCCGCCTGCGGCTGGACGCCATACCGAACAACGCCTGCCGCCGCTGGCACCGCGACTGCGTGCCCTTGCGCTTGATCACCACCTACCGGGGCCCGGGCACCGAGTGGGTGGCCCCCGGGCAAGGCCAAGCCGTGATCGCACAGCCCGACCTGGATGCCCCCTACAGCGCCCAGGTGGCCCCCTTGGATGTGGCGCTGTTCAAAGGCTGCGGCTGGCCAGAGGCCGCCCACGACAGCGGCATCGTGCACCGCTCGCCGCCCATCGAAGGTCTCGGCCTCACGCGGCTGGTACTCGTGCTCAACCTGCCTTTGGGCGCTCAAGAGCAGACGCGCGCAAAACGAGTGAGATATTGGTAATGCGTGCTCTGGGCTGCCCAGCCCCATCAATCGCCAGCCGCCTGAGCCGCAAACAGGGGCAAAGAAGCCAGCGCAGCCGGTTCATAGCGCTCGCCAAGAAAAAACTTCGGGTAATAGAACCCGCGTAACGCACCATGAAAGGCCCGCACCCTGGCTTCATAGGCCAGCGCCGAGCGCAGGTCGGTCCGCGCCAGGGCCTGCAGCGCGCGTTCCAGCAACACGGGCGGTGCGATGACCGCCAGCCAACCGGCAAGCTGGTCACGTTCCACGCGGCCTGCGGTGTAGGCCTGTGACAGCGCCTGTGCCTTCTGATCTCCCACCTGCTGGAAGGCGAAGTACCACTTCCACTCAAACGGCCGCTCAACGGCCGTGTAGTCCGCCCATTGCGGATGGCGTTCGACGAAGGCCGCCATCGTGGCGGCCTTGGGCAGGTCCCAGGCGCCGTTGACCGCCTCGCGCTGGGTCATGACGATGTCGGAGCCTGAGGGCACGGGCACGGCCCGATCGATGGCCATGCGGCCGGCAGCGGGCACAACGACCCCGAGCAGGATCCACAGCGCCACCAGCGTGGCCAGGATCACTTCCCCTGTCTGCTGCCAGGCCGCAAGGGCCGCGCAGACCCCGGTCCAGAACAGCAGGTAGGCCAGCAGCAAGGCGCAGGCCGCCAGCAAGGTTGAAACAGTGGTGCCGCTCAGGCTGCCGACCACCACCAGCGGGAGCGCAGCGCAGACGAACACACCGCTGGCCCGCAGCGCCGCACGCAGGTGCCACAGCCGCGCCGAGTGACCCGCGGTGGCCACCAGCAGGTCATGCCGGCCGGCCGCGCGCTCGCTGGCGCGCAGGTTGTGCAGCAGCACGATCAGCACCAGCGGCAGCACGAAAGCCGCCAGGAAGGTGAAGTCGAAGCGTCCGATCAGGGCCAGCACCGGGTGGCCGGCATCGCGCTCATGGATCTGGCCTTCCAGGGCCAGCATCCTCACGCGGTGTTTCCACGCCGCGTCGTCACGCCGACCCAGCGCCGCGAATGCGAAGTCGGACGGCGGGTCGAAGGTGAGGTGGAAGCTGGAGTAGGCGGCGCCGCCCCAGTCCTTCTGCGTCTTCAGCACGGCCAGGCGGTCGGCACGGTCGGCTTCGACCAGGCGCGCGATCGTGGCGCGCTGTTGGCTGACTTCAGACAGGCCCGACGACCCGGCCAGCACCGACAGGCACAGCACCACCAGCCACCAGGCCCACACCGACCGGTCGCGGGCCAGGAAGGCGGCCTCGCGGCGCACGGCTGGCCACACGCGGGCGCTTGGGCTGGAAAGCTGCGACAGCGCATTCATGGCTTAAGCCGGCCGCCGGCCCAGAAAACGGCCCCGACCAGCAGTGCGCACCACACGCCCAGCATCAGCCACTGCGGCCGAGCCTGGGCGATGCGGCTGCCCGCGGAGTCGGGCTCGAACCGAAAACGGTCCAGCAGTTGCCAGTTCGTGGCGTCAAGACGCGTGCGCTCTTCAGCCTGCGCATCGCTGCTGCGCCGGACGTCATCGCTGTAAGCCAGCTTCTCGGCATGCAGGCGGTTCAGGCCCTGCACGAAGGCGTAGCGCAGTGCCTCGGCCTCCTGCAGGAAGCGGTGGTGGTGCGCCAGGTCGGTGCCGGCCACCGCGCGCGAAGCCTCGGCCACCGCCAGCAGCGGGGTGAACCAGCCGTGGCTTGCCAGCACCGCAGCCTGCCGGGTTTCAGCCGCCATTTGCGCGCGGGCGTAGGTGTTCAAGGTGTTCGTAAGCCGCTGCTCGCTGACCTGTGCCACGACACCGCGCAGGTTGACGGGCAGGTCTTCAACACGCTGCACACCGTGCTTGGCCAGCAGGTCGGCACGCAGCCTGGCGAAGGCCGGATCGTTGGCGTTGTGGCCGTCGCCCAGCTTGCGCAGGTCGCTCAGCATGGCCAGATCCGTCTCGAGCTTGCCGGCCATCGGTGCGGCGTTCGAGGCTGCGCTGACGGCCACCGCCGGCAGCACCAGCGTCAGGGCGATCCACAGCGTGGTCAGCGTCGCGAGCACGGCTGAACGGCGCTTGAGCAGCGCCGAAGCCAGCAAGGCCAGTGCGCCCCAAATGGCCAGATAAAGCAGATAGGCGCCCACCAGGGCCCAGGCGGCCAGCGGCTGCTCGCCCGGGTGGTGGCTGAAGTGCACGACCAGGCCCGCGCTCACCGCCAGCGGCAACAACAGTGCGACCACGAAAGACAGCAGCGCCAGCGCTTTGCCCGCCAGCAGCGCCCGGCCCGGTGTGCCTTGCGCCAGCAGGGTGGCCAGCGTCGCGGCCTCGCGTTCGCGAGCGATCAGGCCATGCCCCAGCAAGATCACCAGCAGGGGGCCGAACAGTTGGTACACCATCGCCGGGCTGAGCCAGCTGAGCGCGCCCATGTCGGCGCTGGAACCGGACGCCGCGAACATGGCGGTGTTCTGCCGGTGGCCTTCGAGAAAGATCGACTGGCCCGTGACCGGGTCGAGCCCCGGGTCGAAGAGCGCCAGCGGCGCCGGTGTGCGGAAGACGTAATGCCCGTAGTGCACCATGCGGTGCGGGTGGCGGCTGGGCTGCGAGAGAAACGCCGCTTCGGCTGCGGCCTGGTGGTGCGCGCGTTCGGCCGCTTCGCCCTGCATGCGCAGTGTGGTCAGCACCGTGGTGGCGATCAGCAGCCCGGCCAACAGCAAAGCACCGCCCAGGGCCAGGCGCGATTGCAGCCAGTAGCGCCACTCGGCGCCGGCGATGATGAACACCTGCCTCACGCTGCGGCCTTCGCCGAGAAGGCGCGGTGCACGGTCTCGGTGTCGATGCGGCCGCCTGCGGGTGCTGCGAACTCGTCCACCAGGTGCCCTCCGCGCAGCAGGCCGATGCGATCGGCCACCTGGCAGGCGCCGTAGACGTCGTGCGTCACCATCAGGATGGCCTTGCCGGCATCGGCCAAGCCGCGCACCAGGTCGTGGAATTCGTCGATGGCCAGAGGGTCCAGCCCCGATGTCGGCTCGTCGAGCAGCAGGATGCTTGTGTTGCGCAGGATCGCCAGCGCAATGGCCACCTTCTGGCGCATGCCCTTCGAGTAGCCGCGCAGCTTGAGGCCGCGCGCCTGCGCATCCAGCGAGACACGGTCCAGCGCCAAGTCGATGTCGGCAGCACCGCAGCGCACGTCTGCCAGTTGCAGGAAGTAGCGCAGGTTCTCGCGTGCGTCCAGGTGCTCGTACAGCGAGGCGGCTTCCGGCAGGTAGGCGATCGTGCGGCGGGTTGCCACGAGATCGTTGCCGACATCCTGGCCATTGACCAGCACCCGGCCGCTGGCCGCGGGCAGGAAGCCCAGAAAGGTGGCCAGCGTGGTGGACTTGCCTGCGCCGTTGCCGCCCAGCAGCCCGTAGACCTCGCCGCTGGCG
>JANNWL010000142.1:0-2666 GCA_031414735.1 Burkholderiales bacterium | reverse complement strand
CACCTGTTCGCCGCTTTCCAGGCGCAGCGTGAGCAGGAATTCCGACCCGCGGAAGGCCTTGCGCTCGATCAGCGCGCGCACGGGGGAGGCGTCGTCGTGCACGATGTCGTCGGCACGCAGCAGCACGTCGCAATCGCCCTGGGGGTAGGCCTCGGGCAGGGGGCAGCCGGCGACGTCGTTGATCTCGCCCACGGGGGTGTGCACGCAGGGGCCGTGCGAGCAGGCCACGATCTGCGCCGGCGCAAACACGCCGTGGCCGATGAACTGCGCAACGAAGCGGCTCACCGGCCGGTGGTACAGCGTGTAGGCGTCGTCCCACTGTTCCAGGCGGCCCTGGTTCATCACGCCGATGACGTCACCCACGGCGAAGGCTTCGAGCTGGTCGTGCGTGACGAGCAGCGCCGTGGTGCCGCTTTCCTTCAGGATCGCGCGCACCTCTTGCGCCAGGCGCTCGCGCAGGTCGACGTCCAGGCTGGAGAAGGGCTCGTCCAGCAGCAGCAGCCGTGGCCTGGGGGCCAGCGCGCGGGCCAGCGCCACGCGCTGCTGCTGGCCACCGGACAGCTGGTGCGGCTGCCGGTTGGCGGCGTGCGCCAGGCCCACCAGTTCCAGCACCTGCTTGACGCGCGCCGCGCGCTCGGCACGCGGCAGGTGGTGCACGCCAAAGCCCACGTTGTCCTGCACGCTCAGGTGCGGGAACAGCGCATAGTCCTGAAACACCATGCCGATGCGGCGGTCTTCAGCGGCCACATGCGCGCCGCTGGCGGCATCTGACAAAGTCTCGTCGGCAATGGCCACGCGGCCGGCGCTGCAGCGTTCCAGCCCGGCCACGGCGCGCAGCAGCGAGGTCTTGCCGCAGCCCGAGGGGCCGATGAGCACGCCGATCTGCCCGGCGGCCAGACCCAGGCTGACGTCTTGAACGGCGTCGCGGCGGGCGGTGGAACGGGCGTAGCGCACCGCGACATGCTGCAGGCTGAGAAACATGTCTCGATGATAATCCGACACTGAATGAAAATTGTTCGCATTCCACTATTCCCATGCGCGCGCTGCTGACGCTGGTCTGCCTGCTGCTCGCACTGCCCGTGTGGGGCGTGCTGGGGTCGTGGTTGGCGCTGGACGCCTCGGCCCTGGCCGTGCTGTCACATCAGCTGGGCACCGTGCTGCCCGAGTACGCCCTGCAGTCTGCTCTGCTGGCCGGTGGTGTGGGGGTGGGCGTGGTGGTGCTCGGCTCGGCGCTGGCCGCTGCCGTGACGTTGTTCGACTTCCGCGGCCGTCGCACGCTGGAATGGGCGCTGCTGCTGCCGCTGGCCATGCCGGCATACGTGCTGGCTTACGCCTGGACGGATGCCTTGCAGTACAGCGGCCCGCTGCAGACGGGCCTGCGCGCCGCCACGGGCTGGCAGGGCGCGCTGTGGCCTGACGTGCGCAGCCTGCCCGGTGCGACCCTGCTGTTCATCCTGTGCCTGTATCCCTATGTCTACCTGCTGGCCCGCGCCGCGCTGGGTGAGCGTGCCGTGCAGATGATGGAAGCCGCGCGGCTGCTGGGCGCACCCATGCGCCGCCGTGTGCTCGAGGTCGCGCTGCCGATGGCCCGGCCGGCCATCGCCGCCGGCGCCGCGCTGGCGCTGATGGAGACGCTGGCCGACTACGGTGTGGGCGCGTATTTCGGCTTGTCCACGTTTTCGACGGGGATCTACAAGGCCTGGCTGGTGATGGACGACCGCGTGGCGGCGGCGCAGCTGGCGTCGGTGCTGCTGCTCGTGGTCGCGGCGCTGCTGATGGCCGAGCGGGCGGCCCAGCGCGGCCGGCGCTTTGCGACGGCTCGCGGCGCGGGTTCGCAGTCGGCCGAAGCCCGGCCCACGCCCTTGCACGGCGCCATGGCAGCGTGGGTGTTCGCGCTGTGCCTGCTGCCGGTGCTGCTGGGCTTCGTGCTGCCGGTGCTGTGGCTATCGCGCATGCTGTGGCACGAAGCCACGTTGTCTGAATTCGGCCTGCCGCTGGCGCGCTTTGCGCAGTGGGCCTGGGCCAGCTTCCGCCTCGCGGCCATCGCAGCCCTGATGGCCACGGCGCTGGCGTTGGCGCTGGGCTACGCCTTGCGCCAGGGTCGCCATGCGCTGCTGCGGCCGGCTGCGCGGGTGCTGTCGCTGGGCTATGCCGTGCCGGGCGCCGTCATCGCGCTGGGCATCCTGGTGCCGGTGGGTTGGCTGCAGGCGCGCTGGCCGGGGCTGGGCGCGGCCGCACTCGTCACCGGCACGGCCTTCGGGTTGGTCTACGCCTACCTGGCGCGCTTTTCTGCCGTTGCGCTGCAGTCGGTGGAGGCGGGTTATGCCCGCGTGCCGCTGTCCATCGACGAAACCGCCCGCATGCTGGGCAGCCGCCCGCCGCGCGTGTTTGCGGCGCTGCACCTGCCGCTGCTGCGGCGTTCTGCTCTGGCCGCAGCGCTGCTGGTCTTCGTCGACGTGATGAAGGAGCTGCCCGCCACCCTGGTGCTGCGGCCCTTTGGCAGCGACACGCTGGCGGTGGTGGCCTACAACTTCGCGCGCGACGAGCGCCTGGCCGAGGCCGCGTTGCCCTCGCTGGCCATCGTGTTGGTCGGGTTGATTCCGGTGATCCTGCTCAGCCGGGCGCTGAGGCATCCAGGTTGACGCGTCGCCGCGCGGCCGCAAACC
>JANNWL010000141.1:0-14367 GCA_031414735.1 Burkholderiales bacterium | reverse complement strand
GCACGGCGGCCAGGGTGACGCTGGCAATCACGTCGTGCACGAACTGGCGGCCGTAGAACAGCTGGCGCACCTCAAGCTCGCGCAGCGGCTCGCTGAGTTCGATGGGCGGGCAGGCGAGTGCCGCCGCCGCCAGCGGGATGCTGTAGCCGCTGCCGGCAATCGCCGCCAGTTGCGCCAGGTGGCGCGCGCGCGGCGACAGCATCTCGATGCGGCGCTGGATCACGGCCTCGATGCTGGCCGGCAGCGGCAGGCTGCCGTCGGCCGCGGCCAGGCGCGCGGGCGAGCTGAGCAGCAGCTTCACCGATTCCAGCAAGAAGGCCGGGTTGCCGCCGACCTGCTTCCAGATCGGCGCGGCCCAGGCGCCGGCATTCAGCAGCGGCACGCCCAGGCTGGCAAGGAGCAGCGCCGCGTCGTCGGCCGACAACGGCGCCAGCTCGACCGCTTGCCAGCGGCCACTGGCTTGCAGCGTGGCGGCCAGCGCGAGCACTTCCGCCGGCGTTTCCTCGGGCCGCAGACCGAAGGCAAAGCGCAGCGGACGGGTCGGGTCGGGCAGGCTCGCGGAGGGTTCGGCCAGCACGCGCAGCGCGGCCAGGCTGGCGCTGTCGGCGAACTGCAGGTCGTCCAGCACCAGCGCCTGGGCGCCGCGCTGCACGCAGTCTTTCAGCAAGGTCGCCAGGGCCAGCAAGGCCTGGGTGCGCTCGTACTCGGTACGAACCGGCTCGGCTGCCACGCCGGCTAGCAGGGCCAGGCGCGGCAGCACGCGCGCAGCCTGGGCTGCGTGTGCGCTGTCCAGCGGCGGCTTGAAGCGGTCGATGGCAGCCAACAGCAGCCGGCTCAGTGACGCATAAGGCAGCACCGCGTCGCCCGGCCGCGCCGCAGCAAAGGCCACCGGGCCCAGTGCCGCCGCCCAGTCGTTCAGCAGCCGGCTCTTGCCCACGCCGGCCTGCCCCGACACACACAGCACCTGTTGCGCGTGCCAGCCATGGCGCAGCAGCTCCATGGCCGCGGCACGGCCCACCAGCCGCGGCGGGCGCAGCACCGTGGCTGGCAAGGCCTGGCTGCTGCCGGGCGGCGTGGGCGCCCAGCCGGCCTGCTCGTCGTGCGTGGCCTGGGCTGCGCGCGCGGCGGCCAGGATGGTGTCGCCCAGCTGCTGCGTGGCGTCCGAGGGCTTGGCGCCGTAGATCTGGCGCAGCATCTCGCGGCAGCGGTCCCAGGCGCCCAGGGCCGAGGCGTGGTCGCCGCGCAGGTAGTACACCTCCATCAGCACGCGGTAGGCCTCCTCGCTTTCGCGGTCGGTTTGCAGCAGCTGGTCGGCGGCGTACAGCGCGTCGTCCAGCCGCTGGCCCTGGCCTTGGGACACCGCTTCGCGCACCTCGGCCAGCCATTCGCGCTTGCGGCGCTCGCGCTCGACTTCGCGCTTGCCGTCCAGCCAGCGCGCAAGGCCCTCGCAGTCGTCGAAGTCCAGCCCTTGCAGCAGCGCAGCGCTGGGCGGGTCGGGCGGATCGACGCTGACTGCGGCCGTCAGGCTCAGCATGCCTGCCTCGTCGGCAACGATGTCACCCGCCTCCTGGCGCAGCTTCAGCAGGCGCTGGCGCAGGTTGCCGCGGGCGCGTTCCTCGCCCACCTCGGGCCACAGCAGCCCCGCCAAGCGCGAACGCGGCGTCGGCCCTTCCAGCCACAGCCAGGCCAGCAGGGCGGCGTGCTTGCGCTCCAGAGGCCGGGCCGGGCCGCTGGCGGTGCGCCACTGGGCGCTGCGGTGCAGCGACAGGTGCACGGCGGCTGTCCCGGCTTGGGTGTTCGGCCCGGCGGGCAGGGAGTCGGCGGGCGAATTCATGGGGTTGTTGTGCGGCGCAGTATCGCAACGCGCATGCAGCGCCTGCAAGCCCCTGCCTGAGGGGCGCCGCGACAGCCGTTGACGCTCTGGTGACGCTGCACCGGCCAAAGTGGCGGCCGCATGCTGCCCACCCCGCCGCTTGAGCCCCCTTCGCCGCCGCCCGCTGCGCAGGCGTTGCCCAGTCGTGCGCCCGGACCCCAGGTGCTGATCTACACCCCCGACGGCCCGCTGGGCGGCACCTTCACCTGCACGCTGTGCCGCGCCCAGGCCTGGCAGCCGGACTTGCTGCAGCACGGGCCCGGCTGCCCCTTCGTTCCCGACCCCGCGCGCCGGTGACGCGCCAGTGACGGCAGCGCGCCGAACATGCCTGTCAGCCGCTAGCAATCGAACGACAGCCGGCCCGACCAACGGATTTCCAACCCCCGAACTCAAGGATTCAAGACCCATGAAGAACTCTTTGCGATTGGCCAGCGCGTTGCTGCTGGCTTGTGCTTCAACGGCGGGCACGCAGGCCGCCACGCTGCTGAGCGAGAACTTCTCCGCAGCCACCGGCGGCCTGTACACCGGGGCCATTGGCGGAACCCTGTTCAGCGTGACTATGGGCAGCATCGACATCGTCGGCCTGCCCTCCGGCAGCCCCTTTTCGTGTGTGCACAACCCCGGCGGCAACTGCCTCGACCTGGTCGGCAACACGGGCACCGGCGCCATCGCTTCGGTACCCACCTTCAACCTGCTTGCCGGAATGACGTACACGATCAGCTTCGGCGCGCTGCTGCAAGGCTTTGCGCCGGGCGATCCGACGACCACCAGCTACCGGGTCAGCCTGGGCAGCTTTGCCAGCAACCTGGCGGTCAATTCGGCCGGGGCGAACGTCTCGCTGAACTTCACGGCGCTGGCCAACGAGACAGCCGTCCGGCTGCGCTTCGAGACGCTGGCAGCGCCCAACAGCGTCCACGGTGCGGTGCTCGACAACATCGTGCTCAGCGCCGTGCCCGAGCCCGGCACCTGGGCGCTGATGCTGGCCGGCATCGGCAGCGTGCTGCTGCTGGTGCGCCGGCGCACGGTCTGAGCCCTAACCTTTGTCGAATCCATAACCACAGAAAGAGAGTTCCCTGATGAAGCACTTCTCGACCGCTCTGGCCCTCGTTTCCCTGGCCGCCAGCGCCCACAGCGCCAACCTGCTGACCAACGGCAGCTTCGATGCCGGCACCTTCACCGGGGGCTCGTTCGGTTTCCCGCTGGCACAGCAGCTTCTTCCCGGCAGCAGCGCGCTGCCCGGCTGGACGGTGCTTGGCAACGAGCTGGCCTGGTTCCAGTCCGGGCAGGCCGGCATCGCCACACAGAACGGCAGCTATGCCCTGGACTTGACCGGCTTCTGCGACCAGGGCACGTCCTGCCCCTCATCCAATGTCTTCGGTTCGGTAGCGCAAATCCTGCCTACCGTGGCGGGTGCCACCTATCGCCTGAACTTCTACGCCGGCACCTACGCCTTGAACGCCATCACGCCGTCGATCGTGGCCACAGCCGGCGCCACCACGCAGCGCTGGGCGCTGCCGGGCGCCACGGCACCGGCCAGCGGCAACTGGCAGTTGCTGGGTTTCAACTTCGTTGCCACGGGCACATCGACGCCCATCACTTTTGGCGGCAGCGGCAACCTGCCCAGCGGCGCGCCGTCGTACCTGGGGCTGGACAACGTCAGTGTCGACCTGGTCAGTCTGCCGATCCCGGAGCCTGGTCGCTGGGCGCTGATGCTGGCCGGCCTCGGCGCTGTGGGCTTCACGGCGCGCCGGCGCCGCCAGGGCACTGCCTGATCGCCGGGCTGACGGCGGCCCACTGTATGGGCGGGCCGCGGGTCCACGCTCAACGGCACCGCCGTGCTGGAGCCCGGTACCTGCGGCCTGACGTCCACGGCTCGGCAGGGAATGGCCGCCTTGGTTCGACGCCGATCGCGAACCAGGGCAGCTGCGGGTGCGTGGCGTGGACAATCTGCGCCCATGCCGCGCCCGACACCCACCCACGCCTTTATCTACCTCGCCTCGCAAAGCCCGCGCCGCGCGCAGTTGCTCGATCAATTGGGTGTGGCACACCGTCCGCTGCTGGCCGGTGACGGCGAAGACGCTGAAGCGCTGGAGGCCGAACTCGCAGGCGAGTTGCCGCAGGACTACGTGCAGCGCGTGACCCTGGCCAAGCTGGCCGCCGCCCGCAAGCGGCTGGTGCAACGCGGACTGCCGCTGGCTCCGGTGCTGTGTGCCGACACCACGGTGGCGCTGGGCTGGCGCATCCTGGGCAAGCCGCGTGACGACGCCGATGCAGCGGCCATGCTGGCCGCACTGTCGAACCGCACCCACCGCGTGTTGACGGCCGTGGCCGTGCACGACGGTCGGCGCAGGCACGCGGCGCTGAGCATCTCGCATGTGCGCTTCGCGCCGCTGAGCGCTGACACCCTCAAGCGCTACGTGGCCACGGGTGAGCCGCGCGGCAAGGCCGGCGCTTATGCCATTCAGGGCGTGCTGGCCGGCTGCATCAGCCACATCGAAGGCAGCCACAGCGGCATCATGGGCCTGCCCTTGTTCGAGACGGCGCAACTGCTGCGCGCCTGTGGAATGCAGCTCAGCGTCTAGACTGCCCCATGGCAGCACAAGACATCCTCATCAACTGGGCCCCGCAGGAAACGCGCGTGGCCATCGTCGAGAACGGCGCGGTGCAGGAACTGCACATCGAACGCACGCTGGAACGCGGGCTGGTCGGCAACGTCTACCTGGGAAAGGTGGTGCGCGTGCTGCCCGGCATGCAGAGTGCGTTCGTCGACATCGGACTGGAGCGCGCGGCCTTCCTGCATGTGGCCGACCTGCTGTCGGGCGCGCCCGCCGCGCGGGCCCTGGCCGGCGACGCGCCGCCGCTGCCCATCGAGCGCCAGGTCTACGAAGGCCAGACGCTGACGGTGCAGGTCATCAAGGACGCCATCGGCACCAAGGGCGCGCGTCTGACCAGCCAGGTCTCGATCGCCGGGCGCATGCTCGTCTTCCTGCCGCACGACAACCACATCGGCATCAGCCAGAAGATAGGCTCGCCCGAGCTGCGCGAACAGCTGCGCAGCCGCGTCACGGCGCTGGCGGGGGCCGACGGCGGCGGCTTCATCCTGCGCACCAACGCCGAGGAAGCCAGCGATGCCGAGCTGGCCGAGGACATCGCCTACCTGCGCCGCGCCTGGGCGCTGATCCGCGAACGCGGCACGCAGCGTCCCGCGGGGTCGCTGCTGCACCAGGACCTGAGCCTGGCCGAACGCGTGCTGCGCGACCTCACCACCGAGGCCACGCAGACCATTCGCATCGACAGCAAGCTGCAGCACGACGCGCTCGGTGCCTTCGGACGCACCTTCATGCCAGGCACGGTGGTCAAGCTGGAGCTGTACCGCGGCGAGCGCCCCATCTTCGATCTCTTCGGCATCGAAGAAGAAATCGCCCGCGCCCTGTCGCGCCGGGTGGATTTGAAGAGCGGTGGCTACCTCATCATCGATCAAACCGAGGCGCTGACCACCATCGATGTCAACACCGGCGGCTTCGTCGGTGCGCGCAACTTCGACGACACCATCTTCAAGACCAACCTCGAAGCTGCCGGCGCCCTGGCGCGCCAGCTGCGCCTGCGCAACCTGGGCGGCATCGTCATCGCCGACTTCATCGACATGACGCGCACCGACCACCAGGAAGCCGTGCTGGCCGAGTTGCGCAAGCAGCTGGCGCGCGACCGCACGCGCACCACGGTCAGCGGCTTCACGCAGCTGGGCCTGGTCGAGATGACGCGAAAGCGCACCCGCGAGAGCCTGGCCCACATGCTGTGCCACCCGTGCCCCACCTGCGAGGGCCGCGGCCAGGTGAAGACGGCGCGCAGCGTGTGCTACGACATCCTGCGCGAGATCCTGCGCGAGGCGCGCCAGTTCGCGCCCAAGGAGTTCCGCGTCATCGCCAGCGCCAGCGTGGTGGAAATGCTGCTCGACGAAGAAAGCGTGCACCTGGCCGGCCTGAGCGAATTCATCGGCAGGCCGATTTCGCTGAGCACCGAACCGTCGATGAACCCGGAGCAGTACGACATCGTGTTGCTGTAGGTCGCGGACGAGCGTCTGCCATGAAGCTGCTCGACACCCTGGCCCGCCTGTGCGCCGTGCTGGCCGGCGTGCTGCTGACGGCCATCACGCTGATGACCTGCGTCAGCCTCGTCGGCCGCAACACCACGGGCTGGACCATCGTCGGCGACTTCGAGCTCTCGGGCTCGGCGGCCGGCGCGGCCATCGCGCTGTTCCTGCCCTGGTGCCAGCTGCGTCGCGGGAACATCATTGTCGATTTCGTCACCAGCCGCGCCTCGCCTGCCGCGCAGGAGCGCTTCGACCGCTTCGGCGCGCTGCTGCTGGGCGCGGTGATGGCACTGATGACCTGGCGCACCGCGGTGGGCGGCATGAGTGCTTGGAAGACCCAGGCCGGGTCGATGATGCTGGGCTTCCCGGAATGGGTGGTCTATGCCGTGATGGTGCCGGCACTGGCGCTGACGACGTTGATCGCCTGGGTGCAGGCAGTGCGCGGCTTCGGCAAGGCAGTCACTGCATGACGCCGGTGCAGCTTGCGCTGTTGATCTTCGCCGTGATGCTGCTGCTGATGGCGGTGCGTGTGCCGATCGCCATCGCGATGTTCGCAGCCGGCGCGCTGGGCTACGTGCTCAAGGCCGGTTGGTTGCCTTGGCTAAGCTTTCTCAACGCCCAGGCCTTTGCGCGCTTTGCCAGTTACGACCTGAGCGTGATCCCGCTCTTCATCCTGATGGGTAACTTCGCCACCCAGGGCGGCATCTCGCGCGCCTTGTTCCAGGTGGCGGCTTCGTTGATGGCCGGTTTTCGCGGTGGCCTGGCCATGGCCTCGGTGGTGGCTTGCGCTGCGTTCGGTGCCATCTGTGGCTCGTCGGTGGCCACGGCGGCCACCATCACGCAGGTGGCGCTGCCAGAGATGCGCCGCCACGGCTATTCGGGCCGGCTGGCCACGGGCACGCTGGCCGCCGGGGGCACGCTGGGCATCCTCATCCCGCCTTCGGTGCCGCTGGTCATCTACGCCATCCTGGCCGAGCAGAACATCGCCAAACTGTTCGCCGCCGCCGTCATCCCGGGCGTGATCGCGATGTTCGGCTACATCGTGGCCATTTCCATTTACGTGCGGCTGTTCCCCGGCCACGCGCCGCAGCAGCAGCCGGCCGACACGGCGCCGCTGGACCTGAAGGCCGCGTGGTCGGTGATGCCCATCGCGGCGATCTTCCTTATCGTCTTCGGCGGCATCTACAGCGGCAAGTTCACGCCCATCGAAGGCGCGGCCGTGGGCGCGGCGGCCACCTTGGTAGCGGCCTTGCTGCGGCGCGAGATGACCTGGCCCAAGTTCACGCAGTGTTTCTACGCCACGGCCGAGGCCTCGGCGATGATCTTCCTGATCTTCCTCGGCGCCGATGTGATGAACGCGGCGCTGGCCTTGTCGCAGGTGCCGGCGCAACTGGCGCAGTTTGTGGGCACGCTGGGCTGGTCGCCCCTGCTCATCGTCAGCGCCATCCTGGTCTTCTATCTGATCAGCGGCTGCTTCATGGACGAGCTGTCGGTGATGCTGCTGACCATTCCGATCTTCTTTCCGGTGGTCATCGGGCTGGACTTCGGCATGCCCCGGGAGAGCGTCGCGATCTGGTTCGGCATCATGGTGCTGATGACGGTGGGCTTCGGTCTGCTGTCGCCGCCCGTGGGGCTGAACGTCTACATCGTCAACGGCATGGCGCGCGACGTGCCCATCGCCGAAAGCTACCGCGGCGTGATGCCGTTCCTCATCAGCGACGCGCTGCGCACCTTGCTGCTGCTGTGCTTTCCAGCCATTTCACTGTGGCTGGTCAACCACGTCGGATAGGGTAGTCCCTAGATTCGACCAGGGCTTTAGTTCCCTAGCATGTGAAAACGCTTTCATTGCTGTAGGAAAGCGGTGCAGCGCGGTGAGTTCAAGCCCAGCCGCGGCTTGTTTCGGACCGCAGCCCACAGTCCGGTTCCACAATTGCAAAGGCAATAGCGATGTCCAAGTCTTCAGCGCACAGCCAGTTCATCAGCGCCGCCGGTCGCTTTCACCTCACGCCCCTGGCTGCGGCCTGTGCGGTGGTGATCGCAGGCGCAGGTGGTGCCCACGCGCAGCCCGCGGCCGCCAGCGCGGCCGAGCCGCAGCAGGTCGTGATCACGGGCATTCGCGGCAGTCTGGAATCGTCACTGAAACTCAAGCGAGACGGGCAGGGCGTGGTCGACGGCATCACGGCCGAGGACATCGGCAAGTTCCCCGACACCAACCTGGCTGAGTCACTGCAACGCATCAGCGGCGTCTCGATCGACCGCGCCATCGGTGAAGGGTCCAAGGTCACCGTGCGTGGCGTCGGCCCCGACTTCAACCTGGTGCTGCTCAACGGGCGCCAGATGCCGGCCTCCGGCATCGTCGACACCGGTGCGTCCAGTTCGCGAGCTTTTGACTTTGCCAACCTGGCGTCCGAGTCCATCTCGGCGATAGAGGTGTTCAAGACCAGCCGCGCCGCGTCACCCACGGGGGGCATCGGGGCCACCATCAACATCAAGACGGCACGGCCGCTGGACGGCGGCGCCTCGGTGGCCAGCATCGGCGTGAAGGGCGTGCACGACGTGTCCAATGGCCGGCTGCCCGACGCGATGCAAGGCAAGTCGATCACCCCCGAGGTGTCCGGCATCTACAGCAGCACCTTTGCCGACCGCAAATTCGGTGTCGCCATCAGCGGCAGCTACCAGGAGCGCGACCTGGGCTTCAACCAGGCCGCGGTGCCTGGCGGCTGGCGCACCTTTGCGGGCGACGAAAACAACTGGGGAACGATTCCCCAACCCGGCACGCCGGGCTCGGCAGACATCACCAACCGACCCAAGCCGACCGACATCTACTCGGTGCCGCAGAACGTCAACTACAGCGTCAATGGCCTCAAGCGGCAACGCACCAACGGCCAGTTGACACTGCAGTTCGCGCCGACCACCGACGTGCGGGCGACGCTGGACTACACCTACTCGGAAAACAAGATCCAGACCAAGCGGCATGAACTGTCGGCCTGGTTCAACTTCGGCCCCTCGGTCAGTTCGTGGACCAATGGCCCCGTGGCCGCGCCCAAGTTCTACTCGGAGACGATCGTTCCCGCGACGAGCGACATCGCCATGGCCGGGGCGGAGTTCGCCACCAAGAACGTCAACAAGTCGACCGGCCTGAATGTCACCTGGAAGTTGTCCAGCCGCCTGCGCGGCGAACTGGACATCCACAGTTCCACCGCCACATCCGGCGCCGACAGTCCCTACGGTTCCAACGCCGTGCTGGGCACCGCCAGCTTCAACCGCGGCACCACGGGTGCCGATTTCACACGCGACTTCCCGGTGTTGAGCATTGCCGGCTCCGCCATCGACGCGTCGAAGATGCTGGTCACCGGCTCCGCCTTCCGCAACGGCTACACCAAGGCCTCGGTCGACCAGACGCAGATCAAAGGCAAGTGGGACCTCGACGACAGCTCGGGCCTGGACTTTGGTGTCAGCCTGAACAAGGTCAACAACCGTTCGGCGTTCTCCAACGTGCAGCGTGACACCTGGGGCGGTGCCACCAGCGCCGCCGACTATCCCGACAGCGTCTGGCGGGCCGACACCATCCGGCCGTACTTCAGCAAGATCAACGGCAGCGACTCTTCGGCCCTGTTCAACCAGTTCTTCACCTTCGACTTCGAAACGGTGCGTGCCCTGGCCTCGAGAGCCGGCGGCGACCCGTCCTTGTACCTGCCCAAGAGTGCCTTCGATGTCGACCGCCGAACGGAGGAGAAGTCGCAGAGCGCCTTCGTTCAGTACAGCAAGGAATGGGATGCCTGGCGCCCCATGCAACTTGCCGTGGGTTTGCGCTACGAGAAGACCGACGTGACATCTACAGCCCTGGTACCCACCGCCACCGGTATCACCTGGGTGGCCAACAACGAGTTCTCTGTGTTGTTTGGGCCGCCAGCCTTCACCACGCTGACCGGCAACTACAGCTTTGCGCTGCCGAGCATCGATTTCGACGTCGAGCTGACCAAGAACACCAAGTTCCGCGCCAGCTACGGCGAAAGCATTGGCCGGCCCCTGTGGGACGCCATCCAGGGTGGGCAAACGCTGAACCAGCTGGCACGCATCGACGGCGGCACCGGTTCGCAGGGCAACCCGGGCCTGAAGCCCCTGAAGTCGAAAAACCTGGACTTGTCGCTGGAGTTCTACTACGCCAGGTCCAGCTTCGCAGCGGTCGGGTTCTTCAGCAAGAACATCGACAACTTCGTCGGTGTCACCGTCACCCCGGGAACGCCGTTCAACCTGCGCACGCCCGCCAACGGGGTGTTGTTCAAGGAAGCGGTCACCAACGGCTGCGCCACAGCCGACGTGACGTGCATCCGGAACTACATCCTCAACACCTACAACGGCCGCAACGGGGTTGTGCGAACGGGCGTGGACGTGAACGGCAACGCCGTGGGCACGATTGCCGGCCAGCCGGGCGACCCGATTGCCAACTTCAACATCACCACGCAGGCCAACCAACAGTCAGCCAAGCTGGATGGCCTGGAGTTCAATATCCAGCACATGTTCGGCGCTTCGGGCTTTGGCGCAGCAGCCAATTTCACTTATGTGAGTTCGGGCTTGAAGTACGACAACAACAAGCGCGGCGAACAGTTCGCCCTGCTGGGCCTGAGCAACTCTGCCAATCTGGTGGGGTTCTTCGAGAACGAAAAGTGGAGCGTGCGCGTGGCCTACAACTGGCGCGACGAGTTCCTGTCCGGCTTGTTCGACAGCGCCGGGCCCAACCCGGCCTACACCGAGGCCTATGGCCAGGTCGATATCAACGTCGGCTACAAGATGACTGACAAGCTGAGCTTCCAGGCCGAGGTCATCAACCTCAACGACGGTGTGCAACGCATCCACGGCCGTGCCAAGGAGCAGGTCTACTACGTGACGCAGACGGGGCCACGCTACATGCTGGGGGCACGCTACAAGTTCTGACGCACGGCTTGCCGCCGGTCGGTCATGCGCGACACTGAGAGTCGCGCGGCCAGAAAAGCCGCTGTTCTACAGCGGCTTTTTGCCAAGGGCCGGCAGGGGGCCACAGGAGTGCGATGTTGGTTGACTTGACTGGCGGTGCGGTTCAACGGGTGGTGATCGTCGGCGGGGGCTCTGCCGGCTGGTTGGTGGCCGGCGTGATCGCGGCCGAACACCGTTCGGCATCGCCGGGGGGGCTGAGCATCACGCTGCTGGAAGCCCCCGGCATCCCACCGATCGGCGTGGGCGAGGGCACCTGGCCCAGCATGCGCGACACGCTGCGCAAGATCGGCCTGAGCGAAACCGATCTGGTGCGCCACTGCGACGCCGCTTTCAAGCAGGGCTCACGCTTTCAGGCCTGGACCACGGGCGCGCCCGACGACCACTACAGCCACCCCTTCGTGCTGCCCCAGGGCTACACCGAAGCGGATCTGGTGGCTGGCTGGCAGGCACGACACGCGCAGCGGCCCTTTGCCGATGTCGTCAGCTTTCAGCCGCATCTGTGTGCGCGCGGCCTGGCGCCCAAGCAGTTGGCCACGCCCGAATATGCGGCGGTGGCCAATTACGGCTACCACTTCGACGCCGGCAAATTCGGCGTGATGCTGCGCAAGCACTGCACCGAACACCTGGGCGTGCAGCATGTGCTCGACGAGGTGGTGGCCGTGCATTCGCACGCCAACGGTGATATCGAATCCTTGCAGACGAAGCACCACGGCGCGCTGGCCGGCGACCTCTTCATCGACTGCACCGGCCTGCCGTCGTTGTTGCTGGGCCGTCACTACGGCGTGCCCCTGGTGTCGCAGCGCCATGTGTTGTTCAACGACCGGGCGCTGGCGCTGCAGGTGCCGTATGCGCAGGCCGACAGTCCGGTTGCGACGCAGACCATCGCCACCGCGCAGCGCAACGGCTGGGTCTGGGACATCGGGCTGCCCACGCGGCGCGGCGTGGGTCATGTCTACTCCAGCGCCCACACCAGCGACGCCGCCGTCGAAGATGCCTTGCACCAGTACATCCGCGCCACCGGCGGCCCGGCGGAGCTGCCAGCAGCGCGCAAGCTGAGCTTCGAGCCGGGCTACCGGGCCCAGTTCTGGCACCGCAACTGCGTGGCCATCGGGCTGTCGGCCGGTTTCATCGAGCCGCTGGAGGCGTCGGCGCTGGCCTTGGTGGAACTGTCCGCGGCCATGCTCAGCGCCCAGCTGCCGGCCACACGCGGCGACATGGACACCGTGGCGGCCCAGTTCAACGACGCCTTCACCTACCGCTGGGAGCGTGTCATCGACTTCCTGAAACTGCACTATGTGTTGACGCAGCGCACCGACTCCGCGTACTGGCGCGACCACGTGCGCGCCGAGTCGGTGCCCCAGCGGCTGCGCGAGCTGCTGTCGCTGTGGCGCCAGCGGCCGCCATCCCGCTACGATTTGCCGCGTATCGAGGAGGTCTTTCCGTCGGCCAGCTACCAGTACGTGCTGTACGGCATGGGCTTCAAGCCGGACGGCGCAGGCGGCAGCCGCCGCGCCGAGGACCCCGCCCGCGCCGAGAATTTCTTTCGCGAGGCGGCGACCCTGGGCGCCAGGATGGCGGCCGCCTTGCCCAGCCACCGCGCGCTCATCACCCACATCCAGGGCCACGGCCTGAGCACTGTCTGAAATGCCCCATACCGTTCTGCTCAACAACGTCGACCACAAGGACCTGCGCGTCATCACGCAGCGCGGCGCCGCTTATGGCGACAACGTGATGCTGGCGCACACCTTCGCCGACGAGTTCCGCAACCTGCAGGCGCATTACCCCATCGTCTTCCAGAAGTCGGCGCAGGGCAGCTTCCACCCGGTGGCGCTGCTCGGCTTTCAAGAGGGTGACAACCTGTTCCTGGGGCCCGAGGGCTGGGACGCGAGCTACCTGCCGCTGGCCATCGAGCGCGAGCCCTTCTACATCGGCAAGCAGGACGAGGAACTGCTCGTGCATGTGGACCTGGACAGCCCGCGCATCGCCCGTGATGACCGGGGCACGGCGCTGTTTCTGCCCCACGGTGGCAGCAGCGAACACCTGGAACGCGTGACCTCCGTGCTGCTGGCCATCCATGAAGGCCTGCAGAGCACCCCGGCTTTCGTGGCCGCGCTGCTGCAGCACGATCTGCTGGAGTCCTTTGTGCTTGACGTCGAGGGCGCAGACGGGTCACAGAGCCGGCTGTCGGGCTTCTACACCATCAACGAAGAGCGGCTGGCGCAGCTGCCCGCGGAGCCCTTGCACCGCCTGCAGCAGGCGGGTCAACTGCAAGCCATCTACATGGCCGTGGCCTCGCTGTCGAACCTGCGTGGCCTGATCGAGCGCCAGCACCGCCGACTGGCGGCCGGCGTCTGACACTGTGCGCCCTGTTGCTGTCGCCCCCGGCGCCACGCCACAAGTAGCGCTGAACCAGGCACTTGCGGGCGCGGCCCAGCCGTTGCTGCTGCCGGGCCTGGTGGCGCATTGGCCGCTGGTGCAGGCCGGGCTGCAATCGGCGCAGGCCGCCAGCGACTACCTGCGCAGCTTCTACGTGGATGCCACCGTCGACGTCTGGCTGGGGGATGCGGGCATCCAGGGCCGCTTCTTCTACAACGAGGATTTCAGCGGTTTCAACTTTCGCCCGCAGCGGCTGCGGCTGGATGCGGTCCTCGACGCCCTGCTGCAGCACCAGACGGCAGCCGCCGCCCCGGCCCTGTATGTCGGCTCGACGACGGTCGACACCTGCCTGCCGGGTTTGCGTGAGGCCAACCCGCTCGACCTGGGCCCGCGCGACCCCTTGACCAGCCTGTGGCTGGGCAACCGCACCCGCATCGCGGCGCACCACGATCTGCCCGACAACCTGGCCTGCGTGGCCGCGGGCCGCCGCCGCGTCACGTTGTTCCCGCCCGACCAGATAGGCAACCTCTACATCGGCCCGCTGGACCTCACGCCTGCCGGCCAGGCCATCAGCCTGGTCGACTTTGCCGAACCTGACCTGACACGTTTTCCGCGCTTCGAGCAGGCGCTGCAGCAGGCCCAGGTGGCCGAACTGGGTCCCGGTGACGCCCTCTTCATCCCCAGCCTGTGGTGGCACCACATCGAGGCCCTGGACCCGTTCAACGTGTTGATCAACAGCTGGTGGCGCGACACTCCTGCCCACATGGACAGCCCCATGAACGCGTTGATGCACACCCTGATGAGCGTGCGCGACCTGCCGCCGGCACAGCGCCAGGCCTGGGCGCAGCTCTTTCACCACTATGTTTTCGACGCCGATGAAGACACGGCCGCACACATCCCTGTGCAGGCGCGTGGCGTGCTGGCGCCGCTGGACGACCACAGCCAGCGCATGCTGCGCGCCCGGCTGCTCAAGAAACTCAACCGCTGAAGGCTTCCCATGAACGCAGATGCACAGAACCCAGGACCGCGCCGACCCGTCAAGCGTGTCGTCGTC
>JANNWL010000140.1:0-5172 GCA_031414735.1 Burkholderiales bacterium | reverse complement strand
GACGAACGGTTGCGGTCGCCCCAGCGGGATGCGGTCAGCGCCAGCGTGGTGGACGGCAGCAGCGTGCCGACCATGGTCGCCAAGACGCCGGCCAGTCCGGCGACATTGAAGCCGATCACGGCCACGAAGAGCACGTTGGGTCCGGGGGCGGCCTGGGCCAGCGCCACCGAGGCCGTGAACTGGGCGTCGCTCAACCAGCCTTGCTCGCGGACCACGAAACGCTGCATGTCGGGTGCCGTCGTCATGGCGCCGCCCACGGCCAGCAGCGACAGCATCATGAAGTGCGTCGTCAGGTGCAAGAGTTCGGCGGGGCCCAGCAGCCCGGGCCCGAGCCAGAGACTGGTCATGCGCCCACCCGCCGCCAAGCCAGCGCCATGGCGACAGCGCCAATGCCCAGCACCACGCCGGCCAGCGGCCAACGCCACCAACCCACCGCGACGGCCGTGGCCAGCGCCAGCACCGCGCACAGAGGCCCGCCCAGCGGACTCGTTCGCAGGCCGCCCGCCAGGCGAACGGCCATGCTGAGCACCAGGCCGGCCGCCACCACGCCCATGCCGCGCAGCGCGTCGGTCACCAGCGGCTGGTCGCGCAGGCTCTGGGCGATGGCGGCGAGCACCAGCACCAGCACCAGCGGCGCCAGCAACACCCCCGCCAGCGCCGCCGCAGCACCGCGCCAGCCATGGCAGCGGTCGCCGAAGATCAGCGCCATGTTGATGATGTTCGGCCCGGGCAGCACCTGCGATATCGACAGCAGCTCCAGGAACTGCTCTCGCGTCATCCAGCGTCTGTCGTCGACCAGCGTGCGTTGCGCCACGGGCAGCACGCCGCCAAAGCCCTTCAGCGCCAGGGCGGTGAAGGCAGTGAACAGCGCGCCGGGTGACACCGGCCGGGCCAGCGGCAAGGGCTCAGCCACGGCAGCTCAGCGCAGCACCTTCAAGGCCTCGGGATTGACCAGCCCGGTGGGGCTTTTGGCTATGAAGTTGATGACGTTGTCGAAGGCCTCGCCGAAGTAGGCCTCGTAGCTGTCCTGCTCGACATAACCGATGTGCGGCGTGCACACGGCGTTCTCCAGGCGCAACAGCGGCTGGCCTTGCAGGATGGGCTCGCTCTCGAACACATCCACCGCGGCCATGCCGGGCCGGCCACGGTTGAGCGACGCCACCAGGGCGTGCTCTTCGACCAACTCGGCGCGCGAGGTGTTGACGAGCAGCGCGGTGGGCTTCATGCGCGCCAGCGACTCCAGCGTGACGATGCCCCGGGTGGCGTCGCTCAGGCGCAGGTGCAGCGACAGCACGTCGCTGGTTTCGAAGAATTCTTCACAGGTCGCCGAGGTGCCATGGCCGTCGACCTGCGCACGCAGGCGCGAGGCCTCGCTGCCCCAGACCTGCACCTGCATGCCAAAGGCCTTGCCGTACCCGGCCACCAGCTGCCCGATCTTGCCGTAGCCCCAGATGCCCAGGGTCTTGCCCCTGAGCACCGATCCGATGCCGAAGTTTGGCGGCATCGACGCCGCCTTCAGCCCCGATTGCTGCCAGGCCCCGTGCTTTAGGTTGCCGATGTAGTGCGGCAGCCTGCGCATGGCGGCCATGGTCAGCGCCCAGGTCAATTCCGCCGCTGCGAAGGGTGAGCCGCTGCCCTGCGCCACCGCGATGCCCATGCGGGTGCAGGTTTCGATGTCGATGTGTGAGCCCGCGTGCCCGGTCTGCGAGATGAGCTTCAACCGCGGCAGCTTTTCCAGCAGGGCCTTCGGGAAGTGGGTGCGTTCGCGGATCAGCACCAGCACGTCGGCATCGCGCAGCCGCACCGACAGCTGGCCGATGCCTTTGACGGTGTTGGTGAAGACCTTGGCCGCGTAGGGCTCCAGGCGGGCGGCGCACTTCAGCTTGCGCACGGCGTCCTGGTAGTCGTCCAGGATGATGATGTTGATGTTGTCTGCAGCCATGGCGTCGATTCTGCCGTGTCCCACGCCGTGTCCCACTCCGGGTTTGGCGCCGGGTGCAGTCGGGAGCTAGCATCGCCAACCCCCAACAACCTGAAGAGACTGCCATGAGCTTGTCAATGCATTCGGTCAGCGTGCCGGCGTTTGTGAGCATGCTGAAGAACATGCTGGTGTGGCTGGACAAGGCGCAAGTCCACGCCGAGGCGCGCAAGTTCGACACCGCCAACTACCTGGGGCTGCGCCTGGCCCCGGACATGCTGCCCTTCACGCGCCAGGTGCAGATCTGCACCGACGGCGCCAAGGGCTGCGTGGCCCGCCTGGCCGGCCTGGAGCCGCCGAAGTGGGAGGACAACGAAGCCACGCTGGACGAGGTGCGCGCCCGAGTGCAGAAGACCATCGACTACGCACTGTCCGTCCCGGCGGCGCAGATCGATGGCTCGGAAGCGCGTGAGATCCTGCTGCCCACGCGCAGCGGCGAACCGCGCCGTTTCACGGGTGAGTCCTACCTGCTGACTTTTGTGCTGCCCAACTTCTACTTCCACGCCACCGCCACCTATGCGTTGCTGCGGCATGCGGGTGTTGACGTGGGCAAGAAGGACTACCTCGGGCTGTAGGCCCCGACACGGGTGGGCTGGCGGCGGATCAGCGCTGTGCCACCCGAACCTTGGGCGCGTTCGCCGGCCGGGCACTGCGCTTGACCGGGCCGGCTGCAGACGCCGGCAGCATCACCACCACGGTCTGCCCGGCCTTGAATGCGGCCTGCGGGCCGACCTTGTTCCACTGCGCCACCATGGCCGGGCTGAGCCGGTAGCGCTTGGCCACGGCGGCCACGCTGTCGCCCTTGGCGCCGGCCTTGAAGGTCACGCGGCGCGCCGGCAGTGACTGCGCCATCAGCGCCATGGTGGCGTTGTCGGCGACATGTTCCGACACGTCCTTGCTGATGCTCGCGCCGCGGGGCACCAGCAGCGTGGAGCCGCCGCGCACGGACATGCGGGGCGGGATGAAGTTGATCTCGCGCAGTTGCGCTTCCGGCATGCCGACCAGGCGTGCCGCTTCGGCGGGCGGCAAGGTGCGTGGCGCCACCCAGGCTGTCCAGCTGGCCATGGGGCCGTGGTGGGCGGCCAGTTCGCGCAGGAAGCGGTTGGCGTTGTCGTAGGGCAGCAGCACCTGCGGCGTGCCGGCGGCCAGGATCACTGGCTTGTTCATCTGCGGGTTGAGCTGCTTGAAGTCGTCTGTGGACAGGCCAGCCAGGCGCGCGGCCAGGACCACGTCGATGTCGCGCTCGATGTTCACCGTCAGGAAGTACGGGTGGTTTTCCAGCGGCGGCAGCACCACCGCGAAGAGGTTGGGCCGGCCCACGATGTTCTTGACTGCCTGCAGCTTGGGCACGTAATTGCGCGTTTCGTCGGGCATGGACAGGTCGGTGTAACCCGTGCCCAGGCCGGCGCGCCGGTTGCGGTCGATGGCGCGCTGCACGTTGCCCTGGCCCCAGTTGTAGGCCGCCAGCGCCAGGTGCCAGTCGCCGAACAGGTTGTTCAGGCGCTGCAGGTAGTCCAGGGCAGCGCGGGTGGAGGCCAGCACGTCCCGGCGGTCGTCGCGAAACAGGTTCTGGCGCAGGTCGAAGTCCTTGCCCGTGGCCGGCATGAACTGCCACATGCCCGACGCCGCGGCGCGCGAGACGGCCTGCGGGTTGAAGGCACTTTCGATGAAGGGCAGCAACGCCAGGTCCACCGGCATGCCGCGCCGCTCGATCTCTTCGACGATGTGGAACAGGTAGCGCCCACCGCGCTCTGACATGCGCTGCACGTAATCGGGCCGCGTGGCGTACCACTGTTCCCATTTGCGCACGAGATCGTTGTCCATGTCGGGCAGGGCGTAGCCAGCGCGTACACGGTCCCACAGGCTGGCGCGGGCGGCGTCCTGCGAGGGGTCGAGGCGGACCCGTGGCGTGCTGCGGCCAGGCGGGCCGCTGGCGGTGGCGCTTTGCGTTGCAGGCGTCGCGTCAGCCGGGGTTGCCACTGCTGTCTCCTGAGCGGTGGCCACGGGCGAAGCCACGGCCACCGGCGGTGGTTCTGGCGGCGCCACGGTGGCGCAGGCGGTCAACAGCAGGGCGGCAGCAAGCGCGCCCAGGTGGCGCACGGTGCGCTGCCACGGGGCCAGATTCGGCAAAGTCATCGGTAGTTGTTTTTCCACTCGCGCAGCGCGGCGAACACGCTCACGGCATCGTCGGCGGCTGCGTCCTGGGTGCGCGCCGAGGCCTGCACCTCAGGTTCGCTGCAACGCAGGAAAGGGTTGACCGCCCGCTCTTGAGCCACTGAGCTGGGCAGGGTGGGCCGACCCGCGTCGCGCAAGGCCTGGCAGCGCAGCGTGTACGCCGCCAGCTCGGCGTTGCCGGGTTCGACCGCATGGGCAAAGCGCAGGTTGGACAACGTGTACTCGTGCGTGCAGCACACGCGGCTGTCGCCGGGCAGCGCAGACAGGCGCGCCAGCGAGGCGGCCATCTGCGCCGGCGTGCCTTCAAACAGGCGGCCGCAGCCGCCCGAAAACAGCGTGTCGCCACAAAACAGGAGAGGCGCCGGCAGGGGTTGGCCAGCGGTCGGCAACTGCTGGTAGGCGATGTGCCCGGCGGTGTGGCCCGGCACGTCGATGACGCCAAAGCGCAGGCCGAGCACCTCGACCTCGTCGCCATCCACCAAGGCCGTGCAGGGCTGGGGGATGCGCTCGCGCGCCGGGCCGTACACCAGCCCCTGGAGCCGACCGCGCAGTGCGTCGATGCCGCCGATGTGATCGGGGTGGTGGTGCGTCACTAGAATCGCCGCGAGTCCGAGCTTGAGCTCGTCGAGTTTGGCGTGTACCGGCGCAGCATCGCCTGGGTCCACCACCACGGCGCGTTGGCCATCGTGAAGCATCCAGATGTAATTGTCGGCAAAGGCGGGCAGGGCGAGCAGATTCATGACTAAAGATGAGTCGATTGTAGAGTTGGGATGCTGGCTGCGGACCCCGCCAGGCCGCTACATGCTGGCGTGGGAACAGGACCGTCTGGACCGCAGTGTGACCGATGCCTTCGGTTTCCATGCGCTGCAGCTCGGTTTGCCCGAACTCGATGGCCTGCGCGCCAACCGCATGCCGCACCGCTGGGTGGCCAACGATTCGCTGGTCGTGCCCGAGTCGCTGCCGATGCCGCCGCCATCGGACAGCCAGATTTCGACGCTGTCGGCCAACGAGCCCGTCAG
>JANNWL010000139.1:0-9252 GCA_031414735.1 Burkholderiales bacterium | reverse complement strand
TCCAGACGCGATTGGCCCTTCTGGGCCTGCTTGACCGCGTGGGCGGCCTCGGGCGGCATGTAGTTCTCGTCGTGCTTGGCCAGCACCTCACGGGCCACGAACACGCCGTCCTTGAGTTGGCCCTGGGCGACGACGCCCTTGCCTTCCTGGAACAGATCCGGCAGCACGCCCTGATAGCGCACGGCCACCGTCTTGGCCGTGTCTGTGACGACGAAGTTGACATGCAGACCGTCACGCTTGACGGTGCCGGCCTCCACCATGCCGCCAATGCGGAAGGTGCGGTTGGCCGGCGCTTCGTTGGCCGACACCTGGGTGGGCGTGTAGAAGAAAACCATGTTGCTTTGAAAGGCATTCATCACCAGTGCAGCAATCGCGCCGGCGGCCAGCAACAGGCCTCCTGCGAGGGCCAGGCGTTTGTGGCGGAGCTTCATTGGGGTCATCCTGAGGGTTGCCGGCGGGCGCGTGGTCTGGCCACGCCGGGACTGTCGGACCCTATTGCATCATGCCGCGCAAAGACCCGCCGATCCTGCGGCAGATCAATCGTCGCTTGGATAGTTCAGTCACGGCCCCACCTTTGTTCCGCAACCCGACGAAAGCGAAGTCATGGCCGATACCGCATGGTGGATCCTGAGCGCCTTGCTCATCCTGGCCGGTCTGGCCGGCACGGTGCTGCCGGCGCTGCCCGGCACGGCACTGGTGCTTGGCGGGATTGTGCTGGGGGCGTGGGTGGACAACTTCACCCGGGTCGGCGTGGGCACGCTGGCCGTCATCACCGTTCTGGCGGTGCTGGCCTGGGTGCTGGACTACGTCGCCGGCCTGCTGGGCGCGCGGCGGGCCGGCGCCAGCCGCCAGGCCTTGGTCGGCGCGGCGGTGGGCACCGTGGTCGGGCTCTTCATGGGCTTGGTCGGCGTGCTCTTCATGCCGCTGGTCGGCGCGGCGGTGGGCGAGTACTTGGCCCGCCGCAACCAGCGCCAGGCGCTTCAGGTTGGGGTGTCGACGTGGCTGGGCATCATGGCCGGGCTCGTCGCCAAGGTGGTGCTGGCCTTCGTGATGATCGGGATCTTTGTCGTCGCGCTGCTGGTTTGAGGTGATGTGCTGCACCCGGTCAGCCGCCCTTCTGCTTTTTGCTGTTCGTGACTTCGGGTGGTCGCGCCGCGGCGCCCAGGCGTCCACGCCGTTCGAGCGCGTCTCGAATCAAGTACTCGGCTTGCGCGTTTGCGCTGCGCAGCTCCTGCGCAGCCAGCCGTTCGACCTCGGCCCAGAGATCGGGGTCTATGCGCAAGACGAAGCTCTTCTTTCCCGGGCTGGCCATCGCCCGCCCTCAGGTGTACAGCGTGCCCGCGTTGACGATCGGCTGTGTCTCGCGGTCTGAGCAAAGCACCACCAGCAAATTGCTGACCATGGCCGCCTTGCGTTCGTCGTCGAGCACCACGATCTCGCGCTCCGAGAGGGCCTTCAGCGCCGCCTCCACCATGCTCACCGCGCCGTAGACGATCTTGGCTCGCGCGCTGACGATGGCCTCGGCTTGCTGCCGCCGCAGCATCACCTGGGCTATTTCGGGCGCATAGGCCAAGTGCGAAATTCGCGCATCCTGCACCTCCACGCCAGCCGCATCGAAGCGCAACTGCAACTCGGATCTGAGCGCCGCCGAAACCTCATCCATGCCGCCGCGCAAGGTGGGTTCGCTGGAGCCCGCATCATCACCATCGTCATAGGCGTAGGCCGACGCGAGGTGGCGGATGGCTGCCTCTGCCTGCACGCCGACGTAACGTTCAAAGTCATCGACATCAAAAAGCGCCTGCGCCGTGTCGCGCACGCGCCAGACGACGACTGCGCCGATCTCCACCGGATTGCCGCGCTTGTCGTTGACCTTGAGGTTGGGTGTGTTCAGGTTGCGCGCGCGCAGTGACAGCTTGCGCCGGCTGGTCAGCGGATTGGCCCACCGAAGGCCTGAGCTGCGCTCGGTGCCGACATAGCGGCCAAAGAGCGTCAGGCTGGCGGATTCGTTGGGCTGAAGCACGAAAACGCCCGCCAGCACCAATCCACCACCGACCAGAAGTACGGCCATCAACAACAGGCCATACGGCGCCGGCGCCATCCGCATCACCAGCAAGGCGACGCCGCACAGCACCGTGGCGCTGCCGATGGCCGCCATGGCGTAGCCGTTGGCTGTCTGGGCCGCACGTTCTGTGTGTCTGAGTTGGGTGCTCATGGGAGCTCCTATGACATTTAAGTGATATCACTTTAGTGTCATTTAAAACGGTTGTCAACTGCCCGACCGCGCAAGGGCAGACCCCGCGCGGCGCAGCCCACTAGCCGGGCGGCCGACCCAGGTGCTGGTGCGCAGTGACGCCCATGGAGACATAGATGCTGGTCAGCCCTTCGGCGCCCAGCTCGGCCGGGCTGACCCAGTCGACCGGCACGAAGATCAGCCCACCGCCCACCGGCAGCGGCGCGGTGGGCACCAGCACGGCCAGGTAGGTGTGGCCGCCCACCATCACGGGCTCGGGCGACGACAACAGCCCCAGCACCATGGCCCCGCCGGGGCCACCGAAGCGCAGCCAGACCGGGCTCATCGAGCGAGCGCCTGAAGGGTCGCGCTGGGCGACGAGGTCGACGAACTTGCGGATCATGTCGTAGACGTTGCGCACCACCGGGATGCGCTGCATCACACTGTTGAATGACCGGCCCAGCACGCCGCGCAGCCGCGTCTGCACGAGCAGGCCGAGCGCAAAGATGGCCAGCAGCACGATGCCCAGGCCCAGCAGGTAGCCCACCACCTCCGACCCCGTGCCGCCCAGGCCCAGCGCGATGAGCAGGCCGCCCACGAAGCTGCCCGGGCCCAGCCAGGCGTACAGCGTGCGCGCACCCCAGACGAAGATCAGCAGCGTGGCGGCCAGCGGCAGCGCCGCGAGCAGGCCGGTCAGGAAGATGCGCAGCGCGTGCCGCGCCGTGGTCTTCATGGTTCAGAAACCTTCTTCGACCAGTTCGGCCGCGCGGATCAGCGCGCGGGCCTTGGCCTCGGTTTCCTGCCATTCCAGTTCAGGCACCGAGTCGGCCACGATGCCGGCAGCCGCCTGCACGTACAGCACCTGGTCCTTGACGATGCCGGTGCGGATGGCGATGGCCACGTCCATGTCGCCAGCAAAACTGAGGTAGCCGCAAGCGCCGCCGTAGATGCCGCGCTTGACGGGTTCGAGCTCGTCGATGATCTCCATCGCCCGCACCTTGGGCGCGCCGGTGAGCGTGCCGGCGGGGAAGGTGGCGCGCAGCACGTCCAGGCTGCTCATGCCGGGGAGCAACTGCCCTTCGACGTTGCTGACCAGGTGCATGACGTGCGAGTAGCGCTCGACCACGAAGGCCTCGGTGACCTTGACGCTGCCGGTGACAGCTATGCGGCCGATGTCGTTGCGCGCCAGGTCGATGAGCATGAGGTGCTCGGCACGTTCCTTGGGGTCGGTGGACAGTTCGGCCTCGAGCGCCTTGTCGCGCTCGGGCGTGGCGCCGCGCGGGCGCGTGCCGGCCAGGGGGCGGATGGTGACCTTGCCGCCTTCGGGCGTGTCTTCCTGGCGCACCAGGATCTCGGGGCTGGCGCCGACGATCTGGAAGTCGCCCATGTCGTAGAAGTACATGTAGGGGCTGGGGTTGAGCGAGCGCAGCGCGCGGTACAGGCTCAGCGGGCTCTCGGTGTAGCGCTTGCGCAGGCGCTGGCCGATCTGCACCTGCATCATGTCGCCGGCGGCGATGTACTCCTTGGCCACCGCCACAGCCGCCAGGTAGCTGGTCTTGTCGAACTGGCGCTCCACCGGGTGGCTGGCGCTGCGCCGCACGGGCGGTGCGGTGACGCTGCCGTGCAGCTTGTCAGCCAGTTCGGCCAGGCGCTTTTGGCCGCTGGCGTAAGCCTCGGGCCGCGACGGGTCGGCATAGACGATGAGGTAGAGGCGGCCCGACAGGTTGTCGATGACCGCCAGCTCCTCAGTCTGCAGCAGCTGGATGTCCGGCGTGTCGATGCCGCCGGCCTTCCAGCTGTTGGCCAGCTTGGGCTCGATGTAGCGTACGGCGTCGTAGCCGAAGTAACCGGCCAGCCCGCCGCAAAAGCGCGGCAGGCCGGGTCGCAGGGCGACCTTGAAACGCTTCTGGTACTCGGCGATGAAGTCCAGCGGGTTGCCGACGACCCCCTCGACCACGGCGCCGTCGGTCACCACCTCGGTGTGGAAGCCCCGCGCCCGCAGCAGGGTGCGCGCCGGCAGGCCGATGAAGGAATAGCGGCCGAAACGTTCACCGCCCACCACGCTTTCAAGCAAGAAACTGTGCGCCGCGCCGCCGGCCAGCTTCAAGTAGAGCGACAAAGGCGTTTCGAGGTCGGCAAAGGCCTCGGCGAGGAGGGGGATGCGGTTGAAGCCCTGCGCGGCAAGGCTCTTGAATTCGATTTCGGTGATCATTTCTTGCCCGGTGTGCCCACGCGGCCGGGGGCCACGGCGATTTCAATTATCGGCGGGCTGGCACCCGCCCGAACTGCGCTCACCCCAGCCCAACCAGGTGATCCGCCTGAGCGCCCTGCACGGCACTCAGCGGGATGCGTGAATCCAGCGTCACGAACCTGCCCCGGTGGGCCACGGCCAGGCCCAGCAGGTACACATCGGTGACTTGGCGATGGCCGTGGATGCGCTGGCTGTCGAAGACGTTGCTGTCGACCAGGCTGACGTCGTCGGGCCAAAACGCATGCGAAGGGTCGGCGAAAGAGCGCCTGAACATGGCCAGCAGGGCCGACAGGGGCGCGGGCTGCGGGTACGACGGCTGGCTCATCACGCGCGCTGCGCCGTTCTGGGTCAACGGGCAGCTGGCCCAGCCGAGAGCCGCGTGCTGCGCGAACCACTGCGCGGCCAATCGGTGGTGAACGTGCTGCTGGTCGTGCAGTGCGATCAGCACATTGACGTCAAGGAGCGCGCGCATGCCGGAAACGGTCAAACGCCCTCTTCGTCACGGATACGGTTGACCAGGTCGTTGCTCAGCACGCCGCCTCGGTGCGGCAGCGGGTGGATGCCGTAGCGGGCCAGCGGTTCTTCGGCCGTCAGCGCCCGCTGCGGCTGATCGGGCCGCAGCAGCGCGGCGCGGGCCCAGGTACTGAGCACGTCGCCGATGGTGCGGCGCTCGCGCCGGGCGACTTCCTTGGCGGCAAAGAGAACGTCGTCGCTGATGTCCAGGGTGGTGCGCATGGGCACATCGTAAAGCATCAAGCACCGCGCATCAAGCATCATCCGTGCGGCGTCAGTTCGGGCACGGCGATAACATCGACGACACAGCCACTCCCCCCACAGCCCAACATGGCCACCGTCTACGACTTCGAAGCCCTGTCCATCACCGGCAAGCCCGCAGAACTGGCCAGCCAGCGCGGCAAGGTGCTGCTCATCGTCAACACGGCCAGCGCCTGTGGCTTCACGCCGCAGTTCGCGGGCCTGGAAAAGCTGTGGGCCGACTACCGCGACCGCGGCCTGGTGATCGTCGGCTTCCCCAGCAACGAATTCGGCGGGCAAGACCCGGGCAACAACGACACCATCGCCTCGTTCTGCCAGGTCAACTACGGCGTGAGCTTCCCGATGATGGCCAAGGTGAAGGTCAACGGCGCCGACGCCCACCCGCTGTGGCAATGGCTGAAGGCGCAGGCACCGGGCCTGCTGGGCACCGAGGGTGTGAAGTGGAACTTCACCAAGTTCCTGGTCGGCAAGGACGGCCAGGTGCTCAAGCGCTACGCCCCCAACGACACGCCGGAGTCGCTGCGCAAGGACATCGAACGGGCGCTTGCCGCCTGACGCGACCGGGCACGTCCATGTTCCAGCACCTCGAACCCTACGCCGGCGACCCCATCCTCAGCCTGAACGAGGCCTTCCAGAAGGATCCGCGCCAGGACAAGGTCAACCTGTCCATCGGCATCTACTTCGACGACGCCGGGCGCATCCCGGTGCTGGACTGCGTGCACCAGGCCGAGACCCGGATGCTGTCCGCCCGCACCGCCAAGCCCTACCTGCCCATCGAGGGCTCGGCCGCGGCACGCACTGCCGTGCAGCGCCTGCTCTTTGGTGCGGACCACGAGGCCGTACGCTCAGGCCGCGTGGCCACGCTGCAGACCGTGGGCTCCAGCGGCGGCCTGCGCGTGGGGGCCGACTTCATCAAGCGCTGGTTTCCTAAGAGCGCGCTGTGGGTCAGCGACCCCACCTGGGACAACCACCGCGCGATGTTCGAAGGCGCCGGCATCACCGTCCACACCTACCCTTACTACGACCCCGCCACCGGCGGCCTGCAGTTCGACGCCATGCTGGCCCTGCTCCGCACCCTGCCGGCGCAAAGCGTGGTGCTGCTGCACGCCTGCTGCCACAACCCCACAGGCGTGGACCTGAGCCCGGCGCAGTGGGACGCCCTGATCCCCGTGCTGCGCGAACGCGAACTGCTGCCCTACCTGGACATGGCCTACCAGGGTTATGGCGACGGCATCTTCGAAGACGCCTTCGCAGTGCTCGCCATGGCCGCCAGCGGCCTGCGCTTCTTCATCGCCAACTCGTTCTCCAAGAGCATGAGCGTCTACGGCGAGCGCTGCGGCGCGCTCAGCGTGGCCTGCGCCGACGCCGCCGAGGCTGAGCTGGTGCTGGGTCAGATGAAGGCCACCGTGCGGCGCAACTATTCCAGCCCCGGCATTCACGCCGCCGGCATCGTCGCCGGCGTGCTGGGCTCGCCTGAACTGCGCGCGGCCTGGGAGGCCGACGTCGCCGCCATGCGCGGTCGCATCCTGGCCATGCGCCAGCGCCTGCACGCCCTGCTTTGCGCCCTGCAACCCGGGCGCGACGCCGGTTACCTGCTCAGCCAGCGCGGCATGTTCAGCTACACCGGGCTGAGTCCAGCCCAGGTCGACCGCCTGCGCGAAGAGTTCGGCGTCTACCTGGTGCGCTCGGGCCGAATGTGCATCGCCGGGCTGAACACGGGCAACGTCGAACGCACGGCAGCGGCGATGGCAGCGGTGCGCGGCTAGGCCACGTCGCTAAGCCACGTCAACATGGCAGGTGCTGCGCTTCATGCCGTCGCGCAGCGTGTGCAGGCGCTTGATGGCGCCGCTGCGGTCGTCGAACTCGGCCACCATCAGGTCCAGCGCAGCGCGCTGCCCGTGGTCTTCCACAGGCAACCACGGCGCACCGAGCGCAGACCAACGCTCGTCGCTGAGCAGCAACTCGCCGGTCAGGAAGATCTGCCTGCCGTGCACGCCGGCGCCAAACGACGTGGCCAGCGCCTGCCCGCCATCGCCAGGCCGGCACAGGCCGTGCGCCATGGTCGGGTCGAACACCAGCAGGTCCCCGGGCGTCAAGGCCACGCAAACGCCGGCGTGCGGCATCACGAACTCGACGTCAGCCAGGTCCAGCGCGAGCAGCCAGAACAGGCAGCGCGACCAATGCCGGCCGACGTCGTTGTGGAAGCCCGCGCCGCGTGCGGCCAGGTAGTCGATGCGCGTGCTCACGCTTGCGCGGTAGTCGGCGAGATCGCTCCCCAGCACACCCGTCAGCTGCAAGGCGCTGGCGATGTGCCCGGCCAGGTCGGACACCCTCGGCGCTGCGGCAGCCAACTCGGGCAGCGTGGTGGCGAGGTAGTCGATGTCCGAGAACGCCTCGATGCTGACGCGCCCGTCGACGGCGGCCACCAGGCTGGCCAGCGATTCGGCGTCGAGAAACGCCGTGTTGACGATGTGCACCCAGCCATACGGGGCGCGCGCGTCGCCGGCATGCTGCGACTCGTCGCTGCGCACCGCGAAGCTGCGAAACGGCGCGGGCACCGCGTGCACGTGGGCAGCGATGACGCGGTGCGGCAGGGGCAGGGGGTGGTCAAGCACGCCGTGATTGTCACCACGGCGGCAACGCAAACACTGCACGCGGTTCGGCTGCTCGGTCATCACGGGTTGCTGACAAACTCTGCGCACCAGGCACGTGCTGCCGAAAGGGAGCGTGCCCGATGAACAAGCTCTGGCAAGACTGCGCCGACTTCGCCGCCGCCCACGAAACGGCGTGGACGCGCGACCCGGCAACCGCCCGCGCGCCTGGCCAGCAGCCTTACGGTGTGCACCACGGCGACCCCGCACCCTACAACGTCGCGCGCGGGCCGCTGCACCCGCGCGGCCGGGTGTCGGGCTGCGTGTGGCAACACGGCCAGGAGGTGGCCGCCTGGGGCGAACCCGACCGCGCCGACCAGACCTTCAGCGTGGCCAAGACCGCGCTGGCGCTGTTGGCCGGCGTGGCTCAGGGCCGCGGCCTGCTGCCGGATGTGGACGCGGCCGTGTCGTCGCAACTGCCGGGCATCGGTTTCGACTCCGAGCACAACCGCCGCATCACCTGGCGCCATCTGCTGGAGCAGACCAGCGAGTGGGAAGGCAGTTGCTTCGGCCTGCCGGACCAGGTGGACCGCTGGCGCGTCGTCGCCCACGACCCGCGCCCGGCCGGTGGCGCCAAGGGCGACGCGCGCCCGCTGCAAGCGCCGGGGACCTACTGGGAATACAACGACGTGCGCATCAACCAGCTGTCGCTGGCGCTGCTGCACCTGTTCCAGCAGCCGCTGCCCGAGGTGTTTGTGCAGTCCGTGATGCAACCCCTGGGCGCCAGCCCAGACTGGCAGTGGGAAGGCTACGACGACGCGTGGCTGGAACTGAACGGCCGGCGCGTCCAGTCGGTGCCCGGCGGCACGCACTGGGGCGCGGGCCTGCGCATCAGTGCGCGCGACCTCGCCCGGCTGGGTCAACTGGTGCTGAACGAAGGCCACTGCGGCGCGCTGCAGGTGGTGCCCGCGGCCTTCGTGCGGCAAATGCAGCGACCCACCGCGCTGGCGCCCTTCTACGGCTGGCTGATGTGGCTGAACCCGGACGGCACGCAGTTCCCAGGCGCCTCCACGCGCAGCAGTTTCATGGTCGGCGCGGGCGGGCATTACGTCTGGGTCGAACCCGCGCTGGATGCCGTGGTGGTGGTGCGCTGGCTGGATTCGGCGCACACGCCCGGCTTCATGCAGCGTGCGACGCGGGCACTGACGGGCGGCTGAACTTCAGCTTGCAACCCCCGGCCCCGAGGCGGCTTGCGCCACCGCCTGCACCTGGTCCCGCAGCCAGCGGTGGGCGGGGTCGGCGTCGTGGCGCAGGTGCCAGATCATCTCCACGTTCACCGGGCCCAGCACCAGCGGCAACTCGCGGGTGAGCAATTCGTCGCGGTAGCCGGTGGCTTCGACGAAGCC
>JANNWL010000138.1:0-1644 GCA_031414735.1 Burkholderiales bacterium | reverse complement strand
CGTGCCAGCGGCGGTGGCCGAGTTCATGCACCGCTTCGTGGCCGAACACCTGCAGGCACAGGGCAGCGACCCGGCGCAGATCGCCACGCACTGGTTTGCCTGCGGCGAGTGGCGGCGCGCGGGCCGCGCCTTCGTGGCGGCTGCGCATGCGGCCCGGGCGGCGGCACTGGCCAACGACGAGGCCGCGCTGCTGGACCGCGCCATCGCTGCGTTCGAGCGCGACAGCAGCGCGCACGACGATTTGTTCGAGGCCGTCGAAGAACGCGCCAACGTCTTTGAGTCCACCGGCCACGAAGGCCTGAGGCCGGGCTTCATTGCGCGCCTGCAATCGCTGGCCAAGAGCGAAGTGCAGCAGCTTTCGGTGCTGAACCACCACAACGGCTGGCTTACCAACCTGGCCAAGCCCATCGAGGAAGACCAGATCGCAGCCGGCATCCCCCGCGCGCTGGCCCTGGGCCGGCCCGACCTGGCCTGGTTCCTTTCGCGCATGCTGGCCTTGCACTGGGGCATGAACAACCGCGCCGCCGACGGCCTGGCCCTGCTGCAGGAACGCCAGGCCTGGGTTGACGCTGAAGCCGATGCCCCGACCCAGGCGCTGCAGCGCATCGCCCGCGCCAGCATCCACGCCTTTGGCGACCAATTGGCCCTGGCCGTCGCCGAAGGCCGCCAGGCGGCGCAGCTCGCCGCCGCCGCACAGGACTGGCCGAACGCGCTGCCGGCCCTGAGCAACCTGGGCGTGATGCTTTACTGGCGCGGCGAGTACGCCGCTGCGCACGAGGTGCTGGCGCAAGCCCGCGCGCACCGCGAACGCCTGTACGGCAGCAGCGGCAGCGGCATCAAGATCGACATCCACCTGGGCGCCGTGCTGTACGAAATCGGCCGCGCTGACGAGGCCCAGGCCATGCTCGAAGGCGCGCTGGCAGAGATGCTGACCTGGCCCGACAGCGAGTACCGCCGCACCGAGTGCCTGCTGGCGCACAACCATCTGGCGCAGCTGTTCATCGCGCTGGGCCGCGCCGAAGAAGCTGCACAGGTGCTGGCCCAAGACGCCAGCGGCGTGGCCGACCGTTTCCTGGGCCGGCGCCTGACGCTGCGCCTGCGCTGGCAGCGTGTGTTCGGCCATGTCGACCCAGCCCTGGTGGCCGAGCTTCAGGCCGTGGCCGCGCGCGTGCCATCGCCTTTCAACCGCGGGCTGATGGAGCTTGAACTGGCACGGCAGTTGCCGCCCGACGCCGCGGCAGCAGCTTTCGAGGCGCTGCACCAGAACCCGGCCGTGCAGCAGCGCCCGGGCCTGCAACTGCACGTGGCGGCACTGGCCGGACAGGCCTGCGCGCAAGCGGGCCAAGCGCCGGCAGCGCAGCGCTGGGTGACGCGGGCCCGGGCTCTGAGCCCGCACTGCGCACCCTTCGACATGCACGCCAGCGAATTCGAAGCCCTGCTGGCCCGGGCCGCAAGCTGAGCCGCCGGCCACGGACGGGCTACTCGCGGTGGTACGGGTGCCCTGTGGACAGCGTCCAGGCGCGGTACAGCGCCTCGGCCAGCAGCACGCGGGCCAAGGCGTGGGGCAGGGTCAGGTCGCTCAGGCGCAGGGTCTCGTCGGCGCTGGACTTGAGCGCAGGGTCCAGGCCGTCGGGGCCGCCGATC
>JANNWL010000137.1:0-11086 GCA_031414735.1 Burkholderiales bacterium | reverse complement strand
GCCGGGCCGCTGGCGGACGGCCCCCCCGGGGGGTAGCGAGCGTCAGCGAGCTTGGGGGCTCACTGTCACCCGCCCTTCTTGGGCCGCTTGCCGGGGTTCTTCTTGCTGCGGGTGTGCGAACCGCGCTCCAGGCTGCGCTTCTGGCCCTTGTGGGTGGTCAGCGTGACGCCAACGGGTGCTACGGGCCGCGGGGTGGCGCGGGCATCGGCTTCAGTTCTGATCTTGTTGGCCATGGCAGGCTCCGGGTCGTGGGGCAAACCCAGTATTAGGCCACAAGCCGAGGCCGGAACCTCGGCGCTTGGCGGCGGCACCGTGCAATCCTCGTCCGGCAGCCGTCGCTGTCCACCCGGCCCGGCGGCTTGGCTGACAATCGCCACCATGGTCTTGCAACGAACCATCAAGTCCCTGACCCGCGCCGTGGGCGTGGGTGTGCACAGTGGCCACCGGGTCGAACTCACGCTGCGCCCGGCCCCGGCCGACACCGGCATCGTCTTTCGCCGCACCGACCTGCCGGTGCCGGTGGACATCCCCGTCAACGCCTACGCCGTCAGCGACACGCGCATGGCCAGCACCATCAGCGCCGGCGGCGACCCCGGCGCGCCCAAGGTGCAGACCATCGAGCACCTGATGTCGGCCTGCGCCGGCCTGGGGCTGGACAACCTGTTCGTCGACATCACGGCAGAAGAGGTGCCCATCCTCGACGGCTCGGCCGCCAGCTTCGTCTTCCTGCTGCAAAGCGCGGGCATCGAACTGCAGGGTGCGCCCAAGCGCTTCATCCGCGTGAAAAAGGCGGTGGAGATTCGCGAAGGCGAGGGCGCCAACCTCAAGTGGGCGCGCCTGGAGCCCTTTCACGGCTACAAGCTCAGCTTCGAGATCGAGTTCAACCACCCGGCGGTCGACGCCACGGGCCAACGCGTGGAGTTCGACTTCAGCTCGGGCCAGTACAAGCGCGATATCGCGCGCGCGCGCACTTTTGGTTTCACCAAGGACGTCGAGATGATGCGCGCCCGCGGCCTGGGCCTGGGCGGCAACATGGACAACGTCATCGTGGTCGATGACTACCGTGTGCTGAACAGCGAAGGCCTGCGCTACGACGACGAGTTCGTCAAGCACAAGATCCTGGATGCCATCGGCGACCTGCACATCGCCGGCAAGCCGCTGCTGGCCAGCTACGTGGCCTTTCGCAGCGGGCACGCGCTGAACAACAAACTGCTGCGCAAGCTGCTGGCCGACGAGTCGGCGTTCGACATCGTCAGCTTCGAGCGCGACGCCGATGCGCCGGCCGCGTTCGCCGAGCTGGCGCCGGCGTGGTGAGGACCCCCAGACCATGATGGCCTTTCGACTCGTCTTCGGCCTGCTGCTGGTCGCCGGCATCCTGTGCCTGGCCATGTACGCCGGCACCGGGCAGGTGGTGTGGCGCCAACGCGGCCTGCTGATCGTGAAGTGGACGGTGGTGGCGGCGCTGGGCTTCTTCGCCGTGCTGATCCTGGAGCGCCTCGCCCTGGCGCTGTAGACGCTTCAGCGGTCGCGCGGGGTGTTGGGGCGCTCGGCCAGTTGCACCTTGAGTTCCAGCGCCTGCGCGCCGCGCTGCACGCCGATGACGACGGTGCTGTCCGGCGCCTGCGACGCCACTGCCGCGAACAAGCCGCCCGTGTTTTGCACCGCCTTGCCGGCGATGCTGACCACCACATCACCGGGCCGCAGCCCGCCGCGCGCTGCTGGGCCGTCCTGCAGCACGCCAGTGATCAGCACGCCGGCCTTCACCGGCAGGTTCAGGCTGTCGGACAGCTCAGGTGTCAGGTCGCGCGGCTCCACGCCTATCCAGCCCCGGCGCACGCTGCCGCCGCGCAGCAGCGCGTCCATCACCTCGCGCGCGGTGTCCACCGGCACGGCGAATCCGATGCCCAGGCTGCCGCCGCTGCGCGAGAAGATGGCGGTGTTGATGCCGACCAGGTGGCCTTGTGCATCGACCAGCGCGCCGCCGGAGTTGCCGGGGTTGATGGCCGCGTCGGTCTGGATGAAATTCTGGAAAGGCGAGGAGCCCGCCTGATTGCGGTCGAGCGCGCTGACGATGCCGGCAGTCACCGTCTGGCCCACGTTGAACGGGTTGCCAATGGCCAGCACCGCGTCGCCCACCCGCAGCGCACGCACATTGCCCAGGGTGATGCTGGGCAGCTTGTCGAGGTCGATTTTCAGCACGGCGATGTCGGTCTCTCTGTCGCTGCCGACCACGCGCGCGCGGGTCTGGCGGCCGTCGGCGAGCTGGACTTCGATCTCGGTGGCGTCCTCGACCACGTGGTGGTTGGTCAGCAGGTAGCCCTCGGGCGAGACGATCACGCCCGAACCCAGCCCCACCTGGGCCTGCTGACCGCCGCCGTCGCCAAAGAAGTAGCGAAAGCGCGGGTCGTCGGCATGCGGGTTGCGCGCCATGCGCGTGGCCGTGACGCTGACCACTGCCGGGGCCGCCCGCATGGCCGCCAGCGCGTAACCGGTGGCCGCGGCGCTGGCGCCGTCAGCGGGTGGCGCGGCCTGCAGCAGCGTGGCCGCGGGCAGCACACCGCTGCTGTGCGTGGCGCCCGACCAGCCCGGCAGCCACGCGGGCTTGAGCGTCAGCAGCACGAACAGCACGGCCACTGCCACCGTCACGGCTTGGGAAAAAACGAGCCAGGTACTACGCCACATGTTCGGCAGAATCGGCAGCATGGCCGATCGAAGTGAAGTCGAATCCCAACTGCAGTTGCTGCTGCGCCCCGAGACCTTCAAAGATTATGGGCCGAACGGCCTTCAGGTGGAGGGCGGCCGCGAGGTGCGCCGCATCGTGTCGGGCGTGACGGCCAGCCTGGCTTTCATCGACGCGGCCATCGCCGCCGGCGCCGACACGCTGCTGGTCCACCACGGTCTGTTTTGGCGCGGCCAGGACGGCCGCCTGACGGGTTGGTTGCGCCAGCGCGTGGCCCGGCTGATGGCCCACGACATCAACCTCTTTGCCTACCACCTGCCGCTGGATGGGCACGCCGAACTCGGCAACAACGCGCAGCTTGGGCTGCGCTTGGGTTTGCGTGCTGACGGCCGCTTCGGTGAGCAGGACCTGGGTTTCATCGGTCCGGCCGGGCGCTGGGCTGACCTGTCTGCGCTCGTGTCAGGCCTGCAGGCGGCGTTGGGCCGTGCGCCCGTTGCCGTGTCTGGCGATGGGCGGGTCCTGCGCCGCCTGGCCTGGTGCAGTGGCGGCGCCCAGGGCTATTTCGAAGCGGCGATAGCCGCCGGCGCAGATGCCTTCATCACCGGCGAAATTTCCGAACCCCAGGCCCACCTGGCCCGAGAGACCGGCGTTGCCTTCCTGGCCTGCGGTCACCATGCCAGCGAGCGCTACGGCGCGCCGGCTGTGGCCGCCCACGTCGCGGCGCAGTTCGGCCTGGAGCACCGGTTCATCGACGTGGACAACCCGGCATGAAGCCGCTGCTGGTGACGATGGGCGACGCCGCCGGCATCGGCCCGGAGATCATCGTCAGCGCCTTTGCGCGCGGCGAACTGGGCCACGCCGTGGTCATCGGCGATGCCGAGGTGCTGCGTCGCGCCGGCGCCGCCATGACAGCGGTGATCGAGTCGCCTGACGACCTGGCCCAAGTGCCGCCGGGCTGCCTCCCCGTCGTGCAGCCGCCCGGCCTGTCGGCCGGCCTGGCCGGGCTGGCGCAGGGCGTGGTCGACGCCCGACACGGAGCGGCAGCGGCCCGGTGCATCGAACACGCGGTGGCGCTGATGCAGACGGGAGCCGGCGGCGCCATCGTCACCGCGCCCATCCACAAGGAAGCCCTGGCGGCTGCCGGCGTGCCGTACCCCGGCCACACCGAGATGCTGCAAGCCCTGGCCGCCGCGGCCAGTGCGGGCGCAGAACCCCCGCCGGTGCGCATGATGCTGGCCAACGACGAGCTGCGCGTGGTCCTGGTCACCATCCACCTGTCCCTGCGCCGCGCCATCGACGCCGTCACCTTCGACGCCGTGTTGCAGACGCTGCGCATCGCCCACGAGGCGGCTGCCTCGTGGGGGCTTCGCACGCCGCGCATTGCCGTGGCGGGGCTGAACCCGCATGCCGGCGAGGGCGGCCTGTTCGGCGACGAGGAATTGCTCGTCATCGCCCCGGCCATTCAGGCCGCCGTGGCCGAAGGCATTGCCGCCAGCGGCCCCTACGCGCCAGACACCGTCTTCATGCGCGCCCGCCAGGCGCCGGGTCACCCGGGCGAGTTCGACGTCGTCGTCGCCATGACCCACGACCACGGCCTCATCCCCGTGAAGTACCTGGGCGTGGAACAAGGCGTCAACGTCACGCTGGGGCTGCCGTTCGTGCGCACCAGCCCGGACCACGGCACGGCCTTCGACATCGCCGGCAAGGGCCTGGCCGACCCGGCCAGCCTGTTGGCCGCCTTGCGCATGGCGCGCCGGCTGGCCGCGGCGCCCAGTTAACTGCCGCGGCTGCCCACCGCGGCGAGCTGGCGCCGCGCCCGCGCCGTCGCACGTTCGACGAGGTAGGCGGTCTCGAAGGCGCGCAGTCGGCCGGCCTCGCACAGGCGCACCAGCATGCGCAAGGTCAGCGAGATGGTCTGCAGGTGGCGGTCGCCGTGGGTGAAGACATAGAAGCCGCGCGCCGCGCTGACGTGCGACAGCCGCACCTTCTGCCACTGGCCCTGGAGTTGCATCTGGTAGGCAAATCCGACCTGCACCTGCTCGGCCAGGGCGCGCCCATGGCTGGGCTCGGTGGACTCGTTCATCGCCGGCATGCCGGGCAGGGCCAGACGGTTGTCTGCGGCGATCTCCGCCGGCTCGGTGTCGGCTTCGACCGGCTTGCTCCAATCCACAGCCGCCTCGACCAGCAAGCCGACCTGTTGGGCTTCTTCGGGGCTGAAGTCGGGGTCCTCAGACTCCGCTGTGGGTGGCGTTGGCGGCGTGGTCTTGAGTTCGGCGCGTGACGGCAGCGGGCGTTCGAGCACGCTGTCCACCTGCCTGGCCAGCAGGTTGTTGTCGAGTTGGCTGCTACCGGCACTTTTCAGCGCCTCGGCGTGGGCCGGCATCAGCTGGCCGAAGAACTCGCGCCGCTGCGCTTCGGGCCAGCCGATCAGGTTCATTCCTCCGGTCAGTTCCTGCATCAGCTTGGGCAACTCGGCCAGGAAGGCCTTGCGCAGCGCCGGCGTGGCCTTGGGCTGCACGCTCATGAAGAGTTCGCGGCCGACGTGACGCAAGCGCGTGGCCAGCGGGCCGGCGGCACCGCCTTGGTCAGCGGCGCGCAGCAGCACCTGGCTCCAGATGCGGCTGATGAAGTCGCGCACGAACTCCGGCCCGGCCAGCCCCTTGAGTTCGCCCTGAAGGCGCTGCGAGTACAGCTGGCGCAGGCGCAGTTCATCCTCTTTCTGAGACAGCAGCTCGGCAGCGCGGCCCTCGGCACGCGCTTCGCTGTCGGCCTGCGCGGCCAGGAAGCTCTCCAGCACCTTGAGCTGCTCTTCGTAGGTCTCGATCTGGTCGAAGTCGCCTTCGACCACCGCCTGCACGAGGGCCCGCACTTGATCCAGAAAACTGCGGGCCGGCTCCACATCAAAGTTGTCGAAGGCCGCGCCCAGCGAGGCAATGCGGTTGATGAAGCGGCGCACGGGATGGCGGCGTGACGAGAAGAAGGCCGGGTCGCCCAGCGCGGCGCGCAGCACGGGCAATTGCAAGCGGGCGATCTGGCGCGCCATCTGCGGCGGCACCTTGGGGTCGGCCAGGATCTGGTCGAACAGGGTGCCGATGACGTCTATCACCATGTGGTCCAGTGCGCCGGTCGACGCCTGGCGCAGCTCGTCTCGGTGGGCGTGGATCAAATTGGGCTGCGGTGAGCCCCAGGCTTCGGTGGCCATGCCCGAGCGGCTGCCGTCGTCATGGGCTGGCCCGGGGTCGACATAGGCCAGGCGCCGCAGCAGCGTCATCAGGGCCGGGTCGACACGGCCTAGCGGGGTGCCCGGTGCGGCGCCTCGCGGGCCACCCAGGCCGGCGGGCTGCGTCGGCGCGTAGCTGCCGCCGGCGGTGCGCCGGGCACCAGATTGGGTGTCGAGACTGCCACCTGAATGACCCGAGGAGCGTGCATCGCCTGGCCCCGGGCTGACGCTGTCGGCTGCGCCAGCTTGCCGTGCGGCGTCGCCGCCACTGCCGGCGCGCGGTGCCGGCAGGCGCACGCTCAGGCCCAGCGGCTGCACGCCCGCCTGGCGCAGGTCGGACACGATGTCGGCGTAACAGGCACGCAGCAGGCCGCCCAGGGAACGGCCCATCTCGGTGGCCAGCAGCTTGCGAACCTCGGCCCGTTCCGACACGGTGTCGATGCCCCGCATCATGGCGTGGCCGACGATTTCCGGGCGCAGCGGGTTCAGGTCCTTGTCGCTGCCGCTGTAGCCCAGCAGCGCGGCGATGAAGCCGTTCAGTTCGCGCAGTTCCCACTCGCAGGCGTGCGCGATGTCCATGCCGAAACGCTCGGCCGAGATCTGCTGTTCGACCTCGCTGTCGGCCACCAGGCTCAAGGCGGACCAGTTGGGGGCGGCCTGGCCGGGCTGTGCGCTGGCGGCGCCGCCCGCCTCGCGCATCACGCGCTGGTCGTAGGCTTCGTTGAAGGCCAGTGTGAACCCGGCCGAGCGGCGGTTCAGCTCGAACTGCGCTTCCAGCAACACGTCACGTTGGAAGGCTTGCTGCGCAGCCAGCGCCGCCAAACCCAGGCTTTCCACCGTGCGCTCGACGGCACCGCGGGCGGCCAGCTTGATGCGCTGGACGGCAGCTTCCAGGGGTGCGGGCAGGCGATGGGCGGGGTTCGGATGCATGCGTGTGGAGGCAAGGTCCGAGTATGCGACAGCGCCACCACGGGTCACCACGCCCGGCGGCCGGAGCCGGCGGGGCGAAGGGTCTTACTTCTTCAGCGAGTCACGAATCTCGCGCAGCAGCATCACGTCTTCAGGGGTGGGCGCCGGCGCAGCGGGTGCGGCCGGCGGCGGCGCGGATTCGCGCTTCATGCGGTTCATCTGCTTGACCATCAGGAAGATGATGAAAGCCAAGATGATGAAATTCAACAGGATGGTGATGAAGCTGCCGTAGGCGAGTACGGCACCGGCCTTCTTGGCTTCCAACAGCGTGGTGGCCGTCTGGCCGGACAGGGGGATGAAGTAGTTGTTGAAGTCCAGCCCGCCAAAGATCCTGCCGACGATCGGCATGATGAGGTCGCCGACCAACGAATCGACGATCTTGCCGAAGGCGCCGCCAATGATGACACCCACGGCCAAATCCATCACATTGCCCTTGAGGGCAAATTCCTTGAATTCAGATGAGAAGCTCATGAGATGGAGTCCTTTTGTGTGTTGTGCAGGGTCAAGGTACGGCCCGGGGGCAGGCTGGACGGTAGAGGTGCCCGGCCCGATCGTCAAGCCGTGTCCGGCACCCGATGCCCTGCGGGCCTCTCGGCTAGAATCCGTCGTTAACCCGTACTTCGAAGCAAGCAGAGGAATTTCATGAGCGACGCCGGAATCGACCAGGGCCGCCGCACCTGGATCGCCATCACTTGCGGCGCCGGCGCCGTGGGTGGCGCAGTGACCGCAGTCCCGTTCGTCAGCACCTTCGCACCGTCCGAGCGCGCGCGCGCAGCGGGAGCGGCGGTTCAGGTGGACATCAGCAGCATCCTGCCTGGCGAGAAGCTGACGGTGGAGTGGCGCGGCAAGCCCGTGTGGATCCTGCGCCGCACGCCGGAACAAATCGCCAAGCTGGCCCAGCTTGACCCGCTGTTGGCCGACCCAGCGTCGGCCCGGACGCAGTACCCGACACCCGAGTACGCGCGCAACGCCCAGCGTTCGATCAAGCCCGAGTTCTTTGTGGGCGTCGGTATTTGCACCCACCTTGGGTGTTCCCCCAGCGACAAGCTGACTGCCGGCCCGCAACCCTCGCTGCCTGATGACTGGGCTGGAGGCTTCCTTTGCGCCTGTCACGGGTCGACCTTCGACATGGCCGGCCGGGTATTCAAGAACAAGCCGGCGCCGGACAACCTCGAAGTGCCTCCGCACGTGTATTTGTCTGACACCGTACTATTGATCGGCGAAGACAAGAAAGCCTGAGCAACACGCGACTGCGTCCAACGCCAGCCGCCAGCAGTAAACAGATCGAGGTCAAGACAATGGCTGAATTCAAGCAGGCACCCGCGGGTGCTTCTGCCGCCGAGCAGGCGATGACATGGGTGGACAACCGCTTCCCCGCGTCCAAGCTCTATAAAGAACATCTTTCAGAGTATTACGCCCCGAAGAATTTCAATTTCTGGTACTTCTTCGGTGCCTTGGCGATGTTGGTGCTGGTCATCCAGATCGTCACGGGCATTTTCCTGACGATGCATTACAAGCCCGACGCCGCCCTGGCCTTTGCCTCGGTCGAGTACATCATGCGTGACGTGCCCTGGGGCTGGCTGGTTCGTTACATGCACAGCACGGGTGCAAGTGCCTTCTTCGTCATCGTCTACCTGCACATGTGGCGCGGCATGCTCTACGGCAGTTATCAGCGGCCGCGCGAATTGATCTGGATCTTCGGCTGCGCCATTTTCCTGTGCCTGATGGCCGAGGCCTTCATGGGCTATCTGCTGCCTTGGGGCCAGATGAGCTACTGGGGTGCCCAGGTCATCATCAACCTGTTTGCGGCGATCCCGTTTGTCGGCGCTGACCTGGCCCTGCTGATCCGCGGCGACTACGTGGTGGGCGACGCGACATTGAACCGGTTCTTCAGCTTCCACGTCATCGCCGTACCGCTCGTGTTGCTGGGGCTGGTGGTGGCTCACATCATTGCGTTGCACGAGGTGGGTTCCAACAACCCCGACGGCGTCGAGATCAAGGCCAAGAAAGACCCCAAGACCGGCATTCCGCTCGACGGCATTCCCTTTCACCCCTACTACACGGTGCACGACATCTTGGGCGTGAGTGTCTTCCTGATGCTCTTCACCGCAGTCGTGTTCTTCATGCCCGAGGGCGGCGGTTATTTTCTGGAGTTCAACAACTTCATCCCGGCCGACCCGCTGAAGACGCCGCTGCACATTGCGCCGGTGTGGTACTTCACGCCCTACTATTCGATGCTTCGCGCGGTGACCGACCCCATGGTGAACGTATTCGCCGTGTTGCTCGCGCTGGCAGCGGTGCTGGCGGTGCTCAAAGGCGGACTGGCTGGCAAGTGGAAGCTGGCCGTGCTGGTCGTGGCCGCCGTTGGTGTGGTGGCTTTGAAGGTCTTCGATGCCAAGTTCTGGGGTGTGGTTGTGATGGGTGCAGCAGTGCTGGTGCTGTTCCCGCTGCCTTGGCTGGACCGTTCGCCGGTCAAGTCCATCCGCTACAGACCGAGTTGGGTTCGCGTGCTGTATGGCGTGTTCGTCGTCAACTTCTTCGTCCTCGGTTATCTCGGCATCAAGCCGCCGTCGGACATTGGCACGCTGGTCTCGCAGGCGGGTACTTTGTTCTACTTTGGCTTCTTTCTGCTGATGCCGTGGTGGAGCCGTCTCGGCGAGTTCAAACCCGTTCCTGACCGGGTCGTTTTTCAGGCCCACTGAGCGAGCGGCGGAGCAAATGATCTTCATGAAGAAACTGTTTCTTTCCCTGCTGGCCAGCCTGTCTTTGTGGTCCGGAGCGCAGGCTGCCGGTGGTGGCGTGGCCTGGGACAAGTTCCCGACCGAGCGCATTACCGACATGGCGGCATTGCAGAACGGCGCCAAACTGTTCGCGAACCACTGCCTGAACTGCCACGAGGCAGCCTACATGCGCTACAACCGTTTGCGCGACATCGGCCTCACCGAGCAGCAAATCAAGGACAACCTGGTCTTCACCGGCGCCAGAGTGGGCGACACGATGAAGGTGGCCATGGACGCCAAGGACGCCAAGGCATGGTTCGGCGGTCTCCCGCCCGACCTGTCGTTGATTGCCCGTTCGCGCTCAGCGGCTGGTCAGGGCAGTGGGGCGGACTACATCTACACCTATCTGCGGACTTACTATCGCGACGACAGCAAGGCCACGGGCTGGAACAACCTGGCCTACCCCAACGTGGGCATGCCGCATGCACTTTGGGAACTGCAGGGCCAGCAGCGTGCCGTTTTCGAAGAGCGCCAGGACCCGCACGACCCGAAGATCAAACTGCAAGTATTCAAGGCGTTTGAGCAGATCACGCCGGGAACCATGACCGCTGCGGACTACAACCTGGCGGTGGCTGACTTGGTGGCTTACCTGCAGTGGATGTCGGAACCGAACCAGACTTCCCGGACCCGGATGGGCGTCTTCGTGCTGCTGTTCCTTGCCGTGTTCACGGTCATCGCCTGGCGCTTGAACGCCTCGTTCTGGAAAGATATCAAATAGTTCTATCAAGCCAGCCCGCGGGGGTTGGTACCACAGCGCGGTGGCTGCCAAGGTGGCCACTGCGCTTCTTTCATTGACGGGGCCAGGTGCCCCATGTTGACCGAGGGCTCGACGCCATGATGGTGCTTTATTCCGGAACGACCTGCCCCTATTCGCACCGCTGCCGATTCGTGCTGTTCGAAAAGGGCATGGACTTCGAGATCCGGGATGTCGATATCTTCGCCAAGCCCGAAGACATCGCGCTGATGAATCCGTACAACGAGGTGCCCATCCTGGTGGAGCGCGACCTCATCCTGTACGAGAGCCACATCATCAACGAGTACATAGACGAGCGCTTTCCGCACCCCCAGCTGATGCCGGGCGACCCGGTGGCACGCGCGCGGGTCCGGCTGTTCCTGTTCAACTTCGAGAAAGAGCTGTTCAGCAACGTCAACCTGCTCGAAGGTCGTGGCGTGAAGGCCAACGAGCGCCAGCTCGAAAAGGCCCGCGAACAAATCCGCGACCGGCTGACCCAATTGGCGCCGATCTTCCTGAAGAACAAGTTCATGCTGGGCGACGACTTCTCGATGCTCGACGTGGCCATCGCCCCGCTGCTGTGGCGCCTGGACTACTACGGCATCGACTTGTCGAAGAACGCTGTGCCCTTGTTGAAGTACGCCGAGCGCATTTTCTCGCGTCCCGCCTACATTGAAGCACTGACCCCTTCTGAAAAGGTCATG
>JANNWL010000136.1:0-11977 GCA_031414735.1 Burkholderiales bacterium | reverse complement strand
GTTCCAGCGCTCGCAGTCCTGGCCATCGCGCGCCAGTTCGTTGAAGCTCGGGCAGCTCCACACGTTGGCGGCCACGCCCCAGTCGGCTTCGAGCAACTTCTTGGCGGCCTGGCTTTCGCGCAGGATGGTGCCGCTGCCCAGCAGGTTGACTCGGGGTGCGGAGCCGGAGGGGCCCTTCGGTAGCCCGTTGGCCCCTTCTTCGAGCAGGTACATGCCCTTGATGATCTGCTCTTCCGTGCCCGGCTTCAGCCCGGGCTTCGGGTAGTTCTCGTTCAGCAGCGTGACGTAGAAGTACACGTTCTCCTGCCGCTCGACCATGCGCTTCAGGCCGTGGTGCAGGATGACGCCGACCTCGTGCGCGAAGGTGGGGTCGTAGCTGACGCAGTTGGGGATGGTGCCGGCCAGGATGTGGCTGTGGCCGTCCTCGTGCTGCAGACCCTCGCCGTTGAGCGTGGTGCGCCCGCTGGTGCCGCCGAGCAGGAAGCCGCGCGCCTGCATGTCACCGGCAGCCCAGGCCAGGTCGCCGATGCGCTGGAAGCCGAACATCGAGTAGTACACGTAGAACGGCACCATGATGCGGTTGTTGGTGCTGTAGCTGGTGGCCGCGGCGATCCAGCTGCTCATGCCGCCGGGTTCGTTGATGCCTTCCTGCAGGATCTGCCCGTTCACCGCCTCGCGGTAGTACATCACCTGGTCCTTGTCGACCGGCGTGTACTTCTGGCCCTCGGGGTTGTAGATGCCGATCTGGCGGAACAGGCCTTCCATGCCGAAGGTGCGCGCCTCGTCGACCAGGATCGGCACCACGCGCGGGCCCAGGGCCTGGTCGCGCAGCAGCTGCGTCAGGAAGCGCACATAGGCCTGCGTGGTGCTGATCTCGCGGCCGTCGGCGGTGGCGTCCAGCACGGCCTTGAAGGTATCCAGCGAGGGCACGGTGAAGCTCTCGTCGGCCTTGGCGCGTCGCTTGGGCAGGTAGCCGCCGAGCGCTGCGCGGCGCTCGTGCAGGTACTTCATTTCCGGCGTGTCGTCGCTGGGCTTGTAGAAGGGCACGTTGGCCAGTTCGCTGTCCGGAATCGGCAGGTTGAAGCGGTCGCGCATGTGGCGGATGTCGTCGTCGCTGAGCTTCTTGGTCTGGTGCGCGGTGTTCTTGCCTTCGCCGGCGCTGCCCATGCCCCAGCCCTTAACGGTCTTCACCAGCAGCACCGTCGGCTGGCCCACGGTGTTCGTCGCCTTGTGGAACGCGGCATACACCTTGCCGGCGTCGTGGCCGCCGCGGCGCAGGTTCCAGATGTCGTCGTCGCTCATCTTGGCGACCATCTCCAGCGTGCGCGGGTCACGACCGAAAAAGTGTTTACGCACGAAGGCGCCGTCATTGGCCTTGAAGGCCTGGTAGTCGCCGTCCAGCGTGTCCATCATGATCTTGCGCAGCGCCCCGTCCTTGTCGCGCGCCAGCAGCGGGTCCCAGTTGCTGCCCCAGATCAGCTTGATGACGTTCCAGCCCGCGCCGCGGAACTCGCCTTCCAGCTCCTGGATGATCTTGCCGTTGCCGCGCACCGGGCCGTCCAGGCGCTGCAGGTTGCAGTTGACGACGAAGATCAGGTTGTCGAGCTTTTCGCGCGCCGCCAGGCCGATGGCGCCCAGGCTCTCGGGCTCGTCCATCTCGCCGTCGCCGCAGAACACCCAGACCTTGCGGTTGGCTGTATCGGCAATGCCGCGGGCATGCAGGTACTTCAGAAAGCGCGCCTGGTAGATCGCCATCAGCGGGCCCAGGCCCATGCTCACAGTGGGGAACTGCCAGAACTCCGGCATGAGCTTGGGGTGCGGGTAGCTCGACAAGCCCTTGCCTGCGCCTTCCTGGCGAAAGTTGAGCAGCTGCTCTTCGGTCAGCCGCCCTTCCATGAAGGCGCGGGCATAGATGCCCGGCGCACTGTGGCCCTGGATGTACAGGCAGTCGCCCCCGTGGCCCTCACTTTCGGCATGCCAGAAGTGGTTGAAGCCGGCGGCAAACATGTGCGCCAGCGACGCGAAGGAACTGATGTGGCCGCCCAGGTCACCACCGTCGTCGGGTTTCAGGCGGTTGGCCTTGACCACCATGGCCATGGCGTTCCAGCGCATGTAGGCACGCAGCCGGCCCTCGAGTTCCAGGTTGCCGGGACTGCGTTCCTCGAGCCCGGGCTCGATGCTGTTGACGTAGCCCGTGTTGGCAGAAAACGGCAGGTCGATGCTGTTCTGCCGGCCATGTTCCAGCAGGTGTTCGAGCAGGAAGTGCGCGCGCTGCGGACCTTCCTGCGCGATCACGGCGGACAGTGCGTCCAGCCATTCACGGGTTTCCTGGGCATCTGTGTCGTTGGCGGCGGCGCCGTGAAACGACTCGGGCATGGCGGACATGGTTTGTCTCCTTGGAAGGGTGCGGATTCCGGATTTGGCCGGGAGTGTCCCACAAGATGGCGAAATTCCAAATAGTGGCTATCACTTCCGTAATATGAAAATATGAGCGCCCGGGCCGTTTGGCACCCGATTGGATAATCCACCGATGCCCAAGCCCCCGAACCGACCGCCACTGACGGCCCAACCACAGGCCGCAGCACGCAAATTGTTCGGACAGTGGTGGCGGAAGCAATCGCCGGCACGGCAAGACCGGTTTGCAACGCTGGGGCCGTTGCTGTCGGTGCTGTTGTTCCTGGCGGCGATCATTTCTGCCTTCTGGTACCTGCGCAATGAGGAAATCGAGCGTGAGACGGAGTCGGTGAAACGTGATACCGAACTCACCCAGCAGCAGATCGGACTGCGGCTGATACAGAACCAGGAAACGCTGATTCGCATGGCGCGCGATTTGGTGGCACCGCGAGAAGCTGACGCCCGCGCCTTCGGTGCGCAAGCCGCAGCCTTTGCACGCGAGCGCCCCGAAATCACCCACTTGACCTGGGTCGACGCGCGGCGCACCACGCAGGCCAGCCACTGGGCGGAGTCCCACAGCGGCAGCGTCGCGGGGGACCCGCCGCTGCCCGCCCTGCCCTCCGAAATCCAGGCCGGCGAGCCCGAGATCGCCTTTGTCGCTGCCCGCAAGAGCCGCATACCTGCCTACTCCCGCGCTTTCGTCGATGGCGCGGGCAAGCCGGTGTTTCAGCTGCACGTCCCGCTCATGGACCGCGGGGCCTTTTCGGGCGCGCTCATCGCCGAGTACTCGGTCCAGGCGCTGGTGCGCCACTTCGTTCCCGCCGACGTGGCGCAACGCCATGTCATCTCGATCGTCGATGAATCGCAGGCCGTGCTGTCGTCCACCGTCACAGCCTTGCCAGGGCAGCCCGGCGTTCGCGCCCCCATCGTCAGCGACGCGCCACTGACGCCGGCCTTCAACGGCCTGATGCTGCGTGGCCAGGGCTGGCGCACCTCCATCGGGTTGATCAGCAACACGCTGTTCTGGATGGTGGTGGCCCTGTCGGTACTCACGGTGTGGATGCTGCTGGGCACCTGGCGCCACGTGCGGCGGCGCTCGCAGATCCAGGGCGCGCTGGTGCAGGAGACGAATTTTCGCCGCGCGATGGAAAACTCCATGCCCACGGGCATGCGCGCCATGGACCTGGAAGGCCGCATCAGCTATGTCAACGCCGCCTTCAGCCAGATGACCGGCTTTTCCACCCCCGAGCTGGTCGGCCGCATGCCGCCCTACCCCTACTGGCCAGCTGAGCGCGTTGAAGAGAACAGTCGGCTGCTGCAGCAGGAACTTCAGGGGCGAAGCCCCAGTGGCGGCATCGAGGTCAAGGTCATGCGCAAAGACCGCACGCAGTTCGATGCACGCATGTACGTCTCGCCGCTGATCGACCCCAAGGGTCAGCAGACCGGCTGGATGACCAGCATGACGAACATCACCGAGGCCAAGCGCATCCGCGACCAACTCTCGGCCAGCCACGAGCGCTTCACCACGGTGCTGGAGGGGCTGGATGCCTCGGTGTCGGTGTTGTCGGTGCAGCAAGGCGAGCTGTTGTTCGTCAACCGCAGCTACCGGCTTTGGTTTGGCGCAGACGCCAAGGGCCACCAACTGCTGGCAGGCGGTGTCGCGGGCGAAACCTACAAAGCCGAACGCGACGACGAGGTCGACGCGCTGTCCGGCCTGCCCACAGAAGAGCTCACCGAAGCCGGTGTCCACCCGCGCGAGGTGTTCGTCGAGTCGTTGCAGAAATGGTTCGACGTGCGCTCGCGCTATCTGCAGTGGACCGATGGCCGGCTCGCACAGATGCTGATTGCCACCGACATCACGGCCCGCCTGCGCGCCGAGGAACAAGCCGCCGCCCAGGCCGAAAAAGCCCAGGTCACCAGCCGGCTGGTGACCATGGGCGAGATGGCGTCCTCGGTAGCGCATGAGCTGAACCAGCCGCTCACGGCCATTACCAACTACTGCAACGGCATGGTGTCGCGCGTCACTGCCGACTCGATCAGCCGCGACGACCTGGTGGCGGCCTTGCAGAAAACCGCAAGGCAGGCCGAACGCGCCGGGTTGATCATCCGGCGCATACGGGCCTTCGTGAAGCGCAGCGAGCCGCAGTGCCAGCCGGCGCAAGCGCGCCAGATCATCGACGACGCGGTCGAGCTGGCCGGCATCGAACTGCGCCGGCGCAACGTGGCCATCCACACCTACGTGGCGCAGCGGCTGCCGACCATCGTGGTCGACCCGATCCTCATCGAGCAGGTGGTGCTGAACCTGCTCAAGAACGCTGCCGAGGCCATCGACAGCGCCCAACTGCCACCGCCGCGCCGCCACATCGAACTGCGCGTGGTGCCCCGCCACATGCCTGAGGAAGGCGGCGTCATCGAGTTCAGCGTCACCGACATGGGCCCGGGCTTGAAAGACGAAGTCAAGGCCCGGCTCTACGAAGCCTTTTTCTCGACCAAGGCCGAAGGACTGGGCATCGGGCTGAGTCTGTGCCGCTCCATCGTCGAGAGCCACCGCGGCAGGATGCGCGCTGAGAACCTTTACAATGGAAGCACTCCGGTGGGCTGTAGATTTTCGTTCACCGTGCCGGTTGATCTGACGCTGCGGGCCGACATTTCCCCCGCCCACTTAGAGGCCGATCTTCCCCTGCATCCCACGGCGGTTTCCGAATGAGCTTGATTCCCAAGAAAGGCACTGTGTACGTCGTCGACGACGATGAGGCGGTGCGTGATTCATTGCAGTGGCTGCTCGAGGGCAAGGACTACCGCGTGAAGTGTTTCGACTCGGCCGAGTCGTTCCTTTCCCGCTTCGACCCGCGAGAAGTCGCTTGCCTCATTGCAGACATTCGCATGGACGGCATGAGCGGTCTGGAACTGCAAGACCGCCTGCGCGAGCGCAAGAGTCCCCTGCCCATCGTCTTCATCACCGGCCACGGCGACGTGCCCATGGCTGTGACGACGATGAAGAAAGGGGCGATGGACTTCATCGAGAAGCCGTTCAAGGAAGAGGAACTGCTCGGACTCGTCGAGCGCATGCTCGAGCAGGCCCGCGCAGCCTTCAGCCAGCACCAGGAACAAGCCAGCCGCGACGCCCTGCTGTCGCGGTTGACCACCCGCGAAGCCCAGGTGCTGGAACGCATCGTGGCCGGCCGGCTCAACAAGCAGATCGCCGACGACCTCGGCATCAGCATCAAGACGGTGGAGGCGCACCGCGCCAACATCATGGAAAAGCTCAACGCCAACACGGTGGCCGACCTGCTGAAGATTGCTCTCGGCGCCCAGAGCAAGGCCTGACGAGACGCTTGCCGACAAACCCAGGGGCCGCCGCGATGCGGCCTCTTTCAATTGCGCTGCCAACCATGACCGCACAACTCATCGACGGCCTCGCGCTGTCGCAACAGATCCGGGCCCAGGTGGGCCAGCGCGCCGCGCTGCTGACCGCCGCAGGCCGACGCCCCGGGCTGGCCGTGATTCTGGTCGGCGACGACCCCGCCAGTGCCGTCTACGTGCGTAACAAGGTCAAGGCATGCGCCGAGCACGGGCTGCACTCGGTGCTGGAGCGGTACGGCGCCGACCTGAGCGAAGCCGCGCTGCTGTCCCGGGTTGCCGCGCTGAATGCCGACCCCGCCATCCACGGCATCCTGGTGCAGATGCCGCTGCCCCCACACATCGACCCGAACAAGGTCATCGAGGCCATCGCCACGCACAAGGACGTCGATGGCTTCTCGGTGCATTCCGCCGGCGCGCTGACGACGGGGCTGCCCGGGCTGCGCCCCGCCACGCCCGGCGGCTGCATGAAGCTCATCGAGAGCACCGGCCAGCCCCTGCGAGGCAGACACGCGGTCGTCATCGGCCGCAGCAACACCGTGGGCAAACCCCTGGCCCTGCTGCTGTTGCAGGCCAACGCCACGGTCACCGTGTGCCACAGCGCCACGCCCGACCTGGCACTGCACACGCGCCAGGCCGATGTGGTGGTGGTCGCCGTGGGCCGACGCAACACCCTAACCGCCCACATGGTCAAACCCGGGGCCATCGTCATCGACGTGGGCATGAACCGCAACGAGCACGGCAAGTTGTGCGGCGACGTCGACTTTGCCGGCGTGCGCGAGGTCGCCGGATGGATCACCCCGGTGCCAGGCGGGGTGGGGCCGATGACCATCACCATGTTGCTCGTCAACGCAGTGACCGCTGCAGAGGCGAGCGCGTCATGAACCCGCTCTTGCTGGATGTGGAACTGCCGGCCTACGCCGACATTCGCCCCGAGCACGTCACCCCGGCGCTTGACGAGGTGCTGACCGCGGCCGACGCGGCGCTGGAGCGTGCCGTCAGCCCGGAGACTGCTGCCGATTACGACACCCTGGCCGCCGTGCTGGACACCGCCGTCGAGCGGCTGCGCTACGTGTGGGGCCAGGTGAGCTTTCTGCAGTCGGTGGCCGACACGCCCGAATTGCGCGCAGTCCACGCACACAACCTTCCCCGCGTGATCGACTTCTACACACGCCTGGGCGCCGATGATCGCCTGTACGCCAAGTACCGGGCCATCGCGGCCAGTCCCGAGGCGGCATCACTCAGCCCCGCCCGGCGCAAGGCCGTGGCAGACGCCCTGCGCGACTTCGTGCTTGGCGGTGCCGACCTGCGCGGCGCGGCGCGCGAGCGCTTTGCCGCCGTCCAGGACCGTGCGGGCGCCTTGTCGCAGCAGTTCGGCGACCATGTGCTGGACGCCACCGACGCCTTTGAGTTGTTCGTCGGCGAAGAAGCTCTTGCAGGCGTGCCTGCCGATGTGGTGCAGGCCGCCCGCGACGGCGCTTCGGCGGCCGGCCGTGCGGGCTGCCGGCTGACGCTGCAACACCCCTGCTACGGCCCGGTGATGCAGTTCGCTGCCAACCGCGAACTGCGCGCGCAGCTCTTTCGCGCCCAGTCGACCCGGGCCAGTGAGTACGGCGCGCCCGGGCTCGACAACACCGGACTGATCGCCGAACTGATGGCGCTGCGGCAGGAAGAGGCCGCGCTGCTGGGCCTGCCGAGCTATGCCCATTTGTCGCTGGTACCCAAGATGGCGAAGTCACCCGACGAGGTGCTGCAGTTCCTGCGCGACCTGGCGCACCGTGCGCGGCCCCATGCCCTGGCCGAGCTCGCCGAACTTGAGGGCTTTGCCGTCAAGGAGCTGGGACTGAACAGCCTGGAGCCCTGGGACCGCGCCTTCGCCAGCGAGCGCCTGAAGCAGTCGCGTTACGCCTTCAGCAGCGTCGAGGTCAAGGCCTACTTCACGGCGCCGCGCGTGCTCGGAGGCCTGTTCGGCCTGATCGAAACGCTGCTCGGTGTGACCGTCCGAGAAGACCAGGCCTCTTGCTGGCACGACAGCGTTCGTTTCTTCCGCGTGCACCGCGGCGGCCAGGCGGTGGCGGCGTTTTATCTGGACCTGCATGCCCGGCCCGGCAAGGGCTCGGGCGCGTGGATGGACGACGCGCGCCAGCGCTGGCTGCGGCCCGGCGGCGACTTGCAACTGCCCGTCGCCCACCTGGTGTGCAATTTTGCGCAGCCGGTGGGCGGGCAACCCGCACTGCTGACGCACGACGACGTCATCACCCTGTTCCACGAGTTCGGCCATGGCCTTCACCACATGCTGACGCGGGTGGACGAGCTGGCCGTGGCCGGCATTGCCGGCGTCGAGTGGGACGCCGCCGAGCTGCCCAGCCAGTTCATGGAGAACTTCTGCTGGGAGCGGGACGTGCTCAAGCGCCTGACCTGCCACGTCGACACCGGAATTGCCCTGCCATGCGAGCTGTTCGAGCGCATGCAGGCTGCCCGAAACTTCCAGAATGGGTTGCGCATGCTGCGGCACTGCGAGTACGCCATCTTCGACATGCGCCTGCACCTGGAAACCGAACAGGCCGCGCACGCGCAGGCGCTGGCCGAAGCGGTCAACGCCGAAGTTTCGTTGGTTCCCGCAGCGCCCTTCCTGCGCTACCCGCACACTTTCACACATCTGTTTGACGGCGGTTACGCGGCCGGCTACTACGGCTACGCCTGGGCCGAGGTGCTGTCGGCAGACGCCTACAGCGCCTTCGAAGAAGCTGGCGTCTTCGACCCCGACACGGGCCGGCGTTGGCGGGAGGAGGTGCTGGAAGTCGGCGGCAGCCGCCCCGCCATGGACAGCTTTGTCGCCTTCCGGGGGCGTGAACCCCGCCTCGATGCCTTGCTGCGCCATCAAGGTCTGGCTTGAGCCGGATGCGCAGGTGGGATAGATTCAAGGTTTGGCGCCGGAGCGGGCGCAACGCAAGGAACTCCTGGCACCTGTGCACAAGATGACACTTCCCACCCTGCACCGCAGTTTGTTGCTGTCCCTGGCCCTGTGCGCCCCCGCGCTGCCGGCCTGGGCCCAATACAAGGTGGTGCAGCCCGATGGCAGCATCACCTACACCGACCGCCCCCCGTCCGCCACCACGGCGCGCATCACGTCGATGGGCAAAGGCAGCACGCCCACCGGGCAGCCCGACGTCGCCTTCCCGCTCGACCTGCGCCAAGCTGCGCAGCGCTATCCCGTGGTGCTTTACACCTCGGCCGACTGCACGCCCTGCGACAACGGCCGCCGCCTGCTCGCCCAACGCGGCGTGCCCTACACCGAGCGGCGCATCGTCAGCGAAGAAGATGCCCTGATGCTTGAACGCCTGTCGGGCGGGCGCACCGTGCCCTCGCTGACGATAGGCGCGCAGCCAGTGCGCGGCCTGTCGGAAACCGACTGGACGGCCTACTTGGACGCCGCCGGTTACCCGCGCGAATCACGCCTGCCGCGGGGCTGGCAGGCGGCGCCGGCGTCCCCCTTGGCCGAACGGGTGCCCGTACCGACCCTGCCTTCGCGCCCGCCCACCCCGCTGGCGGACACACGCGCCATCGAGCCTGTCAGCCCGGGCGGCGTGCGCTTCTAAGCTGCGGGCGCGAGGCGGCGCCGCGCGAGCCAGGCACCAGCCCCCACGGCGCCGCCCACCGCCCAGAACAGCGCTGCGGCACCCACCACGGCACCTGCGGCACCGAAAACGAGTGGCATGACGGTGCTGGTGGCATTGATGGCCATGGAACGGAAGGCCAGCGATTCACCGTGGCGACCGTCGGGTGTGATGTCGTGCAACCTGCTCATGATCATCGGCTGCACGCAGCCCAGTGTCAGCCCGAGCAGCACGGCGCAGCCCACCATCTGCCAGGCCTGCCCCGCCAGCGGGTACAGCGCGAACACGCCCGCCGTGCCCAGCATGGCCGCTGCCAGCACCGGGGCCTGGTGCATGCGGTGGGCCATGAAGGGGATCAGCAGCCGCACCAGGCTGACGGTGAGGGTGAAGGCGCCCAGGATCAGACCGATGGTGCTGGCCGCAAAGCCGCGCTCGTGGCCGAGGATCGGCACGGCAAAGCTGTGCACGTCCCAACACATCGACAGCAGCCAGTTGATGACCAGCAGCCGCTTCATGCCTGGAGCCGCCAGCAGGTCCCACGCCGTGCGCCCTGGCCCGCGTAGCAGAGGGGCGGGCGGCGCCAGGCGCGGCACATAACGCGCTGACCACAGCGTGGCCAGCGGCAGACAGCACAGCAGAAAGTAGGCGGCCGTGAAGCCCTGCGCGTCGATCAGGAAGCCGGCCGACACGGGTCCCAGCACGTTGGCGAAAGACGGCGCCACGCCCAGCCAGCTGAACACACGCACGCGCTCGGTGGTGTTGCTGGCGGCAACGCCGGCGGTGCGCTGGATCACGATCATGCCCATGTTGGCGCCGGCGCCAGTCAACGCGGCGGCGCCACACAGCAGAGCAAAGTGCAGCGCACCGCCGATCTGCGTCGAGCCCAGCGCCAGCAGCATGCCACCGCCCACCAGGGCCGCTGCCCAGTGCACCGGCCGGTGGTACCCCAGCCGGTCGGCGAGGCGGCCCGAGTGCAACGCCAGCACCACGGGCGCTGCCGCAAAGAGGGCCAGCAGCAGACCCACGGCCCAGGGGCTGTAGCCCTCGCGCAGGGCCTGCAGGGTCGATGCCATGCGCAAACCCGCCATGGCCGAGTGCAGACCCAGCTGTCCGACGATCAGGGCCAGCAGCACCTGCCCGGCACGCTGCGGTGCCGCGGCCGCGGCCTCACTCATGCCGGGTCTTCCGCAGGCTCGTCCTCGCTGCCGGCGGCCAGGCCCGGCAGCAGCTGCGCCACGCGGGGCTCGGGCATGGCTTCGACGGACTTCAGCCGCCGCGTCATGACGTTGGTGCGCGTCTGCGCGGCGTCTATGGTGTCGCTGGCCTCCAAGAGCTTCTTCTTGGTCTTTGCCAGCACGTCGCCGAACTTGCCGAACTCGGTCTTCACCGCGCCCAGCACCTCCCAGACTTCGGCAGAGCGTTTTTCGAGCGCCAGGGTGCGAAAGCCCATCTGAAGGCTGGTCAGCGTGGCCAGCAGCGTGGTGGGGCCCGTCAGCATGACCTTGAACTCGCGTTGCAGCGCCTCCATCAGACCCGGCCGGCGCAGCGCCTCGGCGTACAGCCCTTCAGTCGGCACGAAGAGGATCGCGAAGTCGGTGGTGTACGGCGGCGCCACGTACTTGTCGCGGATGCTTCTGGCCTCCAGCCGGAGCCGCGTTTCGATGGCCTTGGCCGCCACCTCGGCCGCCACCGGATCGGCGCGCTCCTGCGCGTCGAGCAGGCGTTCGTAGTCCTCGCGCGGGAACTTGGCGTCGATGGGCAGCCACAGCGGCGCCGCGCCGATGTCGTCGTCGCGCCGCTGGCCGGGCAGGCGAATCGCAAACTCCACGCGTTCGGTGCTGCCCGGCACGGGGGCCACGTTCACGGCGTACTGCTCGGTCGTGAACACCTGTTCCAACAGCCCGGCCAATTGCACCTCGCCAAAGATGCCACGCGTCTTGACGTTGCTCAGCACGCGCTGCAACGAGCCCACGTCGCGCGCCAGGCCCTGCATCTCGCCCAGGCCCTTGTGCACCTGCTCCAGCCGGTCCGCCACCTGCTTGAAGCTTTCTCCCAGGCGCTGTTCCAGCGTGGCGTGCAGCTTCTCGTCGACCGTGGCGCGCATCTGCTCGAGCTTCTTCTCGTTGCCTTCCTGCAGGGCCAGCAGCCGCGCCTCGACGGCCTGGCGCATCTCGCCCTGGCGGCGCTCGTTGGCTTCGGACAGCAAGCGCAGCTGCTCGGTGATGGCGTCACCGAAGCGGCGCAGGGCGGCGTCCTGCGATTCGCGCGAGGCCTGCGATTGGGCGGCGGCCGCCTGCGTGCCTTGCACCAGCGCGTCGCCCACGGCCTGCTGGGTGGCGGCCAGCTGACCGCGAAAGGAATCGATCTGCTCGTTCTGCGTGCGCGCCACGTCGCCGCTTTGCGCCAACAGCATTTGTTGAAAGGTGGCCAGGTCGGCGCGCGTGCCCAGCCCTTGGCGCCCCAACTCGTCGCGCAATTCGCGCTCCAGCCGGGCCGTGGCGGCGGTGGCAGCGCGGTCATCCGGACGCCGCAGCGCCACCCACAAAACAAGCAGCAGGTTCAACGCCAGCAGCAGCAGCGCGGCGTAAATCATCCAGTCAGGCATC
>JANNWL010000135.1:0-7038 GCA_031414735.1 Burkholderiales bacterium | reverse complement strand
ACGACGGCCCGCGCCTGCCGCCCATCACCATCGACGGCCTGGCCGCCACCGGCGCGGCCGTGGCCAACAAGGTCGTGACCATCAAGTGCGCGGCAGGCGACGCAGCCACCGCCACCACCGACAGCCGTGGCGCCTTCCGCTTCGAGCTGAGCGGACGCGGCATGCCCTGCATGCTGGAAGTCGACGCCGGCGGCACGATGGGCAAGCTGCATGGCTTCACCACCACGGCCGGCCGGGTCAACATCACGCCGCTAAGCAGCCTGGTCGTGGCACGTGCGCTGGGCGCCAGCCCGGGCACGGCCTTCGCCAACATCAGCGCCGCGGCGCTGAACAGCGCGAACAACAACATCGCCGCAGCCACCACGGCCGTGGCCGGCGACGCCAACCGGCTGATGGGCTGGACTTTCAGCGTCAACCCCATGACCGGCGTGTTCGCCATCGGCGACGACGACGACCGCGCGCTGGACGCCCTGGGCGTGGCGCTGGCCAGTGCCTCGTCCACGCTCACCACGCTGACCAACGCGGCCGCGGCCGGCACCTCGCTTGCCGCCGCCCTGCCCGCCGAGGAAGCGCGCGGCCAGAACGCCAAGACCTTCACCGTCAACGCCGCCGACTTTTCGGCCACCACCTTCGCCGCCTTGCCGGTGGCGGCCGGCGACGGTGTCGACGTGACGACCACGCAGCGCCTCGCCGGCCGTCTGGCGTCCTACGACAACAACCCGCGCAGCCCCTTTGCCGCCTACCGCATCGAGATACCCGCCAACTGGAACGGCGAACTCGTGATGTACGCCCACGGCTACCCCGGTGAAGGGGCGGTGCTGGCCGGCAACAACGCCGCCATCCGGCGCCACCTGGTGCGCAACGGCTACGCCTGGGCGGCCTCGGGCTTCAGCAAGAACTCGTATGACGTGCGCTCTGGCGTCGAGGACACCAACAAGCTGGCACTGGCCTTCGCAACCATCACCGGTCGCGCCGCGCCCAGCCGCATCTACATCATGGGCCACTCGATGGGCGGGCACATCACCGCCGCGGCGATGGAAGAAGAAACGCTGGCCACGGCCGTCAACCGCGTGCGCTACGCCGGCGCGGTGCCGATGTGCGGCGTGATGGGCGACGCCGAACTCTTCAACGGCTTCGGCGCGATGGGCCTGGCAGCGCTGCAGCTGTCGGGCGTGGGCGCGGCGTTCCCGGCCGGTGTGACGGCACGCCAGCGCTTCCAGTCGTTGCTGGGCGCCGACGTGAACCCCAACTCCACCCGGCTGCCCTCGCACCAGGCGCTGTTCAACAACTTTCCGACCACGGGCTTCACGCCACGCGGCACGGCGGGCGCGCAGTACGCTGGGGTGATCCGCACGGTCACTGGAGGGAACCGACCGCTGTTCGACATTGGCCTGTCCTACGGCGGCAGTTATGTCGGCGGCACCTACGGCAACCTGGGCGTGGACGGCACGCTCACCGGCATCCTGACCCGCTACAACATCGACACGCGTGGCATCACCTACGTCATCGATGGCGACGCCGCCACCAGCGCCGCGCTGAACGCGGGCGTGCCCAAGATCGCGTCTGACGCTGAATGGAACCGCCTGCGCCGCGACGGCCTGCGCTGGGTGCCGGTGGCCGCGGGCAAGCCCTATGCGCCCATGGTCAGCATCCACACGCTGGGCGACCTGTTCGTGCCTTTCAGCATGCAGCAGATCTACCGCAACCGCCTGGTGGCCAACGGCGCGGTGCGGGCCGACCGCGTGGTGCAGCGCGCGATACGCGGTGCCACGCATTGCGACTTCACCGACGCCGAAATGCAGACCGCCTTTGACGACATGGTGGCCTGGGTCAAGGCCGGCACCAAGCCCGCCGGCGACGATGTGTTGACGCCTGCGGTGGTGGCAGCCACGACCTATGGCTGCACCCACACCAAGAACGTCTTCCACCCGGTGGACGAGGCCACGGGCAACACGCGCACGCTTCGCGGCTTGATCCAGCAACTGGGCCAGGGCTGCCCGGCGTCGTAGGCGCCAGCTTGCGCAGGACCGGGCCGGCTCAGCCCTTGAGCCGGGCCGCCGGCGCAAAGCCAAACAGCCGCAACAGCCACCGCGTGGGCAACTGCGCGGTGGCTTCGTTGTAGGCCACCACAGCAGCGTCAAAGACCTGGCAGCCATAGACCAGGCGCGATTCCGCCAGGTGCCATGTCGCCACGGCCGTTGCCACGGCCGGGGTGGTGCGCAATTCGGCGTGCTGCTCCAGCAGCGACAGCACACGACTGGCGGCGGCGGCCAGGGCCGACTCCGCACTGCGCCAGCCGGCCACGGCGGCGTGGCTCAGCGGATGCGCCTTCATTTCTGCGGCGGCGGCCTGCGCCTGGCCATGGCTGCTGCGCACGGCATCCAGCGCGCCCTGCTCGGCGGCCAGCGGCCCGTGCAGCGCCGACAACAATGGGGCGACGACCTCGCCGCGCTGGTGCAAGGTATCGGCCACGCCAGACCAGGCCGCGGCAATGGCGTTGCGCAGGGCGACCAGCCGGTTGTAGGCGCCGACCATCCAGAACACCAGCACAGCGGCCAGCGCCAGCACGGCGAGTTGCTCGGCGCTCAACGCAGGCCCCCGTTCGGCACAGCGGCCGGCGCTTCAGGCACGCACTTCGCCCTGCCCCAGCACGACCCACTTCAGCGAGGTCAGCCCCTCCAGCCCGACCGGCCCGCGGGCATGCAGCTTGTCGGTGCTGATGCCGATCTCGGCGCCCAGGCCGTACTCGAAGCCGTCGGCAAAGCGCGTGCTGGTGTTGACCATCACGCTGGCCGAGTCGACCTCGCGCAGGAAGCGCATGGCATGCGGGTGGTTCGTCGTGAGAATGGCGTCGGTGTGGTGCGAGCCGTGGCGGTTGATGTGGGCGATGGCCTGGTCCAGGCTGTCCACCACCATGATGCTGATGATGGGCGCCAGGTACTCCTCGCCCCAGTCGGACTCTTGCGCCGCCACCACGTCATGCAGGCCGGCCAGGTGCACCAGCGCCCGCGGGCAGGCGCGCATCTGCACGCCCTTGGCCGCGAACACGGCACCCATGCGCGGCAGGAAGGCTGCGGCCTGCGCGGCATGCACCAGCAGCGATTCGGCGGCGTTGCAGGGGCTGTACTTCTGCGTCTTGGCGTTGTCGGTGACGCGCAAGGCGAGCTCCAGGTCGACGTCACTGTCGACATAGACATGGCAGTTTCCGTCGAGGTGCTTGATGACGGGCACGCGCGACTCGGCGCTGATGCGCTCGATCAACCCCTTGCCGCCGCGCGGGATGATCACGTCCACGAACTGCGGCATGGTGATGAGCGCGCCCACCGCCGCGCGGTCGGTGGTCTGCACCAGTTGCACCGCATCGGCCGGCAGGCCGGCGTCGACCAGCGCGGCCTGCACCAGCCGCCACAGCGCCAGGTTGGAATGCAGCGCCTCGGAGCCGCCGCGCAGGATGCAGGCGTTGCCGCTCTTGATGGCCAGCGAAGCGGCCTCGATGGTCACGTTGGGCCGGCTCTCGTAAATCATGCCGAACACACCCAGCGGCACGCGCATGCGGCCGACCGCGATGCCGCTGGGTCGGTGCTTGAGATCGCTGATCTCGCCGATGGGGTCGGGCATGGCGGCGATCTGCTCGCAGCCTTCGGCCACGGTGGCGATGATGGACGGCGTGAGCTTCAGCCGGTCGACCAGCGGCGGCGCCAGGCCAGCGGCCAGGGCGGCTTCCAGGTCGAGCCGGTTGGCGGATTGCAACTCCGGTCCGCCCGCACGCAGCCGCGCGGCCAATGCGCCCAAGGCGGCGTTGCGGGCGGCCGTGGAGGAAGCCGCCATCGTGGCTGCCGCAGCGCGCGCTGCTGCGCCCACTTCGGCCATGTAGGCCACCACGTCAATCGGGGGTCGGGAAGACATCGTCAGGCGCGCCGCAGTTCAGAACTCGATGGCATCGGCAATGGCCTTGATGCCGGCCGCCGCGCAGCTGTCGTCGGCATCACCGCCCGGCGCGCCGGACACACCGATGCCGCCGAAGATGTTGCCGCCCCCCTCGATGACCAGGCCGCCGCCGGCCGCGAGGACGCGAGGCAAAGCGCGCAGGCCGCTCATGGGGCGGCCTGCTTGGGTCTCTGCCGCCAGCGCCGTGGTGGTGGTCCTGAAGCTGCCGGCCGTCCAGGCCTTGTGGGTGGCCACCTCCACCGTGTGCGGCCCGGCGAAACGATCACGCAGCAGCACCTGGGTGATGCCGGCACGGTCGGTCACGGCCACGGCCACCTGGAAGCCCTGTTTGCGGCAGGACTCCAGCGCGGCGCGCGCGGCCACCAGCGCGGTCTCGGGGGTGAGCGACCGCGTGGCGAAAGTGCCGTCCTGCGCCCCTGCGGGCAGGGCCAGCCACAGGCAGACAAAGGCCGTTAGAGGGCGAACTTGCATGGCGAATTTCCTGCAGGACTCAAGTGGCGCCGGGCCAGGCGTGTGGCGTTGGGGTGACGCAGCAACCGTTGGTCACAGGCCCAGCCAGGTGCCCAGGGCCAGCAGCTCGTTGGTGTCGAACGGGGCATAGCCCGGGACCTTGATGGCCTCGAGCTTCTTGCGTCCGTCCTCGGTGCTGTCCAGGGCAATGAAATACGCGCGCAGCTTTTCCAGCTGCGCGGCGTTGATGCCGGGGCCGGCCAGCACATGCTTGATGGGGACCGCCTTGGAGCGGCCCAGCACCTTGCCGCCACCCTCTTCCCACTTCTTGACCACCGCGTTGGAGGCCGTGGCCGCGGCCTGGGTGAAGGTCTGCTGCACCATGAAGGGCACGGCGTCCTGGTAGCGCGTGTAGGTCATGGCCACGGCCTTGGGGTCGCCCAGCACGTCGCGCATGGTGGCGCGCACCATCCAGGCGGTGATGGAATCTTCATCGGGCGCGCCCAGCTTGCGCCCGCGCAGATCGGACAGTTGCTTGAGCGTCGTGTCGCCGCGCACCAGGAAGCTCGCCCTGTACTCCTGGAAGCCCTTGGTCACCGCCACCAATTGGTAGCCACTGCTCTTCATGGCGATGATGGAGATGTGCGCCGGGTGCACCAAGGCCAGGTCGTAGGCCTTGTCCGTCAGACCCTTGCGCAACACCGGGTACTGGGCGATGGGCTCGACGCGCACGGGCTGGCCCAGGATCTTGCCCAGGTCGGTGGCGATGCCGACATAGCGCGCGCGGATTTCGTCGTCTGACACGCGGTAGGTCACGCCTTCATTCACCGCAAAGACCAGGCCCTGCGCCCAGCTCCAAGGGGCGGCGGCCAGCAAGGTGAGCGACAAGGCAGCAGTGCGCAGGCGGTGCAATTTCATGGAAGTGGCCTCGAAAGTTGAATCAGGCCGCGGCCTTCTTGGCCGCCGCCTTCTTGGCGGGCGCGGCGCGTGGTTTGCGCGGCTCGAACTCGAACCCGACCTTGCCCTCCTTGGCGTCCCAGGCCAGGAAGGCCTTGAACTTGCGGCGCGTCTTGTTGGAGACGAAGTTTTCCAGCAGCGCCGTCTTGCCGGTGCCCAGCAGGCGCGTCATCTCGGCGCGCTCCACGGGCTGCTGCAGGATGATCTTGCCGCTCTTGAAGTCACAGGTGACATGCGCGCCCACGCTGCGCTCGCAGACAAAGCTGGCGCCATGCTCGTAGACAGGGCTCTTGCACTTGGGGCAGGCGCCCAGCGACTCCTGGGCCGAGAAGTCCACCGGCAGGCCGTCGCCCTCGGCCGCCTTGGCGTCTTCGCCGAAGTCGAACTCGAGCTTCCAGTTGTTGATCTCGGTATCGTGAACCAGCTTCATCTCGGCCGTGAAGGGCCAGCCGGCCTTGCTGCGAAAACCTTCCAGCGGCCCGATCTTGCGGTCGCGGATGAAGGCCTCGGCTTCGGCGGTTTCGAAGGCGCGGCCGGCGGGGATCTTGGTGATGGAGAAGCCGCAGCCTTCGGCATCCCCGCTGGCGCCGGTGCAGGCGAAGCGCCGGTAGTTTTCTTTCACCACGCCGCCGCAATTCGGACACGGCGTGGCCAGGGTGGCGTAGTCGCCCGGGATGGTGTCGCGGTCGTATTCCTTGGCCTTGCGCACGATGCGCTCGGCCATCTTGGCGATCTCGGCCATGAAGGTGTCGCGCTGCAGGCGGCCGTGCTCCATTTCCGAAAGCTGGTATTCCCAATTGCCCGTGAGGTCGGGCCGGGTCAGGTCCTCGATGGCCAAACCGCGCAACAGCGTCATGAGCTGGAAGGCCTTGGCCGTGGGCACCAGTTCGCGGCCCTCGCGAAGGATGTACTTTTCGAAGATCAGGCCCTCGATGGTCTGCGCCCGCGTGGCTGGCGTGCCCAGGCCCTTTTCGCGCATGGCCTCGCGCAGCTCTTCGTCGTCGATGAGCTTGCCTGCGCCTTCCATGGCCGACAGCAGCGTGGCCTCGGTGTAGCGCGCCGGCGGCTTGGTCTTCAGCGCCGCCACGTCGACGCTCTCGGCGCGCACCACCTCGCCGGGGGCCACAGCCACCAGGTTGGCGTCGTCTTCCTGGGCATCACGACCGTACACGGCCAACCAGCCCGGCTTGACCAGTACCTTGCCGTTGGTCTGGAAGTGGTGCGTGGCACCCCCCACCCCGGCGCCCGCGGCGACCTTGCTGATGCGCGTCGTGACCATGAATTCTGCCGACGGGTAGAACACCGCCAGGAAGCGCTTGACCACCATGTCGTAGAGCTTGGCCTCGATCTCGGTCAACGAGCGCGGCGGCTGCAGCGTCGGGATGATGGCGAAGTGGTCCGACACCTTGGCGTTGTCGAAGACGCGCTTCAGCGGCTTCACGAAGCCGTCCTTCAGGGCCAACTTGGCATGCACGGCCAGCGGGCGCAGCGGGCCCGGCAGGTCTTCCTTGGCGATCATCTCGAAGGTGTTCTTCACCACCGCCACGTAGTCCTCGGGCAAGGCGCGCGAGTCGGTGCGTGGGTAGGTCAGCACCTTGTGCTTTTCGTACAGCGCCTGGGCGATCGACAGCGTGGTCTTGGCCGAGAAGCCAAAGCGGCCGTTGGCCTCGCGCTGCAGGCTGG
>JANNWL010000134.1:0-13771 GCA_031414735.1 Burkholderiales bacterium | reverse complement strand
TTGGCCAGACGGTCGGGCAGGTCGCGAAGATCAAGGGCTGCCGCGTCGTCGGCATTGCCGGCGGCAAAGCCAAGTGCGACTGGGTCGTCAATGAACTGGATTTCGACGCTTGCATCAACTACAAAACCGGTGACGTGAAAGCCGGGCTGAAAGAGCACTGCCCGATAGGCGTTGACATCTACTTCGACAACGTCGGTGGGGAGATTCTTGACACAGTGCTGACCCGCATCACACGCGGCGCCCGCATCATCATCTGCGGCGCCATCAGCCAGTACAACAACACCACGCCGGTGAAGGGCCCGTAGAACTACTTGTCGCTGCTGGTCATCCGCGCCCGCATGGAAGGCATCGTCGTCTTTGACTACGCGCCGCGCTACGGCATGGCGATTGCCGAGATGGCCGGCTACCTGAAAGACGGGCGCATGAAGAGCAAGGAAGACGTGGTCAAGGGTGGGGTGGCGGTGTTTCCAGGCACGCTAACGAAATTGTTCAGTGGCGATAACTTTGGCAAGTTGGTGTTGGAAGTGGCGGCGAGTTGATCCGGGTGTGCAGGTTGCTGGCGCGACCTGCGGCGGTGCAATTGGCTACTTTGGACGGCACCTTCTGAAGTTCGGTCACTTGATTTCGACCCACTGCAGACCTAGAACCAGTGAATTCGGCCGCCGATAACCGGCCTTTAGATGGGTAGTTGCTTGAACTCCAGCGGCGACATCGCCAGGTGTGCCGTGCCGTCGCACCAGCAGGTCTTAAACTTCATCAGCACCAGAACGGCGGCGGTGGTCTGCACGCGCTCGATGGCCGGAGTCAAGCGGGCGACGTGGCGGCGGCCCGTCTCAGACTCGTGCTGACCCTGAAAGTCGCGACCGGTCCCTCGCGTGCCGGGTCTGTCGCTAACGTCGCGAGAGCTGCGTTCGAAGCGCCGGTCCTTGAGTGAGGGGCCAAGCCGCGCTCATGGAGGGCTGGCCGCTGACTCGCAGCGAAGACAGGCCCGGCAGACAATGAGTCACTTCCTCGAAGACATGGCGCCCCCGGTTGAAGTGCTGCGTATGATGGTTGAGATGGTTTGCGGCATGAAAGTCGAGAGAAGAGCGAAGGGGCGCCGCGCGGCCGGGCAGATGCGCGTGCGGATTGCGGGCCACCGTTCGCTCCTTTGCTCGGCCTCGCAGGGCGCCTGACCGGTCCGGCGTTCTTGGATCCCTGTTGATGACGCGCCAGCCCGACGACAACGCCAGCGCCGCGGCTGCACCAGGGGTGCTGCAGTTTGGCGACTTCACGCTGGACCCGCGCCGCTTCGAGTTGCACAGGGGACCGGACCTTCTGCACCTGCAGCCCAAGACTTTCGACCTGCTGCATCATCTGCTGCGCCACGCGGACCGCGTCGTAGAGAAGGATGAGTTGTTGGCTGTCGTGTGGCCCGGCGTCGTGGTCACAGAGCATTCGCTCACGCGCTGCATCAAGGATCTGCGCAAGGCCCTGGACGATGACGCTGGCGCGCCGCGCTACATCGAGACCGTGGCGCGGCGCGGTTACCGCATGCTGGTGCGACCGCGGGCCCGGGCGGCCGAACCGGAAAAAACCGCCGCCGCGACGGAGCTCTCTGCCGCCACCGACCACGCCGCCGCCGGCATGGCCTCAGCAGCAGCCATGTCCCATGCGTCGTCCGCCGATACATCCGTGCCGCCAAGCATCACCCTGCGGCGCGCCTGGCCCTGGGCCCTTGGTGCTCTGGCGCTGGTCGCCGCCCTGCTGGTGGCGCTGGTCGGCCGCAGCCCACCCCTGCCCAGCGCCAGCATCGCCGTGCTGCCCTTCGACAACCTGGGCATCGGCGACGACGCACAAGCCTTTGCCGACGGGCTGGCCGAGGATCTGCTGGAACGTTTCGCGCAACTGCCGCGGATGCAGGTGGTGGCGCGCACGTCGTCCTTCGCCTTCCGCGGCGAGAAGGAGGACATCAAGCGCATCGGACGCGCTCTCGGCGTGGTGTGGGTGCTCGAAGGCAGCGTGCGCCGGGACGCCTCGCGCCTGCTGGTCAACGTGCAGCTGGTCGACGCCCGCAGCGGCTACCGGGCCTGGACGGGCCGCTACGAGCGCGCGCTGGCCGATCTCTTCGAGCTGCAGGACGAGATCGCGCGCAGTGTGGCCGCGCAGGTCATGCAGAAGATCGATCCCGACACCAGCTTGCCAGACGCGCACCGCAGTGCCAGTGTCGATGCCTGGCAGGACTTCATGCTCGCGCGTGAGCTGTTTCACCGTCGCATGCAGGACTGGCGGGCGAGGGCGCTGGCCGCCCTGGAGCGCGCCGTCGTGCGCGAGCCCGACTTCGCCCGTGCGCAGGCGCTGTTAGGCATCGTGCTCGCGATGTCCGAAGGGCGCATCGACAAAGACCGCCCGCCTGGCGCGGCGCAGGCCGCCGTGCAATACGCGCTGCAGACCGACCCCCGCCTTGGCCTGGCGCATGCTGCCCAGGGACTGCTGCTGATGAACGCCGGCGATGCCGTCGGTGCCGACGCCGCCTTCCAGCGCGCGCTGGAGCTCGATCCGCTGTTCACGACGGCCCACAACTGGCGCGCGATTGCACTGCTGTCCCTGGGCCGTACGGCGCAAGCCGACGCCCAGATCGATGCCGGCTTGCGCCTCGATCCCCTGAACCCGGTGCTGTTGGGCAACCGGGCCGTGGCGCTCGTGCGTGAAGGCCGGCTCGACGAGGCCCAGCGTGCCTTCGAGCGCATGCTGCAGCTGCCGGCGCGGCCCGCCGGCGCCTACTACAGCCTGACGCAATTGGCGCTCGACCGTGGCCAGCTGGTCGAGGCGCTGCGTTGGACGGCGGCGATCGCCCGCGACGGCACCGCCAACTGGGGCGCGCTGGCCGAGGTGCCCATGCTGCCGGCGCTGGTGCGGCTGGGCCTGGATCAGGAGGCCGAGCGCCGCCTCGCCGCGTTGCCTTACGACAAGTTGCCGCCCGCCGTGTTCCGCGCCTTGTCAGACGCCCTGCTGCGGTTGGGACGGCACAGCCAGGCCGACTCGGTGGCCCAGGCTATGGTTGCACGCGGCGCGCGGATGCCGGCCTGGTGGCCGGCGCATCGCGCTCACGCACTCTTTCTTCAGGGGCGGGTGAGCGAGGGCCTGGCAGCGCTGCAGGCCACGGCGCCGGCCCACATCCACAGCGATCGGGAACTCGCCGATCTCGCGCTGGCCCAGGCTTGGGCGCGGCGCGGCGAAGGCGACCCCGCCGCATCCGCCGCCCGCCGCGAGGCACTGCAGCGCGTGATCGACCAGGGCGAGGCTGGCGAGTTGGGGCGCAACAGCCCGGAGGCGATGGCCTTGCACGCCCTGGCCCTGGCCTTGTCCGGCCGTGACGACGACGCGCTGGCCAAGCTGCAGTCCGCCCGCGCCGCGGGCTGGAACGATCACCGCTGGGTACGAAACGACCCGCGGTGGGGCCGGGTGCGCGAGCAAGCCCGTTTCAGCTCATTGCTCGACACCGCGGCAGCGGACGCCGGGGCGCAACGCGGGCAAGCCCTGCGTCGGGCCGCGAGCGGCGACGCCGAACTGGCCGCGGTCTTGTCGGTATCCTCGGGTAAACCCTGATTCGTGACGGCCGAGCGTGCCGACCGCACGCCGGCACCACGCAAGATCAGGGTTTGATCAGCGCTCGGTCACGACCCGGGGTCGGGATTCGGGGAGCCTTCGGGGCCGTCATCCACGGCATTCGGAGATCCCAATGGCCCTCAACACCTACCTGGTACCGATGCTGGCCCGCGTCGGCCTGATCATGTCTATCGTCGCCACGGCCGCCTGCGGCGGTGGCGGTGGTGGTACCGCGCCAGCGGTGGCGGCACCCGCACCCGCACCAGCCCCAGCTCCGGCCCCCGCCCCCAGCGCGCTCGACACAGAACTGCGCGGCCTGATCAACACCAACGGACTGACGGGCGACGCGCGCGGCAGCCGCGTGCTGCCGGCCGTCGAAGCGCCGCTCCCACAGTTGGGCAAGCTGCTGTTCTTCAGCAAGGCCCTGTCGGCCAACCTCGACACCGCCTGCGCGTCGTGCCACCACCCGGCACTGGGTGGCGCCGACGGTCTGTCTCTGTCGGTGGGCACGGATGCCGCGCGGCCCGACTTGTTGGGCCCGGGCCGGCGGCGGGCCGACGGGCAGATCCTTGTCGGCCGCAACGCCAACAGCTTCTTCAATACCGGGCTGTTCGACCAGGTGCTGTTCTGGGACGGCCGCGTCGAAAGCCTGGGCAAGGAACCGGGCGCCGGTGGCAGCGCCAGCGGCATCCGCACGCCGGCCAGCGCCTTCGGCAGCGCCGATGCGCAGGCCGGGCCCAACCTCCTGGCGGCGCAGGCGCGCTTCCCGGTCACGGGTGTGGACGAGATGCGAGGCGGCGGCTTCCCTGGCCTGAGCCCGGCGCAAGTGCGCGATCACGTGGCGGCACGGCTGGGCAACCATAGCAGTGGCGTCGGCGCACTGGCGCCTGGCGACTGGCTGGCGCGCTTTCGCACCGGCTTTGGTCAGCCAGCGGGCACGGCCGAACAACTCATCACCTTCGACAACATCATGCGTGCCATTGCCGAGTTCCAGCGCTCGGCCACCTTCGCGGACACGCCGTGGCGCCGCTACATCCAGGGCGACCTGAGCGCCATCAGCGAGATCGCCAAGCGCGGCGCCCTCGTGTTCTACAAGGGCGTGGCGCAGGGCGGTGCGGCCTGCGTGCAGTGCCACAAGGGCGACTTCTTCACCGACGAGAAGTTCCACGCGCTGGGATTCCCGCAGGTCGGCCCCGGCATGGGCAACGGCAGCCGCGACGACTTCGGGCGTGAACGCCAGAGCGGCAACAGCGCGCAGCGCGGCGCGTTCCGTACGCCTTCGCTGCTCAACGTCGATCTCACGGCGCCCTTTGGCCATGCCGGCAGCTACGCCACGCTCACCCAGGTGGTGGAGCACTACATCCTGCCGCAGGACACAGTGAATGCCTTCCTGAGTGGCCGGCAGTGGTGCGCGCTGCCCCAGTTTGCCGATCTCGGTGGCTGCGGCGGCGACGCCGCCACGGTGGACAGCAACACGCGCGCCGCGCTCGCCCGCATGGAGGCGATTCGCCTGGCCGACCCGGCGGGCGGCATGCCGCTCGTCAACCTGGCGCTGGGCTCACCCGAGGACACGCCGCGGCTGGTCGAATTCATGCGCACGCTGACCGACCCCTGCCTGAAGACGCGCAGCTGCATCGGCAAGTGGATCCCGGCAGCGCAAGAAGCACCCGACACGCTGCAACTCAACGCCGTCGACGCACAGGGGCGGCCACTGTGAACGCTCTGGCGCCGGTCGCCGCACCGGCGCTGTCCGGGCTTCGGGGATGGCTGACGGCGATCGCCTTGTTGGCCGGCGCCTCGGTCGTCGCCTTCTGGCCCAGCTACCTCGCTCGACCCGTTTCAGCCAGCAGCGTGCTCGTGCATCTGCACGCCGCGCTTGCAGTCGGCTGGCTGATGTGGATGGCGGCGCAGGCGACGTTGGCGCGTTCGCGCCTCTTGGACGCGCATCGACTGATGGGCGGCTTGGCCATGGCGGTGGCAATGCTGTTCCTGTGGGTGGCGCTGGCGCTGGCGCACCAGAACGCGGTGGCGCTGCGCCTGGGGCCTGATCCCTTCCGTGCCTGGTTGCTGCTGGTGCAGCTCAACGCCTGCGCGTTGTGGACCTTGGCGCTCGCAGCCGGCTGGTACTGGCGCGGCAAGCGCGGGGAACACACGCGGGCCATGGCCGGTACGCTGGTCGTGATGGTCGACCCGGTGCTTGCCCGCCTGGTCGGGCCGCTATTGCCGGTACCGGCACTGCCCTACGCCGGGCCCGCGGCGGTGTGGCTGCTGCTGCTGGCCCTGGTCTGGCGCGACCAGCGCCAAGGCAAGCGCTGGCGCGCCTGGACACTTCTGCTCGTGGCGTCGATACCGGGGCCGCTGTTGGCGCCCACGATCGCGCGCACGGAAGCATGGTTGGCACTGGCACAGGCGTTCGCCCGCATCGGTGCGGTGTCTTGAGCGCGCGCATTTGGCGCACGCGCTTCCCGGAAGCTGCCGGCCGCGACCGAATCTTGCTGGCCGAAAGCGCGAAATCACCAGCCTTGAAACTCACCGCATCGACTCGCCACACCGCCACTGCTTCAACGTGCAGCCCGTCAGAACGTGCCCGGGTACGCCCCGCCGTCCAGCAGCAGGTTCTGCCCCGTGATGTAGCCGGCGTGCACGCTGCAAATGAAGGCGCACAGCGCGCCGAACTCATCGGCCGAGCCGAAGCGCCGGCTGGGGTTGGCCTGCTGGCGCTCGGCCCACACCTCGGCGTAGGGGCGGCCGGTCTTCTGCGCCGCGCCTTCGGTGGTGGCGCGCAGGCGGTCGGTGTCGAAGGGGCCCGGCAGCAGGCTGTTCAGCGTCACGTTGCGCGAAGCCACACGCGGCTGGCGCGCCACGCCGGCGACGAAACCGGTCAGGCCGGAACGCGCGCCGTTGGACAGGCCCAGGATGTCGATGGGCGCCTTCACCGCGGCCGAGGTGATGTTCACAATGCGGCCGAAACCGCGCTCGGTCATGCCGTCAATGACCGACTTGATGAGTTCGATGGGCGTCAGCATGTTGGCGTCCAACGCCTTGATCCAGGCCTCGCGGTCCCAGCTGCGGAAGTCGCCTGGCGGCGGCCCGCCGGCGTTGTTGACGAGGATGTCGACCTGCGGGCAGGCCGCCAGGGCCGCAATGCGGCCGGCCGCAGTGGTGATGTCGCCAGCCACGGCGCGCACCTGCACCGCGCCGTTCAGCGCGCGCAGTTCGGCGGCGGTGGCTTGCAGCGCGTCGTCACCGCGGGCGGTGATGACCACATTCACGCCTTCGCGCACCAGCGCTGCGGCGCAGCCCTTGCCCAGGCCCTTGCTGGCGGCGCAAACCAGCGCCCACTTGCCTTCGATTCCCAGATCCATGTGATTCCTTGTGTGATGTGGAGGGTGCACCGCGTTTGTCCTGCGCCGTCCTACGGCGCCATCGTGCCCACCGGCTGCACCTCGGCGTCGGCGACGTAGCGGCGCAGCACGGGTGGCGTGTCGCCGAGGTGGAACGACAGCCGCTTTTCGCGCAGATCGGCATCAAACGCGGTGAAGCGCTCCAGGCGGCGCAGGTGCTCGACCCAGCTCTCGTCGACGAAGTACTCCACATAGCGGCCGGGCGTCGACACGTCGCGGAACAGGCCCCACGACAGCGCCCCCTGGCGCAGGCGGGCGCGGCGGGTGCGCTGCATGACTTCGGCAAACTCGTGCGCCCGCGCGGGGTCGATCTGGTACTGCACTGTCACCATCACCGGGCCCTCATCAGCGCCGACCTCGTAGGACGGCTCAGGCACGGCCCCGATCACCCGGGGCGTGAAGTCCAGGTCCGCTCCACCCTCCACCGACAAGCGGCGTGTGACCAACAGCACCGCGCAGCCGAAGCCGGCTGCGCACAGCACGGCGCCTTGCACACCGATGAACGCCGCGGTCTGCCCCCACAGCAGCGACCCCGCCGCCGCGCCGCCCATCAGGGCCATCTGGTAGATCGACATACCGCGGGCGCGCACCCAGTCGGGCATGGCCATCTGCGCAGCCACGGCCAGTGAATTGGCCACCGAAATCCACGCCATGCCCAGCACCACCATGGCTGGCAGCGCCACCCAGATCTCGGGCACCAGCACCACCACGCAAGACATGGCGGCCTGCACCAGCGTGCCGTAGCGGACGAAGGCGTTGCGGTCGAAGCGCGAACGCCAGTGGCCAAAGCGAAACGCCGCAAAGATGGCCCCTGCCCCCACACAGGCCAACATCAACGTGAAAGAACCCGCACCGCCCCCATGCAGACGCGCGGCCACCAGCGGCAGCAACGCCATCAAACCCGTGGACTGCAGGAAAAACAAGAAGATGCGCACCAGCACGACCTTGAAGCGTGGGCTTTGCATGGCGAAGTTCAAGCCCACGCGCATGGCGCCCACGAATCGTTCACCCGGCAAAGTGCTGGTGCGGGGCACCGACTTCCAGCGCAGGATGAGCACGAAGGCCACCACCGCCAGCAAGGCGTTGACCACGAACACGGCCGCCGGGCTGAACGCCGCAAGCAGGGCGCCGGCCAGCACCGGGCCGACCACGCGCGACAGGTTCATCGAGATGCCGTTCAGTGCCAGCGCCGACGGCAATTGAGCCCGCGGCACGACCTGCGGCACGATGGCTGCGAACACCGGCCAGCGCATCGCCAAGCCAATGCCGTTGCTGAAGGTCAGCAGCAGCAGCATGGGCGCCGTCAGCATGCCGAGCAGCGACAAGGTGGCCAGCACCAGGGCATTGACCGCCACCCACAGCTGTGTGGCCGCAAAGTAGCGGCGCCGGTCGAGGATGTCGGCCATAGCACCGCTGGGCAGGCCGAGCAGAAACACCGGCAGCGTCGATGCGGTCTGCACCATCGCCACCATCACCGGGCTGGTGGTCAGTTGCGTCATCAGCCAGGCGGCTGCGACGTCGTTCATCCACATCGTCAGGTTGGCTGCCAGCGAGGCTGCCCACAACCCGCGAAAGACGGGGCCCCGCAGCGGCTCCAGCGCCGCCGGGAGTTTCGTCAAGCCTCGTCCTTGAAGGCCACCTCGCGCTTGCTGCGGATGGCCGGCAGCGTGACGACCACGATCATCAGCACAGCCGCGATCAACAAGCCGGCCGACAGCGGCCGCGTCATGAAGGTCGTCCAGTCACCACGCGACAGCAGCAACGCGCGGCGCAGGTTCTCCTCCATCATGGGCCCCAGGATGAAGCCGAGCAACAGCGGCGCCGGCTCGCAGCCCAGCTTGTAGAAGGTGTAGCCCACCAGCGCAAAGGCCGCACCCATGAAGACGTCGAAGGAGCCGTTGTTCAAGGTGTACAGGCCGATGCAGCAAAAGCACATGATGGCCGGGAACAGGAAGCGGTAGGGCACCGTGAGCAGCTTGATCCAGATGCCGATGAGCGGCAGATTCAGGATGATCAGCATGGCGTTGCCCACCCACATGCTGGCGATCAGGCCCCAGAACAGTTCCGGGTTGCTCGTCATCACCTGCGGGCCGGGCTGGATGCCCTTGATCGTCATCGCCCCCACCATCAGCGCCATCACGGCATTGGGCGGGATGCCCAGCGTCAGCATCGGGATGAAGGAGGTCTGTGCGCCGGCGTTGTTGGCGCTCTCCGGGCCCGCCACGCCACGGATGTTGCCCTGGCCAAACGGCACTTCGCCCGGCTTCATGGGCATTTTCTTTTCCAGCGTGTAAGCCGCGAACGAGGCCAGCAGCGCGCCGCCGCCGGGCAGCACGCCCAGGATGGAGCCCAGCGTGGTGCCGCGCAGCACGGCGGGGAAGGCGCGCTTGAAGTCGTCGGCGGTGGGCCACAGGCCCTTCACGTCCTTGGTGAAGACCTCGCGCTTCTCGGCCGGCTGGCCCAGGTTGGCGATGATCTCGCCGAAGCCGAACACGCCCATGGCGATGGCCACGAAGCCGATGCCGTCGGTCAGTTCAGGGATGTCGAAGCTGTAGCGCGGCACGCCCGAGATCACGTCGGTGTTGATCTGCCCCAACAGCAGGCCCAGGATGATCATCGAGATGGCCTTGAGCAGCGATCCCGAGGCCAGCACCACGGCGCCGATCAAGCCCACCACCATCAGCGAGAAGTACTCGGCCGGGCCGAACTTGAAGGCGAGTTCGGTCAGCGGCGGCGCAAAGGCCGCGATGATGATGGTGCCCACGCACCCCGCGAAGAACGACCCCAGGCCGGCAGCAGCCAGCGCCGCGCCGGCGCGGCCCTTGCGGGCCATCTGGTAGCCGTCGATGGCGGTGACGACCGAACTCGACTCGCCCGGCACGTTGATCAGGATGGCCGTGGTGGAGCCGCCGTACTGCGCGCCGTAGTAGATGCCGGCCAGCATGATGAGCGCGGGCGTGGCGTCCAGCGCATAGATGCTGGGCAACAGCATGGCGATGGTGGCCACCGGCCCCAGGCCCGGCAGCACGCCGATCAAGGTGCCCAGCAGCGCGCCGCCGAAGGCATAGAGCAGGTTCTGCAGCGTGAAGGCCACGCCAAAACCGAGGGCCAGGTTGTTGAGGAGCTCCATGGTGTGTGTTCCTTCAACCGCCTGCGAACTTGGGCAACAGGGGAATAGTCAGCTTGAGCCCCCAGATAAAGATCACCCAGCAGCCACCGGTCAGGATGGCCGCGTTGATCAGGGCTTCCTTCCAGCGGAATTCGTCCCCGGCAATGGCCGCCACGAACACCAGCAAAGGCAGCGCGATGAACATGCCCAGGTAGGGCAAGGTGAAGCCGAAGCTGGCCACGGCGAAGACGATCACGCCCAGCGGCTTCCAGGCCCAGGGGCCGATGGGTTCACCGCCGTCGACCTCGATGGTCAGCGCCTTGAACAGCACCATGGCGCCCAGCACCGCCATCAACACACCCAGGCCGAAGGGAAAGTAGGCCGGACCGGGCCGCGCCGAGCTGCCGAAGTTGTAGTTCAGTGCACCCCAGGCAAAGAGGCCGCCCACGACGACGAACATCAGCCCGGACCAGAAGTCCTTCTCGCTCTTGATCTTCAATGCACGTCTCCTCGTTGGCGGTGTGGGGATTTTAGGGAGACGACTTGGCGGCACCGGGTGTGGTTTCCACGTAAGGAAAGGCGGTCACTCAGGCACGTAGGGCCGCACCATGCGCAGCCATTTGCGCGCCGGCAGACCCAGCGCCAGAAAGCGTGACTCGATGACTGTGGCCCGTGCGCTGAGCGCCTCACGCCCCGGCACTTGCACGCCGCGGCCTGCGACCACCACCGTGTTGCCCTCGCGCGTGGGGCGCAGGCTCCAGACCTGGTCGGCACCGAAGGCTGCGGCGATGCGGGCGATGCTGGCCTCGAAGCTGGCCGCGCGGCCGAAGAGGTTGACACTCATCACGCCGCCTGGCTCCAAAGTGGCGCGGCAGGCCTCGTAGAAGGGTTGTGAGTCCAGCACCGGCGCCGCGGCCTCGTGGTCGTACAGGTCGACATGCATCAGCCGGACGCTGGCGGGCTCGGCCTGAGCCAGCCAATGCGCGGCGTCGCCGCGAATGACCTCGGTTTGCGGTGGGAGGTGAAACCAGCCGACGTTGGCAGCGATGACCTGGGGGTTGATCTCGACCACCGTGTTGGCCATGCCCAGTTGCTGGCTCATGAAGCGGGTCAGTGCACCTGCGCCCAGCCCCAGCTGGACGGCCTGGCCCTGGCCGAGTTCGTCGGAGGGTATCCACAACAGGCTGGCCAGCATGCGCTGGGCGTAGTCCAGTTCCACACGCTGCGGCTTCTTGATACGCATGGCGCCCTGCACCCAGATCGATCCCAGGTGCAGGTAGCGAACGCCGTCGAACTCAGACAGGGTGGCCGGTGGCAACTCGCCCGGCTCCAGCGTATCGGTCATGTCAGCTCCATGCGCGGCAAGGCGCGCAACACGTTGCGCTTCGTGACCACTGCGGTGTGCGCCACCGTCCAGCCGCGCAGCGTGGCCAGCGTCTGTGCGATGCGCGGAAGTTCAGCAGGCTCATTGCGGGCCTGCTCGGCACCGGCCCGCCGAACGGCCGCGTCGCGGTACAGCCAGTGCGGCGGAACATCCGGCGCGTCGGTCTCCAGCACCACGGCGGTGTCGGGCAGCGTGCGTGCCAGTTCGCGGATCTGCAGCGCACGGTCAAAAGTCAAGGTGCCGCCGAAGCCCAGGCAGAAGCCACGCTCGACGAAGTGCTGGGCTTGCACCGCGCTGCCGTTGAAGGCATGGGCAATGCCGCCCGGTACCGCCACGCGGCGCAGACCCTTCAGCAAGCTGTCGGCCGAGCGCCTGACATGCAGCACAACGGGCAGGCCCGCGTCCCGCGCCAACTTCAGCTGCGCCAGGTAGAAGACCTCCTGGCGGCTGCGGTCCAGCCCAGGCACGAAGTGGTCCAGGCCGATCTCGCCGACCGCCACCAGGCGCGGGTCGCTGGCGTAGGCCTTCAGCGCGGCCTGCAGCCGGTCGAGATCGCCCTCCTGCGCCTGGTCGACCCACAGCGGGTGAATGCCCAACGCGTAAGCGCAGCCGAACTCGTGGGCCAGCCGCCGCACGCGATCGAACTGGTCGGCGGCCACGGCCGGCATCACCAGACGGCTGACGCCTGCAGCCCGCGCACGCTGCACCACCGCGGCGCGGTCGGCGTCGAACTCGGGCGCGTCGAGATGGCAATGGCTGTCGGTCCACATGGCGCAATGATGACGCAGCGCGCGCAGTGGCCAAGCGTGGGGCCCGACGCAAGCGGCACCGCTTCCGTGATACCGTCATTTGCAATCCGCCGTGCCCCGCAAGTTGTCAGCATGAGTCAGGCACCGTTCTACAGCCGTTCGCCCCGCAGACCGCAGCCACCGGCCGGTGCCGGCGCGACCACCGGCCCAGCGCCGTCAAGCGCGGCCGAGCTTGCGGCGGCGTCAGCACCTGCCACCACGTCGCCACCCGTGCCACCCAGCGGTTTGCGCGGCTGGGCCGCTCGTTACCCGGCGCCGCTGTGGGCACTGGCGGGCGCCTTGCTGGCCTGCGCGGCGATGCTGTTGGCTTTCAAGGGGCTGCCGGGCCAGCGTCCGGTGACCCAGGACGACATCGACATCGCCGTGCGCGCGTCTCTCGAGAGAGAGCCCCTGCCCTCAGTCGCGGCCAAGGCCTACGAGGCCATCCTGCCCAGCGTGGTGCGCGTGATCGGCCTGATGAGCGAGGGCGACGATGGCGAAGACCGGCCCGAGAAGCGCGCCATGGAGCGCAGCCTGGGCACGGGCGTGGTCATCATCGACAACGGCACCATCCTGACCAACCTGCATGTGGTGTCGGGCGCGCGCAAGATTCGAGTCCGCTTTGCCAACGGTCACGAAAGCGAAGCGCAGATCGTCGGCGCGCAGCCCGAGAACGACCTCGCCGTGCTGAAGGCAGCCAGCCTGCCAGACGACCTGGAAGCCGCCACCATGCGCAGCACGGCCGACCTGCGGCCGGGCGACCACGTCATCGCCGTCGGCCATCCGTTTGGCATCGGGCCCTCGGTCAGCTACGGCGTGGTCTCGGGTGTGAAGCGCGAGTTCCGCTCTGCCGAGGGCGAGAAAACGCTGACGAACCTGATCCAGTTCGACGCTGCTGCCAACCCGGGCAACTCGGGCGGGCCGCTGGTGACCATGGACGGCCACGTGGTGGGCGTCGTCACCGCCATCCTCAACCCGTCCGAGCAGCGCACCTTCATCGGCATCGGATTCGCCGTGCCGATCGAGAGCGCCGCCGCTGCCGCCGGCATGCCGCCGTTTTAGAAAGCAATACTGCAATGACTGAATCCGCCGAGTCCACCGCCACCTTGATGGAGCGGCTGCTGTACGAGGTCAAGCGCGTCGTCGTAGGCCAAGACCGCTTTCTCGAGCGCGTGCTGGTGGCCATGCTGGCCCAGGGCCACCTGCTGGTCGAAGGCGTGCCCGGGCTGGCCAAGACGCTGACCATCAAGACCCTGGCGCGCACCATGCGCGGCAGCTTCAAGCGCATCCAGTTCACGCCCGACCTGGTGCCGTCCGACCTGATTGGCACACGCATCTACAACCAGAAGACGGGCGAGTTCAGCACCCACCTGGGCCCCGTGTTTGCGAACCTGCTGCTGGCCGACGAGATCAACCGCGCACCGGCCAAGGTGCAGAGCGCGCTGCTGGAAGTGATGCAGGAACGCCAGGTGACGATTGCCGGCGAGACCCACCGCGT
>JANNWL010000133.1:0-1982 GCA_031414735.1 Burkholderiales bacterium | reverse complement strand
CGTGTCGCCAGCGCCCTGGCGGCGTCCGGGATGCCGGCACCCGATGCCATCGGGCACCGCATCGTCCATGGCGGGCCTGCGCTGCGCCAACATTGCCGCATCGACGACGCGGTGCTGCGGCGACTGCAAGCTGCTGAGGCCTTCGCGCCGCTGCACACCCCCGCCGCGCTGGCGCTCATCCGATCCACCCAGGCGCGCTTTCCCGGCATTGCGCAGGTGGCATGTTTCGACACCCAGTTTCATGCCGGCTTGCCAGAAGTGGCCCGTGTGCTGCCGCTTGCCCGAGAGCTGTTGTCGGAGGGGATGCAACGCTACGGATTCCACGGCCTGTCGCTCGAATCCATCGTGCGGCAACTCGGTGACGATGTACCGCAGCGCCTTGTCATCGCCCACCTCGGCAATGGCGCCAGCATCACGGCGCTGAAGGCCGGCCAGTCGATCGACACCAGCATGGGCTTGACGCCCAGCGGCGGCGTCATCATGGGCACACGCAGCGGAGATCTCGACCCCGGTGTGCTCGTATTTCTGATGCGCGAAAAGAAATTCGATGCCGCCAGGCTCGAAGCATTGATCGATCAGCGTTCCGGCCTGCTGGGTATATCGGGGGTCAGCGGAGACATGCGGCGTCTGCACGAAGCAGCAGCGGCAAACCCCGACGCACGCTTGGCGATCGAGATGTTCTGCGTGTCTGTGCGCAAGCAGATCGCGGCGATGACTGCCGTGCTCGACGGACTGGACATGCTCGTCTTCACGGGCGGCATTGGCGAGAACGACGCGCAGGCGCGCGCTGCGATCTGCAGCGGCCTGGCCTGGATCGGCATCAGCCTCGACGAATCACGCAACCGCTCAGCGAGCAATCCGGTCAGCGACGGTCCATCGCGCTGCCAGGTGCTGGTGCTCGCCTCGCAGGAAGACGAGCAGATCGCCCGCCATGCTTGGCGCTTGCTCACATGACGGCGGCGGCAGCAGCAGGCACCCGCGTGGAAGTCGGCGACGCGTCGGTCATGGAGGCCGACGCGGTGGCGGCGGCGTTGGGTGTGGATGTCGAGACGGGCCTGAGCGCGCAGGAAGCGGCGACCCGGCTCGCTCAGCACGGGCCCAACGAACTGCGAGCGGCGCCGCCGGTACCGGCCTGGCGGCGCGTGCTGGCGCAGTTCCAGGACCCGTTGATCTACCTGTTGCTGGCGGCGGTGGTCGTTGCATTGGTCGCCTGGTGGGTCGAAGGCACGGATGCGAAAGGGCGTGGCTGGCCGGTGGACGCCATAGTCATCGCCGCCGTGATTCTGCTCAACGCGGTGATCGGCCATGTGCAGGAAGCGAAGGCGCAGAACGCGGTGGCGGCGCTCGCCAAGATGACGGCTGCGACGGCAGCCGTGCTGCGTGATGGCAAGCCGCAGCGTGTGCCGAGCGCCGAACTGGTGCGCGGCGACGTGCTGGTGCTGGCCGAGGGCGACGCTGTCGGCGCGGACGCGCGCCTGCTTCAGGCGACGACGCTGCGTGTGCAGGAGGCCGCGTTGACCGGTGAGAGCGAAGCCGTGCTGAAGGCCACCGCCACGCTGCCCCAGCCAGCCGCGCTGGGGGACCAGCTCGACATGGTTTTCAAGGGCACGGCGGTGGCGCAAGGCACGGGTCGTGCGGTGGTCACCGCCACCGGCATGGACACCCAGATGGGCAAGGTCGCGGCGCTGTTGGAGGCGACTGTCGAGGAGCCGACGCCGCTGGAGAAGGAGGTGGCGCGCATCGGGCGCACGCTGGGCCTGGCGGTGGTGGCCATCGCCATCGTGGTGGTGGGCACCATCCTGCTCATCTCCGAAATCCGCAACACAGCCGATGTGGTGCACGTGCTGCTGCTCGGTGTCTCGCTGGCGGTGGCCGCGGTGCCCGAGGGGCTGCCCGCCATCCTGGCGGTGGTGCTGGCTTTGGGTGTGCAGCGCATGGCCAAGCACCAGGCCATCGTCAAGAACCTGTCGTCGGTGGAGACG
>JANNWL010000132.1:0-6085 GCA_031414735.1 Burkholderiales bacterium | reverse complement strand
GCCCATGCAGGGCACGGCCGCCGACCTCATCAAGCTGGCCATGATCGCCGTGCAGCGCGCGCTGGACGACGAGCAACGCGCCACGCGCATGGTGATGCAGGTGCACGACGAGCTGGTGCTGGAGGTGCCTGATTCAGAGCTGGAGTGGGCGAAGGAAGCCGTCCCGCGGCTGATGGCCGGTGTGGCGCAACTGAAGGTGCCGCTGCTGGCCGAGGTGGGGGTGGGGGCGAATTGGGATGAGGCGCATTGAGGGGGCGTGCGGGGTAACGGGCTCAGGCCGGTCACTCCGCCCGTTACCGCGCGTTCAGAGGCATCGGAACACGGTAGTCACCTCGACCTTGTCCTGCGCTTCAAGCCCTATGTAACGCAGCCCGACAGCGATGCCTGCCTCGAGATTCTTGTTCTCGGCCTTGATCTCCTTGCCGTCCTTGGTCTTCATCGTTTGCGAGACGACGGCGTACTTGACCGGACCTGCCGGCTTCGTTGCCTGCCACGGCATCTTTTGCGTGCTGGCGCCGCCGCCGCAGGTCAGCTCGGCATCGTTTGTAAAGGCCTTCAGTGCATTGGCCTGATCGAGCCCGTTGACGGACGACTGGAACCTGCCGCCTTCCAAGGGCAGCACGGCGCCGATCGGTCCCGCGGTGGCGCAGGCCGTAAGCAAGGTAGCTGTGCCCAGCGCGGCCAAGGAGAGGGCGGTTGGTCGATTTGCAGTATTCATGGGGTGGTCTGGTGGTGGGGAAGTAAAGGTCGATGGCATTTCATTGCCGTGACCAGAAGCGCGACGCCGAACCAGAGCGCGGTGAGACCGGACTCTCGGCCGTCGGACACAGGCTGCAGGCGCCTATCGTGTTCATGAGCGGAGCGCACAGCGCCGACCTTGCCGTGAGCTTGCCCGCGCAAAGGCAATCAAGCCCAGTCCGCCCGCCATAAGCGCGAACGCATTCGGTTCTGGAACAGAGGTGATCCTGAACGCCAGGTCGCGATCTGCAAAACTGGCCGGGCTGTACGAGCTGCCAACGAAGTAGAAGCTGCCGCCTTGGTATGGGTTGGATGTACCGGCCGTGTTGAGGCCTGCATACAGCGCCGAGGCATTTGAATACGTCGCTGCGACGGGCAGGCCCTGTGTCGGCAGCGTCAAGCCTACGGTGTACTTGGCATTGACGAGCAGATTGATGCTGGAGAAGTCCACCGTCAGCAAGGTGGGGCTGAGTGCGGTTCCCGCAGACAAGGTAGCCGCTTGCTGCGCCAGCAACGTCGAGAACGTCCCATCTCCAGAGTACAGGCTGTAAAGCAGATTGGTCGGCACCTGCGCTTGCAGGAAGACATAGAAGCCAAACGTCACATTCGGATCCTGCGCCGTAAAGGACTGCGACAGGCCCGTCCAAACGTTTGCTTGAGCCGGCACATTGGCCGCAACGTTATTTGAAATGTTCAACGGTGGGAACTCGATGACGACGGCGTTGGCTGTCGCGGTGAGGCTGAGCGTTGACAGCAAAGCCAACGCAAACTTGATGTCTTTTGCATGACCCATAACCGACTCCTAGTTCTTGGCGCCGCTCTGTGAAAAGACCTGTACCGAGCGGCGAGATGTACAGGTCTCTGATTGGCTGGCCGGGGCGACAAGTGGGACCCTGCGGGCGCTCATTTAAGGAGGGCACCCCACAGGTTGGTCACGCCGGGGCGGCCGTCGCCGGCGGGAACAGCCGGTGTCGGTAGTACGTCGCGGGTGTTTTGCATCGAGATGAATCCGACCCCACCCAGCGACAACGCCGTCGTCCCGAATCCCGCATTGCTTGAGACGCCGAGCACGTAGCCAGGCGATGTGCGGATCGAACGCACCATAAGGTTGCGGTCGGCGTCGTAGGTTCCCCAGGAGCCGTTGGAGTCCTCCGTGACGAGAATGTCACCGCGACGGTTGGTTGCATAGCTGCGCGCATACAACTCGTTGGCATCGATGCTGATCGGGCCACCCCAGCCAAGCGCAGAACTCCAATCGCGGCGTGTGCGGGTGAAGAAGCCCGACTCGATGTAGCGCACCTGCCCTGTGTCGGTGATGAACAGGCGTTGAAGCGTCAGGCTGCTGCCCGGTGCAAAGCCAAGGTCGATGACCGCGAACGCTTCCGTCGACGTGGACGACGTGGCGGCAAAAGTCGTGGTGCTGACACCGTTGTTCTGCGTCCAAAGAATCGCTTGCTGGCCATTAATGCCGACCTTGCTAAGCATCAAGTTGGCGACTGCGCCACGTGTATCCAATACGAATGGCGCACCGAGCCCGGCCGCAACCGTGCCGCGGTATGCCGCTAGGTCGGTGGTGCCACCTTGCTGCAGCTCTGCAGCCAGCAGCAGGTTGCCCGCAGCATCCATATCCAGCGAACGGTCGCCAAGCGGTTCGTTGTTCAGCAGTTGGCGACGGAAGCTTGTCTCGCCAGGGTTGCGAAGCAGCAGGGCGAGCGCGCTGGTGTGGCTGCTGGTTCCAGAGCGCACCCAACTGGCGGCGAGGATGGCGATATCGCCGCGGTCGCTGGCCCGAACGGTGAAGCTGGGTGACGGGGCATCACCGATCAGTTCGGGCGCCGACCAAGTGCCAGTGCCGGCAGTAAAGCGCGCCAGGTAGTAGTAGCGGCAGCTACCGGAGGTACGGTAAGTGCTGGCCGTGCACGCAGCGCTGTGATACCAGTAAGCCAAGGCGTTGCCGCTGGGCGTGACCATCAGGTCATAGTCTTCACTGGTGCCCATGGTGCTAACGGGCGTGCCAGCGAGCACATCGATGACCACAGGCGCTGTCCAACTTGGCGCCGTGCCCGACGAATTCGGCGTCCCGCGCGTCGCATAGATCACATCACGCGTGCCGTTGCTCTTGCGGAAGACCACCGTCACCCGCCCGGCATCGTCAATGCCACTGACACGGTCGCGCACCGGGTTGTCGTCGGTCTCCAGTAGCACGCCGCTGGTCCAGGCCCGCCCGATCAGGCCGCTGGTGGCCGCATTCACCGTCAGCACCGCGTCGCCACTGGTCACGCTGCCCACCGGGTTGGTGACGCGAACACTGAAGCGCGCCGTGTTGTCACCCGCCACCGTGGTGGCCGGTGTGGTGTAGCTGGCGGCCGTGGCGCCAGCGATGTCCACGGCATTGCGGCGCCATTGGAATGACAGCGGGCCGGTGCCCGCAGCGCTGACGCTGAAGCTGGCGGGCTGGCCTTCGCTGACCGCCACGTTGGCGGGCGCGGTCGCGATGGTGGGGGCCACTGCGGCAGCGGTCACGCTCAAGGTGGCCGCGTTACTGGTCACGCTGTTGGCCGCGTTGCTGACGAGCACTGTGAACAGCGCTCCGTTGTCAGCCACCGCGGTGGCTGGCGTGGTGTAGCTGGCAGCGGTCGCCCCGGCGATGGCCACGCCGTTACGTCGCCACTGGTAGCTGATAGGCGCCGAGCCGGTGGCCGCTGCGCTGAAGCTGGCGGTCTGGCCGGCGGTGACCGCTGCGCCGGCCGGCTGGGCCGTCAGCGCCACAGGCTGCGGGTTGACCGTGATGGTGGCGTTGCCGCTGGTGACGCTGCCGGCGCCGTTGGTCACCACCACCGAATACACCACGCCGGTGTCGGCTAGCGTCAGCGTCGGCGTGATGTAAGTGCTGGCCGTGGCACCGGCAATTGCCCCGCCGTTCCGCCGCCACTGGTAGCCGAAGGGACCAGTGCCAGTTACGGACACCGACACCAGCGCGGTGGAAGCGTCCAGTGTGTTGGCTGACTGCGGCTGCGCTGCAATCGTCGGCAGCGCCACGGCGTCGGCCACGGTCAACAGCGCGTTGCTGCTGGTCACCGACCCGGCGCCGTTGCTCACCACCACCCGGAAAACGGCGCCGCTGTCAGCAGCCGCTGGTGCCGCCAGACTGTAGGCGGCGTTGATGGCGCCGGCGATGTTCATGCCGTCGCGCTGCCACTGATAAGTCAGCAGTGCGGTGCCGGTGGCCTGCACGGCGAAGTTGGCAGGCGTGCCCGCCACCACCGTGATGCCCACAGGCTGCGCGATCAGCGCCGGACCCACCGGCGCCGGGTTGACGGTCAGCGTGGCAGCCGCGCTGGTGACGATGCCGGCGGCATTGCTGACCACCACGCGCCAGGTCGATCCGGAATCCGCCGCCGTTGGGGTCGCTAGGGTGAAGCTGGCAGACGTGGCGCCGGCCACGGCGGTGTCGCTACGTTGCCACTGATAGGCCAGCGGCGCGGTGCCACTGGCGGTGACGGTGAACGTGGCGGGCTGTCCGGCGTTTACGGTCAGGCTGGCCGGGGCGGTGGTTACAGCCGGTGCCGTGGCCGCAGGCGGCGGCGGAGGTGTGGGTGTCGACTCACCGGTGCCGCCGCCGCAGGCCGTCAGTACCGATGCCATGGCAAGACACGCCGTTGTCGCTGTGCGACTGATGTATTCCCTGAGCAGTTTCATCTGGTTGTCCCTTAGACGGTCTGGTGGTTGCGACCTAGCTTCGACTGCGCCCACAGCGCCGGAAACCCGGCCGTGAATCGACGCCGTGACAATGCCGGTTACGCCGTGTTTCCGTCCTCACGGAACACACACGGAGCCTTCACGAATGGTTCACGGACGCTTTCTCCAGTGATGTGTGGGTTCTCGCTGCCTGTCTCGCTCAGTAACATCGCCACAAACAAATCTCTGTGCCAACGCCGCGCCGAGACACGACCCGCAGCCGTCGCTCCGGGCGTGAAAGCGATCAGGGATGGGTTGGATGGACGCTGATGCCAGCGGCGACACCGGGTCTGCCACGCCGGGCTGCGTGCGCTATGTCTTCGCCAACGTCGAGTTCGACGAATGGCTGGGCCGGCTGCGCGTCGACGGCGAATTGGTCGAGGTCGAACCGCGCCCCTTGCGGCTGCTGGCCGAATTGCTGCGCCGCGTCAACGCGGTATTGACCAAGGAAGAGCTGCTCGACGCCGTGTGGCAGGGCCGGCCCACCGTGGACCACGTGCTGGCCAACGCCGTCAGCAAGCTGCGCATGGCGCTGGGCCCGGCCGGTGCGGGGCGGCTGGCGACCCTGCCGCGGGTGGGCTACCGCTTCAGCGGGCCTGTGCAGCGGCTGCCTGCGGGTGGCGCCGACAGCGCATTCGAGACCGGACAAACCCTGGTCGGCCGCGACGGCTTTGTGCTGGACCGCTTGCTGGGCCAGGGTGGCAACTCCGATGTGTGGCTGGCCAGGCACGCCAAGCTGGGCCAGTCGCATGTGTTCAAACTGGCCACCGACGGCCCGCGGCTGGCGGCCCTGAAGCGTGAATTCACGCTCTACCGGCTGCTCGGCCAGACGCTGGGGCCCCGGCCCGACATTGCGCGCATCCTGGACGCCAACTTCCAGTCAGCCCCGTTCTTTCTGGAATGTGAGTACGGCGGCCGCAGCCTGCTGGAATGGGCCGATGACGGCAACACGCTGTTGGAACTGAGCGTCGCCGAACGGCTGGGCGTGTTCCTGCAAGTCGCACGCGCGGTGGCTGCGGCGCACAGCGTGGGTGTGCTGCACAAGGACCTCAAGCCGGGCAACGTGCTGATCGACGCGCACGACCAGCCGCATGTGGCTGATTTCGGTTTGGCAAAGATGCTCAAGGGCGATTCCGAACTCACGCAGACCGGCGCGGTGCTGGGCAGCCCCAGCTACATGTCGCCCGAGCAAGCGCGCGGTCAGGGCGATCAAGTCAGCGTTCGTAGCGACGTGTACGCGCTGGGTGCCATCCTGTACGAATTGCTCACCGCCCGCCCGCCCTTCCTCGCCGCCACGCCGCTGGACACGATGAAACTGGTGGCCGAACGCGACCCCGTCGCGCCGCGCGTCCTCAATCCCTCCGCGCCGCGCGATCTGGAAACCATCTGCCTCAAGTGCCTGCAAAAAGAACCCGCGCACCGCTATGCCACCGCCAAGGCACTTGCCGAGGATCTGGCGCGCTGGCAGCGCCACGAACCCATCCACGCCCGCCCCAGCACTGTCTGGGAACACGGCGCGAAATGGGCCAGACGCCACCCCGCCCGCGCCGGCCTGGTCGCGTTGAGCCTAGCGATGCCCGCCCTCATCATCGCACTGCTGCTGTTCAAT
>JANNWL010000131.1:0-27224 GCA_031414735.1 Burkholderiales bacterium | reverse complement strand
GGCACCACTGCCGATGACCTGAGCACCGCCAACGGCAAGATCACCTACCTCAGCGGCGACGTGGGCAGTGACAACGTGTTGTCGCCCGGAGAAGTCTGGCTGTACCGCGCCTCTGGCACGGTGCAGACCCTGACGACCGGGCCGATCGGTGCTGCGGTGACGTTGAACACCACGGGCAGTGCGCCGGAAAGCGGCGCTTTGGGCAACAGCCTCAGCTTCAGTGCTGGCACGGTTTCAGCGAAAGTCGAAGCCTTCAGCCGCGACAAGACAACAGGCGCTTGGGCCGCGGCCTACGTCGGTGCCTTTGGCTCTGGCCTTGGCGTCACCGACAGCAGCGAAGGCGTCGGCGCCAACAACACCCACACGACGGACAACACCGGCGGGCGTGACAACTACATCGTCTACCGTTTCAACCAGGACGTGGTGGTCGATGCAGCCTTCCTGGGTTTTGTGGTCGGCGACAGCGACCTGCAGGTGTGGATAGGCACCGTCCCCAACGCCTTCACCGCCGGCGTCACGCTGAGTGATGCTGTGTTGACCGCGCTGGGCTTCACCGAAGTGAATCTGGCTGCCGACGGCGCGACCCGCACCGCCGACTTCAACGCTGGCAACCGCGCCGGCAACGTGCTGGTGCTTGCGGCCGACACCACCGACATCACACCAGAAGACTTCTTCAAGATCCAGAACCTGACCCTGCGCCTTCCGGGCGGCACGGGCGTCTACAGCAACCTGGCCACGGTGACGGCGCCGGGCACGCCGGGCGATTCCGACCGCAGCCACTACAAGAACCCGGCGCTGGCCAGCCTGGGCGACCGGCTGTGGCACGACGTCAACGCCAACGGCATCCAGGACAGTGGCGAGACCGGCATCAGCGGCCAGACCATCACCCTGATCGGTGGCGGCCTGGACGGGCTGATCAATGGGGCGGGCGACACCACGGCCACCACCGTGACCGGGACCAACGGCATCTACAACTTTGCCGGTCTGGCGCCCGGCGTGCAGTACCAGGTTCAGTTCAGCAAGCCAGCCAGTACCCTCTACACGCTGCGCGATGTGGGCGGCAACACCGTGGCAAGCGACACCACGGACTCCGACGTGGACGCCGCCACAGGCCGCAGCCAGATCGTCACGCTGGCCCCGGGCGAGAACAACATCAGTGTCGACGCCGGTGTCTTCACGGCCAACCCGCGCATCGACATCGAGAAAACGACCTCAGGCGCCAACAACCAGAACACGACTGCGGCCAACTACGACAACGAAGACGCGCCGTTCTCCGTGGGTGTGCCCGTTCTGGCGCCGGGCTCTGCTGTGACCTGGACTTACCAGGTCACCAACACCGGCAACGTCGACTTTGCGCGCAGCGCCATCTCCGTCGTCGACGACAACGGCACGGTTGCAAACGCGGCGGATGACATGACGACGGCCAACGGCCGCATCACGTTCCAGAGCGGGGACACTGGCAGCGACAACATCCTGTCGCCGGGCGAAGTCTGGTTGTACCGCGCCACAGGAGTTGCGCAGAACCTGGCGGGCGCACCCGTGGGCAACGCCATCACCATCGACATGCAGGGCACCAGCGCGGACTCGGGCACCCTGGGCAACACACGCACGTTCACCTCGGGTGCGGTGTCGGTCAACACCAACGCTTTCAGTCGCGACAAGACCACGGGCAGCTGGGCCACGGCCTACCTGGGAAGCTTCGGCGGTGGCCTGGGCGTCACCGACAGCAGCGAAGGCGCCGGTGCGGGCAATCTCCACACGGTGGACAACACCGGCGGGCGCGACAACTACATCGTCTACCGCTTCAACCAGGACGTGGTGGTCGACGCGGCTTTCCTGGGTTACGTGGTCGGCGACAGCGACGTGCAGGTGTGGATCGGCACCATCCCCAACGCCTTCACTGCCGGCGTCACGCTGAGTGATGCCGTGCTGACCGGGCTGGGCTTCACCGAAGTGAATCTGGCGGCCGATGGCGCCACCCGCACCGCCGACTTCAACGCCGGCAACCGGGCTGGCAACGTCCTGGTGATCGCCGCCGACACCACCGACACCACGCCTGAGGACTATTTCAAGGTCCAGAATCTCTCGCTGCGTCTGCCTGGCCCCGGTGGCGTGTACGCCAACACGGCCACGGTCACCGCACCCGGTGCGCCCAGCGATGCCGACCTCAGCCACTACCGCAATCCGGCGGCTGCGGGCGGTGTCAGCGGCTCGAAGTTCTTCGTCGTCGACACCGGCACGGACGACGTGTTCGGCTACGCCACGGGCGGCGCGAGCACGGCCACCGTGGGGCTGACCTCGGCCAACAGCGACGCGCGCGGCATCACCGGTGACGCTGCAGGCACACGGCTGTGGGTGCTGGACAAGGACGACTCGGTCTACGTTTACACCACCAACGGTGTGGCGCTGGGCAGCTGGGTGGCGGGCGGCCTGGGCAGCGAGCCACAAGGCATCGCCCTGGACGGCAACAACCTTTGGATCGTCGATTCCGACAAGGACACCGTCGGCTGGTACAAGAACGCGGCGACCAACCTGTCGGGCACCGACAGCGCGGAATTCACCTTCAATCTGCCGTCCGTCAACGACAAGGCCACGGGCGTCACGGTCATCGGCAACACGATGTGGGTCGTGGAAGACGACAGCGCAAACACCGTGTTCCGCTACACCATGACCAGGAATGCGTCGGGCGATGTCACGGGCCTGACGGCGGCGGGGAGCTGGACCTTGGACACGCGCAACACCTCGCCGACCGGCATCACGCTGGACCCGACGGGTGCCTCGCAAAGCCTGTGGGTGGTGGACAAAGGCACCGACACCGTCTACGAGTACGCCAATGCCCTGTCGCGCAACAGCGGCAGCAACATCGCCGCGACCAACACCTTCAAGCTGGCCTCGGCGAACACCTCGGCTGAGGACATCTTCGACCCGATGATCGGCAGCCTGAGTGCCGACGCCATCGTGGCCAACTCGGGCTTGTCGTTCGGCGACATGGTGGGCCCGGCGCGGTCGGAGGTGCGTTTGCCGTCGATGAGCGACCTGCTGGGCGGCGACACGCTGGACAGCGTGCTGGGTGTCGACCACGGTGGCCGTTCTGCCGACATGTCGTTCCGCGACATGATCGACAGCAGCGTGTCAGAGACCAGTGAGCTGATGCGTCGCCTGACCGAAACGCAGCGCGAAGGCCATGTGACAACGCACCTGTTCTGACGCTGGGCCTGACGCCCACCCCCTGCCGCCGCGCAGGGGTGTCGGGCGGCAAGCGCGGGCCCCAACGCCACGGCCGCCCTCGCGGGCCCGTGGCGTTTTTCATGGGGTGGCACGCTGGGCGGCTATGTGCGCCTTCTGCTGCGCTTTTCACCACCAGGCGGGGCGCTGAGCCTTCACCAGGCATGGAAAATACAGGGTCTTACACACCTTGTTCCCCGTGCCCGGCGGTCGGCCGGCCCGCACACTGACGCGACCCTCGCTGCACCACGCCCCAGAAGATGAATTCATCCAACGCGTCGCCGCAGCCCCACCCCGGCGCGCTGCCTTCCCCCCAGCCCGTGCTGCTGCATGAAAGCGTCGTCTTCCTGGCGCGCTTTCTGGGCACCCCCGTGCAGGTGGAACGCCTGCGCGACGGCCTGGCCGCGCACGACCTGGCGCATGGCGCCGCGCTGGACGACGAGGCCCTGCAAAGCTTGCTGCGACACGCCGGGCTGGTGGCTACGCCGCTGCCGAGCGGCCAGCGCCGCCGGCCCACGGAACTGCCGGCACTGTTGCTGGGCGCCGGGGGCCGCACGCTGGTGGTGCTGGCGCTGAAGGACGGGCGTTTCGAGTGTCACGTGCCCGGCATCGAAGGCAGCAGCTGGCTGGACGCCGACGCCGTGGCAACCGAGGTGCCCGGCGGGCGTTGGCTTGCCGTGCGCCCGCTGCTGCACTTCGACCAACGCAGCCTGCTCTACACGCTGCCGCAGGCCGGGCGCTGGTTCTGGGACACCTTCAACCGCAACCGCTGGATGTTCGGCTGGGCCCTGCTGGGCACGCTGGCGCTGAACATCTTCGGCGCGCTGATCCCGTTTTACGCCATGGCGGTTTATGACCGCGTCATCCCCAACAACGCGCTCAACAGCCTGGGCGTGCTGACCACCGCCGCCGGGCTGATCATCGGCTTCGAGATGGTGATGCGCATGCTGCGCAGCCACCTGCTGGAGGCCGCGGCGCGACGCATGGACGTGGCGCTGTCGGCCAAGGTCTTCGGCCAGTGCCTGCGCATGCGTGCGGCCGATCGGCCGGCCTCGGGCGGCGTGCTGGCCAACACCGTGCGCGACTTCGAATCCGTGCGCGACTTCTTCACCACCGGCACGCTCACCGTGCTGGGCGACCTGCCCTTCATGCTGCTGTTCCTGGGGGTGATCTGGCTGGTGGGCGGCTGGCTGGTGGTCGTGCCTTTGGTGTGCATCCCCCTGCTGCTGGGCATCGCCTGGGTGGCCCGCGGCCCGCTGGCGAAGAAGGTGAATGAATCGATGCAGGAAAGCTCGCAGCGCACGGCGCACCTGTTCGAAACCATGAACGGCCTGGACACCGTGAAGGCCCTGGCTGCCGACGCCTGGAGCCGGCGAAAGTGGGAATCGTTGACCCAGGCCATCGCCCACAACAACCTGGAAATGCGCGAGATCATGGCCCGCGTCAACTACGCCACGGCGGCCGTGCTGGCCCTGGCCGGCGTGGCGGTGGTGGCCGTGGGCGCGGTGCTGATTTCGCACCAGGCGCTGACGCTGGGGCAGATCATCGCCGTCAGTTTGCTCACGGGCCGTGCGCTGCAGCCGGTCAGCCAGATCGGCAGCCTCGTGGTGCGCTGGGAGCAGACCAAGCTGAGTTTCGAGGCGCTTGACAAGATCATGGCCGCGCCCACCGACGAGGCCGCCGCCAGCCTGCAGGCACCGCCGTTGACCGGCAGCCTGGAGTTCCGCGATGTCGACTTCGCCTACCCCAAGCAGCCGCTGGTGCTGGAGCAGTTGAACATCCGCATCCGCCCGGGCGAACGCGTCGGTGTGATCGGCAAGCTGGGCTCGGGCAAGAGCACGTTGCTCAAGCTGGTGCTCAACCAGTACTCGCCGACCAAGGGCAGCGTGTTCATCGAGGACCTCGTCAGCACCCAGCTCGAGCCGCTGTCGCTGCGCCGGCAGATCGGCTACGTGCCGCAGGACGTGACGCTGTTCCACGGCACGCTGCGCGAAAACATCGAACTCGGCCGCATCCAGGCCGACGACACCGCCCTGCTGGCGGCTGCGCGCACAGCGGGGCTGGACGAAGTCGTGGCGCAACTGCCCGGCGGCGTGGCCACGCAGGTGGGCGAGCGCGGCGAGCGGTTGTCCGGCGGGCAGCGCCAGCTGGTGGCCATCGCGCGGGCGCTGCTGGCCCGCCCCAAGCTGCTGCTGCTGGACGAACCCAGCAGCATGATCGACCCGGCCAGCGAACAGAAGCTGATCGCCCAGCTGCGCGCGCTGCCGGACACCACCATCCTGCTGGTCACGCACCGCATGGCCATGCTGGCGCTGATCGACCGGCTGATCGTGATGGACCGTGGCCGCGTCGTGGCCGACGGGCCGCGCGACGAGGTGCTGAAGAGTCTGTCGCAGCAGCGGCCGGTGGAGAACAACGCTGCCGTCAAGGGTGCCGCATGAGTGACGCCGTGGAAGTCCGCGCCCTGCCCACCCCGCACCCCGACCCCGACCGTGGGCCGCGGCGCACCGTGCTGGCCATGGTGGGGCTGACGCTGCTGTTCATCGCCACGGCCGTGGTCTGGGCCATCGTCGCCGACCTGGACGTGGCCGTTCGCGCGCCCGGCGTGGTTGTGGCGCCCAGCCGCTTGCAGGAGGTGCAGAGCCTGGAAGGCGGCATCGTCGAAGAGCTGTTCGTGTCGGCGGGTCAAAGCGTCAAGAAAGGACAGCGCCTGGCCCGGCTGGACACCGCGCAGTACACCGCCAACCTGGGTGAAAGCCGCCAGCAGCAACTCGCGGCGATGGTGTCGCGTGCCCGCGTCGAGGCCTTGTTGACGGGCACCGCGCCGCGCTTCGAGGACACCTGGCGCCAGGAAGTGCCCGAGCGCGTCGAGAAGGAAACGCAGCTCTGGCGCGACGCTGCCCGCGAGCACCAGTCCAACCTGCAGGTGGCCGCCCAAGCCATCCAGCGCCGCCGCGGTGAACAGGCCGAGGCGCAGGCGCGCATCACGGCGCTCAAGAGCGCGGTGAGCGTGGGCCAGGAAAGCTTCGCCATCGAAGAGCGCCTGTTCAAGGAAGGTGCCGGCGCCCGCGCCGACTACCTGGCCGCGCAGCAGCGCCTGCTGACGCAGAAGGCCGAGTTGGACGCCCTGCAGCAGTCGCTGCCGCGCCTGGCCGCGGCGCTGGCCGAGGCCCAGGCCCAGGCCGCAGAGACCGGATCGCGCGCGCGCGCCCAGTGGGGCGTGCAGCGCAGCGAGTACGAGACCAGGGCCGCGGCGCTGAGCAGCACGCTCAGCGGCCAGCAGGACAAGGTCACCCGGCGCGACCTGTTGTCGCCCGTGGACGGGGTGGTCAACCGCGTGCTGGTCAACACGCTGGGCGGCGTGGCGATCGCGGGCAAGCCGATCATCGAAATCGTGCCCGAAGACGCCCGGCTGCAGTTGACGGCGCGCGTGCGGCCATCGGACATCGGCTTCCTGCGCGTCGGCCAGCAGGCCCACGCCAGCGTGCTGGCCTACGACCCGTCGACCTACGGCAAGCTCGACGCCGTGGTCGAACGTGTCGGTGCCGACGCCATCCCCGACGACAAGGGCGAGCCGTACTTCGAGATCCAGCTCACCGCGGCGCGCGACCAGCTCAAGCTGCACGACAAGCCGCTGGCCATCACGCCGGGCATGCCACTGGACGTGGGCGTGCTGACGGGGCAGCGCAGTGTCATGCAGTACCTGCTCAAGCCCGTGCTGCGCGGCTTGCAGGGTTCGCTGCAGGAACGCTGAACATGCGCGCATCGAATTGGCGGTGGGCCGCCGGGCTTTCGTTGGCGGCGCTCGCCTTGTCGAGCCCGCCCGTGGTGGCCGATGAGCCGCACCCCCCTGAACTGCCCTGGCAAGCCCCCCCTGCGCCGGCCCTGCCGGCCGCGCCGCCGCCGGGCCAGGCCGAAAGCCTGCCCGACCTGCTGGCCCGCGTGCTGCCGCGCGACCCGCAGGTGCGGGTGGCGCAGTTGCTGCGCGCCGGGACCGAAGAGCGCCAGTTGCAGGCGCGTTCGCGCCTGGGACCCACGCTGGGCGTGACGGGCACGCAGGGGCGATCGCAGGACGAGGATTTCGGCCGTCTGATCGACCGCCGCACCGACCGTGCCGAGGCCACGCTGCGCTGGAACCTCTACAACTATGGCAACGACGCCGCCGAGTTCGAAGGCGCGCGCCGTGACGTGGTCGTCGCCCGGGAATCGGTGCGCCAGGCGCGCGAAGAAGTCACCGAGCGCCTGGCCGACGCCTACACCGGCGTGCTGCGTGTGCAGGAACTGCTGCCGCGCTCAGAGGCGCGGCTGAGCGCGGTGCGCCGGCTGGTTGAGCAGGTGCAACGCCAGGCCGAGCTGGGCAAGGCGTCTGACGCCGACGCGCAGCAGGCCCTGGCCTCGCTGCTGGACGCGCAGATCGCGCACGAGCAGCTGGTGTCTGACCTGGACAGCGCACGCCAGCGGCTGGCGGTGCTGGTCGGTGGCGACGCGCGACCCGTGCTGCCCGTGACCCTGCCGGCCGATGCGCTGCGGGCGGTCGCCAGCCCTGACCTGGCACCGCTGCCGGCCCAGCTGGCCGTGGCCAACGAACGCGCCACGGCGGCCCGGCTGCGCGTGCGCCCGGTGGCGTCGCTGCTGGCGCCGCGCGTGGACTTCGAGTACCGCCAGCGCCTGAGTGACCGCACCACGCCGCAACTCACCACCCAGCAGCGTGACGGCTGGCTGGTGACGGCGCGTTGGGACTTGCCCGTGCTCGGCGAGAACCAGGCCCGGCGTGCTGAAGGCGAACGCCGCGCCGAGGCCGTCGAAGCCGAAGCCGAGCGGGTGCTGCTGAGCGTGCAGACCGAACGCGCCACGCTGCCCGCCCGCCTGGCCATTGCACAGCGCGCCGTGGCCCAGCTGGACCGGCAGATCGAGCAGTACCAGGGCCTGCTGCGCGCTGGTGAGCTGCAGTACGAGGCCGGCCGCCGCAGCCTGACGCAACTGGTTCAGCTGCACGAGAGTCTGTTCAGTGCCGAACAGCGCCGCGCCGAACAAGTTGCCCGCGTTCTGGCCACCCAGCTCAGACAGCTCAGCCTGGGCGGCAGTTTGCTGCCCGCGTTGGGGCAGACCGCAGAGTGAGTATTTACCCGTATGTCGAGATTTTTGACAACAGCCCCACCCGGGCCTGACAGCGACGGCGCTGCATTCATCGGTATGCTTCGCAAGCACATGATTTGATTGAGGATTTCAGCCGGGCGCCGGCCAGCCGAGCAAGCCGGCACGTTTTGTGCGATCGTTTTCCTCGAGCGCTGTTGCGCACCCCGTCACCTGCTGAAAGATCACCGCCATGAATTCCACCCGCACCGACATGAAGGCCGCCTTGGCGCTTGCTGTGCTTTCCGCAGCGGGTCTGCTGGCAGTGCCGGCACACGCCGGTTTGCTGGGCAATGGATCGTTCGAGGCCCTGGCCATCGCCGATGGCGCCAACTGCCCCGGCGTGCCGCTGGGCAAGTCGTGCGTGGCAGGCGCGAGCGCCAAGCAGCAACCGGACGGCTCCGAGGTCGCCAGCCTGCTCTTCAAGGGCGTTGAGAAAGAACAGTCCGCTGGGGCGTCCGAGGAATCGTCGGAACTGACCGTCACTTTTGTGCGCGACGCGTTCGGTACCGCTGCGGCCTCACAGGGCGACTTCGGCGCCGTCGGCCTGGCCTGTGCCGCCGACCCCGCAGGTTGTCGTGAAAAGCTCTTCGGAACTTCAGTTGTCGGGACCCCCGTGGATGCAGGCGCAGGCGCGGCGGCCGGTGGCGCAAGTTCCGCCTTCAACCTGGGCTTCATGAAGTCCGTGGGCGGGGTGCAAGTCAGCCCGCAGTTCGGCTTGTCGTTTCTGCAGGCCAGCACGCAGGTGGCAGCCCGGGGCGGCGACACGGCCAGCCACAGCGGCGCGAGCAGCCCGGAACGCTGGGAAGTGACCTACGGCGCCAGCAACCAGCCGGCGGCGGCGGTCGCGTCCATGGAAGGCAGCTCCGGCTGGTCGTCCAGTGGGTCGCAATTCCAGGGCACGTCAGTGGCGCAGGTGCAGTCCTACCTGGCCAGCGGGCCCTCCGGTCTGATGGGGGGCAGCGCGCAGGTCAGCCCCAGGAACGGGGTGGCCTGGCCCCCTGGCTCCACGCCCCGGTCCGTGCCGGAGCCGTCGGTGCTGCTGCTCGCGGGCGCGGCCTTGGCAGGTCTGTGGCTGCAGCGCAGGCGGCAAGTCGGTCGGCCTTGAGCTGACTGCGCTGGGCGACCGCACGGCGCGTGCTGCGCGTGCTGCCCGTGCCTGGCGAAGACGGTGGGCCGTGGCTGATGTCACGCCCGGCGGTGGCCGGTGAACATCGCGGTTCGGCCTTGAGCCGGGGGTGTGAAACACTCGCTCCCGTCTTCCGCCGGCCGATCTCATGAACCCACTGTTGACCCCCTTGCTGTTGGCAAGCGTGTTGGCCCTCGCAGCCTGCGGCCAACGTGCCGAGGGCGAACGGCTGGCCAAGGCCCGCGCGCACATCGAGAAGAACGAGGCCACCGAGGCCACCATCGAGATCAAGAACGTCCTGCAGAAGAACCCCGGCTCGGCCGAAGCGCGGTTCATGCTGGGTTCGTTACTGAACAACGCGCGCCAGCCGGCGGATGCCGAGGCCGAACTGGTGCGCGCGCTGGAAGCCGGCCACGACCCGGACCCGGTGATGCCCATGCTGGCCCGCACCCTGCTGGAGCAGAAGAAGCACAAGCTGCTGGTCGACAAGTACGGCAACGTCGAACTGAAGAGCAACGACGCGGCAGCCGAGCTCAAGACCTGGGTCGGCACGGCGCATATGAACATGGACGCGCTGGGCCCGGCCGAGGCCGCTGCTGAAGGCGCCCTGAAACGCGTGCCGGGCCTGTTGCCGGCGCTGGTGTTGCGGGCGCGGCTCAAGTCCCTGCGCGGCGACCTGCCCGCGGCGCAGGCGCTGCTTGACGACGTGCTGGCGCGCTACCCCAAGAGCGCCACCGCCTGGCTGCTGCAGGGCGATATCCACAGCCAGGGCAGCGCGGAGAAAGAGGCTGCGGCCCTGGACGCCTACCGCAAGTCGCTGGAGATCCGGCCCGACCTGGTGGCCGCTCATGCGGGCGTGCTGTCCCTGCTGATTGGCCAGCGCGATTTCGACGCGGCGGCGACGCAGTGGGCTGCACTCAAAGCAGTGCAGCCGCTGCAACCGCAGACCTTCTTCTTCGAAGGCGTGTTGGCCCTGCAGCAGGAAAAGTTCTGGCGCGCGCGCGAGGTCAGCCACATGCTGCTGCGCTTCGAGCCGCGCAACCCGCGCCTGCTGCTGCTGGCCGGCCAGGCCGAGATGCGTTTGAACTCCATGGCCCAGGCCGAGACACTGCTGCGCAAGGCCATGCTGGAGGCGCCCGGCGCGTCGCCGCCGCGCCGGGTGCTGGCCGAGGTCTACCTGCGCATGGGCCAAGCCGACAAGGCCATGAACACGCTGGAGCCGCTGCTGCGGGCGCCCCAGGTCGACGGCGAAGTGCTGGCCCTGGTCGGCCAGGCGCAGCTGATGCGTGGCGACGCGCTGGCCGCCGAGCTGAATTTTACGCGTGCGGCCAAGCTCAAGCCCGACGACAAGCGCATCCGCACCTCGGCGGCACTGGCCCGCTTGAGTCGGGGCCAGGGCGACGCCGACTTCAGCGAGCTGGAAGCCATCGCCAAGTCCGACACCGGCACCATGGCCGACATGGCGCTCATCAGCACCCGGCTCAAGCGCCGCGAATTCGATGCGGCGCTGAAGGCGCTGGACAAGCTGGCCGCCAAGGAGCCCACGCTGGCCGTGGCCGACTACCTGCGCGGCCGCATCGCGCTGCAACGCAACGACGGCCCGGCCGCGCGCAAGGCGTTCGAGGCGGCGCTGGCCAAGGAGCCCGGCTACTTCGCGGCCACCGCCAGCCTGGCGGCCCTGGATGTGGTGGACGGTCAGGCCGAAGCCGCCAAGCTGCGCTTCGACACGGTGCTCAAGCAGGACCCCAACCACCCGCAAGCCCGTCTGGCCCTGGCCGAACTGGCGGCGCGGCGTGGCGCCAGCACCGCCGAGGTGACCAAGTCCCTCACCGACACCATCAACGCCAACCCTGCTGACCCGGGCGCGCACCTGGCCTTGATCGACCACTTCTCCAAGTCGGGCGAGGCGACGCAGGCGCTGGCCGCCGCGCAAGCCGGCCTGGCCGCCCTGCCCGACAACGCCGACCTCATGGACCGGCTGGGCCGGGCGCAGCTTCAGTTGAACGAGCATGTACTGGCGCTGGGCACCTTCACCAACCTGGTCATGCTGCAGCCGAACACGGCGCGCGCCCGGCTGGGCCTGGCCGAAGCGCTGCTGGCCAACAACGACCCGGCCGCGGCCTGGATCAGCGTGCGCCGTGCCATCGACACCGAGCCCACCTCGGTGCCGGCAGCACGCGCCGGGGTGGCGCTGGCGCTGCGCACCGGCAAACAAGACCAGGCGCTGGCCATGGCACGCCGGCTGCAGTCCACCGTGCCCTTTGACTCAGCGGGCTACATGCTGGAAGGCGAGGTCGAGCTGTCGCGCCAACAGCTCGATGCGGCGGCCGTGGCCTTCACCAAGGCCATGGCCCGCAACAACCCGGCCGAGGCCGTGCTGCGCCTGCATGCCACGCTGTTGCGTGCAGGCCGGGCCGACGAGGCCCAGCGTGTCGCCGCGACTTGGCTGAAGGACCACCCGCTCGACACCGGCATGCTCTTCCACCTGGGTGACGCCGCCGTGGCGCAAAACCGCCTGGCTGAGGCCGAGCAGCGCTACCGGCAGGTGCTGCAGCTGCAACCAAAGAACGTGCAGGCGCTGAACAACGTGGCCTACATGCTGGCCAAGCAAAACAAACCGGGCGCGGTGGCGCTGGCCGAACAGGCCGTGCAACTGGCGCCGGGGCGGGCCGCCCTGCTCGACACCCTGGCCGCCAGCTACGCCCAGGAAAAACAGCTGACCAAGGCGGTCGACGTGCAGAGCCGCGCCGTCGCTTTGTCGCCCGACGCCCCGCAGTACCGGCTGAACTTGGCACGGCTGCAGATCCAGGCCGGCAACAAGGGCGCGGCCCGCGGGGAGCTGGACAAGCTGGCGCAGTTGGGCCCCGGCTACAGCGCGCAGGCCGAGGTGGCCCGGCTGCTCAAGCAACTCGGCGCCTGAGGCTGCAGGCCCGTTCGCTCAGGCCGCAGGCGCGAGCTTGTCCTGGGTTCTGGTGTCGAAGTCGCTGGCCTCGTGGCGCTCGTGCAGTTGCATGGCGGGGTCGCCCCCGGTGCGGTTGACCATGCGGCCACGCCGCACCGCGGGCCGGGCCGCGATCTGCGCCGTCCAGCGCTGCACGTGGCTGTAGGCCTGCACCTGCAGGAAGTCACCGGCGCCGTAGAGCAGACCCTGGGCCAGGGCGCCGTACCAGGGCCAGACGGCGATGTCGGCGATGCTGTAGTCGTCGCCCGCGAGGAAGGCGGTCTGCGCCAGGCGCTGGTCCAGCACGTCGAGCTGACGCTTGGTTTCCATCGCGAAGCGGTCGATGGCGTAACGGACCTTGTGCGGCGCGTAGGCGTAGAAATGGCCGAAGCCGCCGCCCAGGTAGGGCGCACTGCCCATCTGCCAGAACAGCCACGACAGGCACTCGGCGCGTGCACCCGGCTCGGTGGGCAGGAAGGCGCCGAATTTCTGCGCCAGGTGCAGCAGGATGGCGCCGGACTCGAACACACGCACAGGCTCCGTGCCGCTGCGGTCCCACAGGGCGGGGATCTTGGAATTGGGGTTGACGCCCACGAAGCCGCTGCCGAACTGGTCGCCGTTGTGGATGCGGATCAGCCAGGCGTCGTACTCGGCACCGGTGTGGCCCAGCGCCAGCAGCTCTTCCAGCATCACCGTCACCTTCACGCCGTTGGGCGTGGCCAGCGAGTAGAGCTGCATCGGGTGGCGGCCCACCGGCAAGGGCTTGTCGTGCGTGGCCCCAGCCACCGGCCGGTTGATGTTCGCGAACTGGCCGCCGTTGCCGGGCTCCCAGGTCCAGACCAGGGGTGGCGTGTAGTCGGTGGGGTCGTTCAAGGCGGGGTGCTCCGGCGTGGTTCGCAGCGGGCGGGCTGATCGCGCCGCTGGCATCACCAGCAAAGCCCGCTCACGAGTCGGTGACCTGGCAACGGGCTGGTGCGACCGGCAAGAATCGAACTTGCGACTAAGCCTTCGGAGGGCCCAATGATATCCACTTCACCACGGTCGCGCGGCAACCGCGCATTCTAGCGCGGGCCTACTTTTCCACCGTGCCGTGGCCGTCGGCGGACCCGTCGTGCAGCAGGGCGCGACTGCTGCCGCGTCCTATAAACTTCGACCCTTTACGCACAGCGGGTTGCTGCGCGAGACTGAGGAATCCATGAGCAACACGCACGAAACGGCGCACTCGCAGGACGAGCCGCACGAGGGGCCGATCAAGACGCCCAAGCAACTGATCTGGGCCGTGGTGGCGTCTTTCGTGGTGCCCATTGCCGGCATCGTCTTGTTGGCCAACTACGTGCATTGGGGCACCAAGCCGGCCGCCGGAAGCGACGCCATGTCGGCCGAGGCCACGGCGTTGCGCCTGCAGCGCGTCGGCTCGGTGGCGTTGCGCGATGCCTCTGCCCCAGCCGTGCTGCGCACCGGCGAGCAGGTCTATCTGGGCCAGTGCACGGCCTGCCATTCGGCGGGCGCGGCGGGTGCGCCCAAGTCCGGCGACGCCGCGGCCTGGGGTCCGCGTCTGAAGCAAGGCTACGAAGGCCTGCTGACATCCGCCCTGAAGGGCAAGGGCGCGATGGGCGCACAAGGCGGCGGCGAGTACTCCGATTTCGAGATCGGCCGTGCCGTGGTCTACATGGCCAACAAGGGCGGCGGCAAGCTGGCCGAGCCCGTGGCTCCGGCGCCCGCCGCCAGCGCACCGAAGTGAGCGAACCGATCCGGACAGGTCAAGGCCGCCTCAGGGCGGCCTTTTGCTGTGTGCATCCAAAGTGGGCCGCCGCGCGTACAGGCCGGGGTGACCACCACACCGCACGCGCTTTCTCTATCCGCCCGAACTCTTTGCCGGCTCGGGCCTGAGCACATAGCCGAAGCGCCCCGGCATCTGCGCGAAGGCCAGGTTCTGGGGTTGCCAGTCGCCTTGTTCGACAGCTTGCGCGGCCAGGCCCATGTCCAGCGTGTGCACCAGGCCGAAGCCGATGTCGGTATCCAGGAACAGCCGGCCGGCGTCGTCCAGCCAGACGCCGCGCACCGCGGCCGCCTGGCCGGTGTGCGCGGTGACGCGCCAGCTGCCGTCGACTTGATCCACGCGCCATACAAAAGGTGCGGCTTCCAGTTCCACGTAAACGCGCTGCGGCCCGTTCTGGAAGTACCAGGCGCCGGCCGCGTCGGCGGCGTAGTTGCGGTGGATGAAGGCCAGCAACTTGTCGTGCAGGATGCGGCTGCCCTTGACCTGCGGGAAGGGGCCGGCGGCCTGGGTGCGGTCGTCGCGCATGTACCAGTCGCCGCGCATGTCCATGGCCAGCCAGCCATGGCAGTGCGGCACGGTCGGCCACTTGGCCAGTGCGGCCTTGACGATGTCGTCCATGGGGCGGCTCCTGCGGTGTCAGCCCTGCGCCGCCAGCCAGTCGCTCACGGCCGTGGGCATGGTCAGCACATGGCCGGGTGGGCGGCCCTGCGGGAAGCCGACATGGCCGCCATGCGCGGGTTGCCACAACGTCACGCTTGCGCCCACCTCGGCGCGGCTGGGCAGGGACAGCGCCGGCACGAAGGGGTCGTTGCGGGCGTTGAGCACCAGCGCCGGGATGCGGATGCTGGCCAGGTGCGGTTGGGCCGAGGCGCGCGACCAGTAGTCGGGCGTGTCGGCAAAGCCGTGCAGCGGCGCGGTGAAGACGTTGTCGAACTCGTACAGCGTGCGCGCTGCGGCCAGGCGTTCGCGGTCGAACAGGCCCGGGTGCTGCTGCCACTTGGCCAGCGCGCGGGGCTTCATGGTGCGCAGGAACATGCGCGAGTAGACCAGCCAGTTGAAGCCCCTGTCGATGGCCTGGCCGGCGGCCGCCAGGTCGATGGGCGAACACACCGCCGCCACCGCGCTGGCCGTGGTCGCCGCGCTGTCGCCGGCCTCTTGTGCCCAGCGCAACAAGGCGTTGCCGCCCAACGAGATGCCCACCGCCACCAGCGGCAAGGCACTGCGCTGGCGCAGGCGCTGCAGGATCCAGCCGATCTCTTCGAAGTCGCCCGAGTGGTAGGCGCGTGGCGCCAGGTTCAACTCGCCCGAACAGCCGCGGAAGTGCGGCACCGAATAGGCCCAGCCGCGCTCTTGCGCCACGCTGGCAAAGGCCTGGGCGTACTGGCTTTGCGAGCTGCCTTCAAGGCCATGGAACAGCACCAGGTGGCTCTGGCGTCTTGGCGAGAGCGAAGACGCGCCGGGCGGGGCTTGCAGGTGGTCGACATCGATGAAGTCGCCGTCGGGCGTGGTCCAGCGTTCGCGTGTGAACTGCGGTGCGTTGCTGAGGTGGCGGCGTGATGCGACGGCGGCCCAGATCGTTTGCAGGTTGCCGCCGGGCAGCCACGGCGGCGCGCGGAAGTCGTCCACTAGTGCAGCGTGCCCGGCCCGTCGCCATCGGGCGACGCGGGCTCGTGCGGGCTGCCCGGGCTGGCGTGGTGGGCCGCCAGGCGCCAGCCCTGTGCGGTCTTGACGTAGACGTTGGTGGCCAGCACCCAGGCGGTCTGCGGGCCTTCGTTGGTGGGCACGTCGATGCGCTCGACCAGGTGGTGCAGCGCGCCGCCCAGCCAGTGCAGACGGTGGACTTGGCCGGGCTGCGCCGGCACGCCGCCGCCCGCGAAGATCGCCTCGAAGCTGGCGCGTATGGCCTGTGGCCCCACCACGCGCGGCCCGCCCGGGTGCACGCAGACGATCTCGTCGTCGTCGGCCCACACGGCCATCAGGCCGTCAATGTCGCCGCGTTGCAGGGCCTGGTAGAACTGCGCCTCGACATCGTCGGGGGTGCTGGCAAGGGTCGGCGCGGGCGGCGGGTGACGCGGCATGGGGCGGGCGGCGGCGTCAGCGCGCAGCGGCGGCGAGGCCCGGCCTGGCGACATGTGCCGAATTGCTTTGAAACATCGATGGAAACATCGGCATGATTGTAGGTACCCGACGATGAACCCGCACGCCGCCGCCCCTGCTGAGGACGGGCAGCAGTAGAGCCGCGAACGGTCCGACCTGCTGTCCCGCGCCGGGCTGGGTGACCGCGCGGCCTTCGCCGGCCTGTACGAGCGCACCAGCAGCCACCTGTTCGCCGTGGTGCTGCGCATCCAGCGCGACCGTGCACAGGCTGAAGACCTGCTGCAGGAGGTCTACGTGTCGGTGTGGAAGTCCGCCGCCGGCTTCGACGCCGCGCGCAGCCAGCCGCTGACCTGGCTGACCCACATCGCACGCAACCGGGCCATCGACAGCCTGCGCCGCAGCGCCACCCAGCCGCGCACGCAAAGCCTGCACGGCGGCGGTGAAGATGACGACGACAACCTGAGCGACCGCGTGGCCAGCGACGGCCCGGGCCCGCTGGACCTGCTGGGCCAGGCCAGCGATGCGCGCGAACTGGGGCAGTGCATGGACCGGCTCACGCCGCCCCAGCGCCAGAGCGTGGCACTGGCCTTCTTCGACGGCTTGTCGCATGCCGAGGTAGCGGCGCAACTGCAGGAGCCCCTGGGCACGGTGAAGAGTTGGGTGCGCCGCGCGCTGGCCACGCTGAAGAGCTGCCTCGAACGCAGCGCCGCACGCGACACCGAGGTGGCCTGATGGACTACGCCCGCCCCGCCCTCGCTGAAGCCCTGGCCGCGCAATACGTCGCCGGCACACTTCGCGGCCCGGCACGCCGCCGTTTCGAAGCCTTGCTGCCCAGCCATCCGGGGCTGCAAACCGCCGTGCGGCAATGGCAGCTGCGGCTGATGCCGCTGACCGGTGTGCTGCCGCCGCAGACGCCGCCCGACCGCGTGTGGCGCGCCATCGAGCGCCGCCTGTGGCCGGCGGCTGCGGCCGTGGCGACGCTTTCGTGGTGGAGCCGGCTGGCGCTGTGGCGCGGACTGTCGGCCGTGGCCAGCCTGGCCGTGGTGGCTCTGGCCGTGCTGGTGGCCAGCCCGCCGCCTGCGCTGGCGCCGGTGGTCGTGGTGCTGGCCAGCACCGGGGCCGATGCCGGCACCGCAGGCACCATCGTGGCCAGCTTCAGTGGCGACGGCCGCGCGCTGGTGACGCGTCCACTGCAGCCGGTGAGCCTGTCGGCCGACCGCGTGTTCGAACTGTGGTCGGTGCCGCCCGAAGGCAACCCGCGATCGCTCGGCCTCATCTCGGCCAGCGGTGCCACGGTGCTGCAGCGCCAGAAGCTGCCAGCCACGGTGCTGCGCGGCGGCACGGCGGCTTTGGCGGTCAGCATCGAGCCCCCGGGCGGCTCGCCGACCGGCACGCCGACCGGGCCAGTGGTGTTTGTGGGCAAGTTGCAGCTGTAGGTCCCACGCGCCGGCCGAAGGGGCGAAGCCGCCCACTATGCTCGGCAGGATGTGGAAGGACATTTCGCTCAGCGCCGTCGTTGCCGGCTTCGTGGCGGTGCTGGTGGGCTTCACCAGTTCGGTGGTCATCGTCTTCCAGGCGGCCGCGGCCTTGGGCGCCACGCCAGAGCAAACCGCGTCGTGGATCTGGGCCCTGGGTCTGGGCATGGGTTTGACCAGCCTGGGTTTGAGCCTGCACTACCGCCAGCCGGTGCTGACGGCCTGGTCCACGCCCGGCGCGGCGCTGCTGGTGACGGCCGGTGCCGGCGTCGGCATGGCCGAGGCGGTGGGCGCCTTCATCGTCAGCGCGCTGCTCATCACCCTGGCGGGGGCCAGTGGCTGGTTCGAACGCGCCATGAACCGCATTCCGCACACCCTGGCCTCGGCCCTGCTGGCTGGCGTGCTGGCGCGCTTCGCCTTCGACGCCTTTGCCGCAGCCCAGGCCGACTTCGCGCTCGTGGCGGCGATGTTCGTCGTCTACCTGCTGGGGCGACGCCTGTGGCCGCGCTACGCCGTGCCCGGTGTGCTGCTGGCGGGTGGGTTCATGGCCTTGTCACGAGGGCAGCTGAACTTTGCCGCCGTGCCCTGGGAGCTGGCCACGCCGGTGTTCACGATGCCGAGCTTCAGCCTGGCCGCCACCATCGGCATCGCGTTGCCGCTGTTCGTGGTGACGATGGCCTCGCAGAACCTGCCCGGCGTGGCGGCGCAGCGTGCGGCGGGCTTCAAGACGCCGGTCTCGCCCGTCATCACCACCACCGGCGTGGCCACGCTGCTGCTGGCACCGTTCGGCGGTTTTGCATTGAACCTGGCGGCCATCACCGCGGCCATCTGCATGGGGCGCGAGGCACATGCAGACCCGGCGCGGCGCTGGGTGGCCGCTGCTGCGGCCGGTATGTTCTACATCGCCACCGGGTTGCTGGCGGGCGCCGTGGTGGGTCTGATTGCGGCATCACCCAAAGTGCTGGTGCTGGCCCTGGCCGGGCTGGCGCTGCTGGGCACGATAGGCGCCGGGCTGGCCGCGGCCATGAAGGACGAGACGCAGCGCGAACCGGCGCTCATCACCTTCGTCGTCAGCGCCAGCGGCTTGACGCTGTGGGGCGTGGGCCCGGCGTTCTGGGGCGTGCTGGCCGGTGCGCTGGCCTGGGGGGCACTGCGCCGGCGCGCTTGACCCGCCACAGGGCTACACCAGCGCCTGCAGCCCGTGCTGGGCGACGTGGTGGCCGCTCGCGTCCACCGACACCACGGCGCCGTCGGGCAGCAGTTGCCAGCCGGTTTCGTGGTCGCACAGCGGTTCGCTTGCGATGACGGTGCCGCCGGCCATGCGACGCAGGTACAACGTGGGCGGGTGGCCGTCGCTGGCCAGGCGGAAGGCGTGCAGGCGTTCGCCGTCGGCCAGCACGGCGGCAAAGCGCAGGGGCTGTGCGATGCCCTGTTCGCGCATCAACGCCATCGTCTCGTCGAGCACGCAGATCATGGCCTGCGCCACCGGCAGCCCCTGGTCGGCCCGGTGCAGGGCCAGCAGGAACAGCAACTCGGAATCGGTGGCGCCGCGGCGCTCGGCGTAGAACTGGTCCGGCAACTGGGCCTCCAGCGTGCGGCGCAGCTGGCCGTAGCCGCCGATCTGACCGTTGTGCATGAAGAGATGGCGGCCGTGGCGGAAGGGGTGGCAGTTCTGCCGCGCAATGCCGCCGGCCGTGGCGGCGCGCACATGGGCGAAGAACAACCGGGACTTGAGCGTTTGCGACAGCGCCAGCAGGTTGTCGTCGCTCCAGGCGGGCATCACCTCGCGGTAGACACCGGGGTCTTCGCGCTCGCCGTACCAGCCGATGCCGAAGCCGTCGCCCTGGGTCACGGCTTTGGCCTCGTCGGCGTGCAGCGACTGCCGCATCAACGAGTGGCGGGGCTTGGCGATCAGCTCTTCCAGGAAGAGCGGTTCGCCCAGATAGGCGGCAAGACGACACATGGCTTGACCTCGATTGTCACTGCTTCGTCATCTGCGGCCGCAACTTGAGCTTCTTGCGGCGTCCCCGCGTGGCTTGTGCCACAGTGGCGGCCCCCGCCCGAGCCGGGCGGGTCAAGCCAGCTGGAGGAACCATGAAACTGCTCTTCGTCGCCGACCCGCTGGAGTCGTTCAAGACCGTCAAGGACAGCAGCTTTGCCATGATGCGCGAGGCGGCTGCGCGCGGCCACACGCTGATGGCGTGCACGCCGAAGGACCTGCGCTGGCAGCGCGGCGAACCCGTGACCGGCTTCGTGCGCGACATCACGCTCACCGGCCGGCCCGGCGACGGCCATTCCGCCGACTGGTTCGATGCCGCGCAGTCCGCGCCCGACGAGCGCCCACAGGCGCTGTGCGAGGTCGACGCCGTGCTGATGCGCAAGGACCCGCCCTTCGACAGCGAGTACTTCTACGCCACCCACCTGCTCAGCCAGGCCGAGCGCGAAGGCGCGCGCGTCTTCAACCGCGCGGCTGCGCTGCGTGAACACCCGGAGAAGCTGGCAATCCTGGAGTTCCCGCAGTTCATCGGCCCCACGCTGGTGACGCGCGACGAGAGCGACGTGAAGCGCTTTCACGCCCAGCATGGCGACATCATCTTGAAGCCGCTGGACGGCATGGGCGGCATGGGCATCTTCCGCGTCGGGCCCGACGGGCTGAACCTGGGCAGCATCGTCGAGACGCTCAACCGCGGCGGCGCGCAGACGCTGATGGTGCAGAAGTACCTGCCCGAGATCGTCAAGGGCGACAAGCGGGTGCTGGTCATCGGCGGCAAGCCGGTATCCCACTGCCTGGCGCGCATCCCGCAGGGCAGCGAGATCCGCGGCAACCTGGCCGTCGGCGGCAAGGGCGTGGCGCAAGCACTGAGCGCGCGCGACCGCGAGATCGCCGAGCACATCGGCCCCATCCTGGCCGCGCGCGGCCTGCTGCTGGTGGGGCTGGACGTGATCGGCGACTGCCTCACCGAAATCAACGTCACCAGCCCGACGGGCTTTGCCGAGATCACCCAGCAAACGGGATTCGACGTGGCGGCGATGTTCATCGATGCGCTGGAAGCGGCGCTCAAGACATGACCTTCATCGAACTGCTCGACGCCAGCGGCCAGTACGACGCCGAATTCGACAGCGCCGACTTCACGGCCTTGAGCAACCACCTGCCCATGGCCCTGGCCGCGCTGAAGCGGCTGGGCGCCGACGATGCGCGCCTGGCCGAGTTCGCCGCCGGCTACAGCCAGCGCCTGCGCCCCGCGCGCGCGGCGGCCGAGTGGCCAGCCGGCGAGCCGTGGCGCGCGCGTCTGGGCCAGACCAACGCCTGGCCGGCCTACCGGCACCTGTTCCTGCACTGGCTGGTCACCGAAGACGCCGACGCGGTGCTGCAGCAGACCCTGCCCACGCTGATGACCGGCTGCGGCGGCGCGGCCTTCCACGGCCTCATCCGCACGGCCTATGCCGTGCAGGCCGGCCACGGCCAGGAACTGGCCGATGCGCTGGCCTATTGGGCCTGCCGCTGGCTGGACCTGGGCGCGCCGCCGACTGATTCAGGGCCAGGCACCCGCGCCGACCCGGCGCCGATGCTGAAGGCGCTGGCCCAGCCCCGGCCGGCGGGTGACTTGATCGTCGACCGCATGATCACCGCCGCAGGCCAGCCCGGCTTTGACGCGGCCACGGCCGGCTTGCGCATCGACAAGCACACGCTGCCCCGGCTGGCACGCACCGCTGCGCGCCTGCACGCGCGCAGCGGCAACTTCACGGCGCTGCACCTGGTCACCAGCGCGCAAGCCATGACGGTGTTGCTGCCCTACACCGACGAGCCCGTGCCCGCCGTCGCAGCCTACTGGCGCGCCTACGCCGCCGGCTTCGTCGCCAGCGGCGCGGTGCCCGGCCGCGCGCCCACGGCACGCCCCTGGCCCGAGCTGATGGCCGTGGCGCGGGCCAGCGACGACGACCACCTCATCAAGCTCGTCGACGCCTGCCGGCAGGCCCAGGTGGTGGCCGGTGGCGCCGACGACTGGCAGCGCGCCGCCACCCGCGCCACCCAGGGCGCAGTCGACGCAGCCTGAGCACGGCTGCACGCCGGGCCGGCCCGGCGTGCAGCCGGCCGCCTCAGTGGTGATGCATGGCCTGGGGCGACAGGGCCGGGGCGGCCTGAGCGGGCTCGTCCGCCACGCACAGGTCCCAGCGCCGGGTCAACAAGGCGGCAATCTGACCAGGTTGAACCCGGGTCATCGGCCCCGCCGGAGCGGTGGTTGAGTGCGGCGACGCTCAATTTGCATACAAGCAGCTGGCAGCGGCCCGGGTGCGGGTCTGCGTCAGAAGGGCTGGCTCCAGCGCGCGCTGACCAGGAAACTGCGCCCGGACGCCGGTTCGAAGAAGCGCTGGTTGGCTTCGTTGACGATGACGCTGCCGGCGACCCGCCGGTCGGCCAGGTTGTCGACGCGACCCAGCAATTCAAGCTGGCCGCGGCCAAGTTCCAGCCGCCACAGCGCGCGCAGCCCGACCAACCCGTGGCCGGCTGCGAAGTCGGTGTTGGTGTCATTCGCCGCCTGGCGCCCCTGGCCACGCACTTCCAGGCCGAATTCGGCCTGCCCGGGTGTCCACGCCAGTTCGGCGTAGACGCTGCGGTCCACCGTGCCGGCAATGCGGTTGCCGGCCGGCACCTGCAAGTCGGGCGCCAGGCAGGGCACGGCGCGACAGACGAAGAAACCGTTCTCGTAGGTGGCCGACAACCCGGTGGCGGCCAGCTGCGCGCGCCAAGCCGGGGCGACGCGCCAGCGCAGGTCGATCTCCACGCCCTGGCGTTTCGTATCGTCGACATTGGTGAAGGTGGCGCGGCCGCCGCGGTTGGTGGCGACACCGATCTCGTCCTGCGTGCGGGCCCCGAACACGACGGCATCCAGGCTCAGCCCCCGTGCGGCGTCGCGCCACTTCAGGCCCAGTTCCACCTGGGTGCTGCTCTGGCCCCTGAGCTCGGTATTGAAGCCGGCACTGCCGTCGGGTCGGTAGGCCAGTTCGTTGAAGGTGGGTGACTCGTAGCCGCGGCCGGCGCTGACATGAAGATGGAGCGTTTCGCTGGCGCGCCACTGCAGCGCCGCCACCGGGTTGGTGAAGCGGTAGGACCGGGCGCCCGAGTCGTCGAGATTGCCGCCGACGATGTAGTGGTCGCTGGATTGGAAATCCACGCGGCCGCGGCGCACGCCCAGCGCGGCCACCCAGCGCGCATCGAATTCGATCTCGCCCTGCGCATACACGCTCTTTGCCAGGACGCGGTTGCTTTCGTCGCGCCGCAGCTTGCCGGTCACGCCCAGCAGCTGGTTGGCGCCGCTGCCGCTGAAGTTCTCGTAGCCGCGCCGGTCTTCCCGGCTGTCGTCAAAGCTGGCGCCCGCCACCAGCTGCGCGCTACGCTGGCCGGCGAGCGCCCAGCGCCACACGAGGCGCCCGTCCAGGCCCTGGTAGTCGCGGTCGAAGTCGATCACGCCGCCGGGCTGGCGCTCGCTGAGGGCCGGGTTGGTGGCGTTGAGCTGCGTTGCCACCGGAATCGCCTGCCACTGCGTCACCGCGCGCTGGCCGACGTAGGCCGTGAGCTGGCTCTCGCGCAGCGCGCTGCCGGTGCCGAACAGGTGCCGCCATTGCACGCCGCCCTGCGTCTGGGCGGCCTCCTTGCGCGTGTTGAAACGTGGGGCCTCGAGGGTGGTCTGGTCGGGGTCGGCCTCGAACTGCGGCCGCGTCAGGCCCAGCGGGTCTTGCGCCGGCTGGTCCAGCGCATTCAGCACCACCACCACCCGGTCGGCTGCGCTCTCGTAACTCAGGCGCAGATTGGCCAGCGTGCGCTGCGCCGCGCTGTGCGGGCGGAAGCCGTCGGTCTGGAAACCGCTGACGGCGGCGCGCAGGTCGAAGCCGTTGCCCAGAGGGGCCTCCACGCTCAGTCGAACCTGGGCCAGGCCGGCGCTGCCCGCATCCACGCCCACTGAAAAGGCGCGGCCCACGGGCGCTGCACTGAGCAGCGAGACGACGCCGCCCGAGCCGTTGCCGTACAGCGCAGAGAACGGACCGCGCAGCACCTCCACGCGCTGCGCGCCGGCAAGGTCGAAATGCGACACCTGGCCCTGGCCGTCGGGGCCGGCGGCAGGAATGCCGTCGGTGTACAGGCGCATGCCTCGAACGCCGAAGCTGGCGCGCGCGCCGAAACCGCGTGAACTGATTTGTAAATCCTGTGCGTAGTTGTTGCGCTGGTTCACGACCAGGCCCGGCACGCGCGACAGGGACTCGGACAGGTTGACCATCGGCCCGGCACTGCGCAGTTCACTGGCGTCCACCACGCCCACGGCGTAGGGGGTGTCGAAGATGCGCTGCACGGTGCCGCTGCCGATGATGATGACGGGTTCCGATGGCACCGCGGCAGGTTGGGTTTGCGCTGCGGCCGGCAGTGCCAGCGCCACCCACCACAGCGCTTGGAGCGGCCGTGAATTCCACGCAGCGCAGTTTGCCCTGGGCGACCAGTTGGGGGATGTTGTCATTGCTCTGGGGTGTGGCCATGACGGCCATGACTTCGAGTTGGCGCACGCCACGCTGGCCCGCGCGGGATTCTGCCGCGACACCGATCGGCGGCTGTCGGCCGGCACGACCGCCCCGTCAAGGGTGGCCGATACGCGCAGAAATGCGCTGCGGGTATACGCGACTTGCTGGGGCGGTACGTCTGCGGTTTCATTCTGATTGCTTGGTGCACCAGTGCAGTGGCTGGCACAGTTTGCATCGGCGGTCGGAAGGAGCGAAAACCACTTCTGGCCAGTTCACAAAGCAACGAGGAGACACGAAACATGGCAACGATGATGAAGAGTGTTTGGGCGGCCTCCGTGGGCTTGGCCCTGTCGGGCAGCGTGCTTGCAGCGGCGCCGACCGTCACCGCGGAAGACTTTGTCGACAAGATCGAATCGCCCTGGGACATGGCCTTCATGAAGGACGGCACCATGTTCTTCACCGAAAAGTGCAAGGGGCTCTCGGTTCGACTGCCCTCAGGCGTCATCAACAAGCTGCATGGCATCGGCACCACCGCCGGTTACTCGTCGGCAAGCGCCGACCTGTTCTGCGACGGGCAAGCCGGCATGATGGGGGTGGCCATCGACCCACAGTTCGCCAGCAACCGCTTTGTCTATGTCTACTCCAGCTCCAACCTGGGCGGCAAGCTCGCCAACAGGGTGATGCGTTTCAAGCTCAACGACGCGATGACGGGCGTGGCTGATCGCACCGACATCGTCGGCGACATCGGCTACAAGCCCAAGGCCTCGAAGCATCCGTTCGGCGGGCCCGGCGCGCACAACGGCGGCCGCATTCGCTTCAGCCCCGCCGACGGCTTTCTCTACGTGACGACCGGCGACAACCACCTCGGTATCGGGCCACAGAGCCCCAGCTACATCGGCGGGAAGGTGCTGCGGGTCGACAGGGATGGCAAGGCCGCCGAGGGCAACAAGCCGCCGACCGGCTTCGACCCGCGCGTGTTCACCTACGGTCACCGCAACCCCCAGGGCATTGCGTTCCGACCCAGCGACAACCGCCCGTTCACTGCCGAGAACGGCCCCTGGCACAGCGATGAGGTGACCGCCCTGGTCAACGGCGGCAATGCCGGCTGGGACCCGCGCCCCAACGTGGGCGGCCGCAAGGACTGCCCGGACGACTACTGCGGCTACTCGCCCAACCAGATGGGCGCCATGGACCCAAAGAAGCGCTCGGCCTTCATGCCCATGACCGATCTGAAAACCTACCCCACGGCGATGAAGCCGGCATGGAACAACAAGGGGCTGTCGCAGGGCATGTTCTGCAACACCTTCCTGACGGGTGCGCAGTGGAAGGACTGGAACGGCCAGATGGTGGTCGGCTATGCCGGCATCGGCATCCACGGGACGGCGGTAGGCAACCGGCTGGACGTGCTGAAAGTCAGTGCCGACGGGCAGTCTGCGACGAAGACCGACTTCCCCTGGCCGACGGTGGCTGGTCGCTTCCGTGCCTGTGAACAGGGTTCCGACGGCAACCTGTACGTGGCGCTCGAAGACCAGGGCAAGATCATCCGCGTGAAGCCGGAGTAACCGCATCCTGCCGACGCGCTGTCTTGTGGCAGCGCGTTTTTTTTCGCTTGCACGAAGGGAGACTCACCTTGCGAAGCACATTTCAATGGCTGGCCGTGATGGGCCTGCTGGTCGGCGCCGTGCCGGCGCGAGCGGACTACGAACTCGTCGTGAAGAAGAACTGCCTGGCCTGTCATCAGGTCGACAAGCGAAAGTACGGCCCCAACTTCAAGGAGATCGCGGCCAAGTACGCTGACCAGAAGAACGCGGCCGACATGCTCGCCAAGAAGATCCGCCGCGGCGGCACCGGCGTCTGGGGCATCGACGTGATGCCGCCGCAGCCCCAGGTGTCGGCCAAAGAGGCGAGCGCGATCGCCGCCTACGTGCTTGCCTTGAATTGACCGTTTGGTGCCCGCGACGCTTGTGACGCTTGCGCTGGGTTGGGTGATGCCACGGGGCCCGGCGCCAGGCCCGGCGTGCAAGGCGCTGCTGCTCGTCGGCCTGGGCCTTGTCGGGCTGCCCGGCGAGGGCCAGACCTTCCACTACGTCGACGCCGGCATCGCGTCGTGTCCAGCGGCTCCTGTGCCCAGCGCGGCCCCGCCCAAGGCGGTGCCCCACGACACGGCCGTGCCCGGGCGCATCCACGTCCGCTGCGGATTGGACCAAGGGTCTTACACGGTGACGCTGAACTCCACCGATCCCGGCGCGACGTTTTCGCCCAGGAGCTTTCTCGTCAACTTCGGCCGCGTCGTCGGGAACGGCGCCTTTGCCGTCACCTTCCGCACTGTCGGCGTCCAGAGCGTCACGACGGCCATCACCTCGAACATGGGCAGCCCCGCGGTGCAGGGCCAGTTTCTCAGCCCGGCCAACGAATTCAACATCGTGGCTCGCTGATCGGTCCGCTGGTTGGTCCGCTTCGGCAACCAAGGCCTGCCCAGGCCTGCTGCCGACCCGCGTCCGGCCCGCGCCCGCAGCAGCCCCGCGCGCTGTCGCCGACAATCTCCGGCATGGCCATCCTCTCTCTTTCCAACGCCCACCTCGCCTTTGGCCACGTGGCCCTGCTCGACGGCGCCGGGCTGTCTTTCGAAGCCGGCGAACGCCTGGCCCTGATCGGCCGCAACGGCACCGGCAAGTCGTCGCTGTTGCGCGTGCTGGCCGGCACCGAACGGCTCGACGACGGCCTGCTGCAGCAGCAGCAAGGTCTGCGCGTGATCTACGTGCCGCAGGAGCCTGAGCTCGACGCCGAGGGCAGCGTCTTCGATGTCGTCAGCGAAGGCGTGGCCGAGGCCAAGGCGCTGCGCGAACGCTACGAGGCGCATGCCGAAGGCGACGACCTCGACGCCATCCAGACCCGCATCGAGGCGCTGCACGGCTGGACCTGGGAGCAGCGCGT
>JANNWL010000130.1:0-10079 GCA_031414735.1 Burkholderiales bacterium | reverse complement strand
TGCGCTGGTCACCGTCCGCTCGCCATGGCCGCCCGGCCCTGCCCAGGACTAGACTTTGCGGCTGCACGAGGAGGGGCACCGCCATGTCATACGACTCCAGAGACCGTTTCCGCATCTTCATCAGCCACAAGCACGACGACCACGACGCAGCGGCCAGCATGGCGCAGGCGCTGGATGGGCTGAGCGACAAGATCAAGTGCTTTGTTTCCGGCACCGACCTGGCCGCCGGCAGCGACTGGAACGCCGAGATCCGCTCGCAACTTCTGCTGAGCCATTTGCTCTTGCTTGTGTTCACCGAGCCTTCCAAGAACTGGGACTGGTGCCTGTACGAGGCGGGGCTGTTCACCAGCCTGGGCGACGAACATTCGGTGGTCTGCCTTTACTGGCCGCAGGGCACGTCGCCCCGCCCGCTCAACACCTTGCAGGGCGTGCCGGTGGAACAGGTGGCGGTGCAGCGGTTTCTGTCCCAGCTGTGCAGGGAGACCTGGCGGGTCGCACCGAAGTGGGTCCAGGGCCCGCTGGAACCGGCTATTACGACCGAGAGCCTCGCCGTGGCTGCGGCGACGGTGGTGGCGGAGTTCCCCAAGGAACCCGAAGTGGCGCAGGCTGCGGCCGGCAACCTCACCCACTACCCCTGCCACCGCATCGTGCTCGATCTGCGCGCTGTCAGCGATGTGCAGGCCGGCATCCCGCGCGAAGCCCGCGTCATCGAGGGCGAGGGAGCGACCTCGACCTTCACGCTGTCGCTGTTCAACCTGACACGCGGCCTGCGCGCGCGGACCTGGGGTGACCTGGTCGACGCCGCGGGCAGCGACGGGTCCACCTGGCTGGCCGATCTGGACTACCGCTTCGCGGCCGCGCTGAAGGAGCAGTTGTTCTCGCCGTCGAAGACGACGCCCATGCCCCTGGTGGACGCCCACACCGGCCAGCGCAAGCGCAGCTACCGGCCGGTCCTGTACGAGATTCAGCGCGAGCCGGCGGCCGGCTTCGGCGGCGATGCACACCCGGCGGCGCTGCGCCCCTTGCAGGTGACGATCGTTCTCGACCCGGTGCCCGACAGCCCCTGAGCGCGCGCGATGTGCGGCATTCCCAGCGCAGCGTTTGTGTGTAAGCATCTTTTGACTGGACGAAACAGGGAGTGACTCTGATGCGCAACTTGGTGTTGTTGATCGCAATGGCGCTCGCCGCAGCGGCCGGGTGGTGGGGCGGTTCTTGGTCTGGCCGAACGGCCAAGGAGGGCCTGGCCCGCGCCGAGAAGGCCGGTGAGTTGCTCAAGGCAGCGCACGAGAAGGAGTCGGCCGCTCTCAAGGCCAAGGTCGACACGCTCACTGCCGACTTCGACCGCGACAAGCAGCAACTGGCGGCCGACCACGCGCGCCAGACCGGGGCGCTGAACGAGGTCATCAAGGGCAGCAAGAACGAGGTGGCTGTGATCGGCCAGGCGCGCAAGGGCACGCAGGCCGAGATGGCGCGTCTGCAGGCTGCTCTGGCCGCCGCCGCCACGCCGCAGGAGAAGCAGACGCTGCAAACGGCCATCGCAGCGCAGCAGCAGGTCGAGACCAAGCAGACCACCCAGATCGCCGGCCTGCAGTGCCTTGACGTGCCGATACCTGCGAATGTGCTGGCCAACTGGCGCGGGGTGCAGCCATGACGAACCGATCCTGGACCGTACTGCTGCTGGCGGCGTCAGCAGGCTTTGCCGGCTGCAGCACGACGGTGAATCTGGTGCCCGAGCCCTTGGCATGCCCCTTGCCGAAAACAGAAGCCGAGTTGCGCTGTGCCCAGCCCGTGTCGCCGGACGGTGTCGCGACCTATGGTGATCTGGTCAAGGCCAGTGCGGAAGACCGCAATGCGCTCAGGGTGTGCGCTCGCAACAGCCAGCTGCTGGTGCAGACGATGAGCGCGTGCACGGAAGCCACCGAACGCTACAAAGTGCAGATCCGCGAGATCAACGACAAGCTGGGCAAGAAGCCTTGACCGGCCGGCCCCGGGCCGGCCCGTTCACGGTGTGGCTGGGGATCTCGGCGGCCAGCACGGGCTGCAGTTCGCTGTCGCCGCCTGCGCCTGGGTCCTGGCGATGACCGATCAGACCAGCCGGCCAGCCTGGAAGTCATGCACCGCCTGCACCAGTTCTGCGTGGGTGTTCATCACGAACGGGCCGTGCTGGGCGATGGGCTCGCCCAGGGGCTGGCCGGCGATGAGGATGGCGCTTGCGCCTTCGGGGCCGGCGCTCAGTTCCACGCCGTCGCTGCCCGCAGTGTTGGCGAAGATCGCCATGCGCTGCTTGCGCACGCCAGTGGCACCCGCCGTGAGGCCGCCGCGGTAGACGTAGAGCAAGGCGTTGTGGGTGTCGGGCAGCGGCTGCTCGAAGCGTGCGTTCGGCGCCAGGTGCAGGTCCAGGTACAGCGGCTCGGTGCCTTCGCGCTGCACGGCGCCGGCCACGCCGTGGCTGTGGCCGGCGATGACCCGCGCGGTGACGCCGTCGCCCTGCCACTCGGGCACCTCGGCAGACGCGATGTCGCGGTACCAGGGCGGCTGCATCTTGCTGCGCGCCGGCAGGTTCAGCCAGAGCTGGAAGCCTTCCATGGCGCCGTCTTGCTGCTCGGGCATCTCGCTGTGGATGACGCCGCGGCCAGCGGTCATCCACTGCACGCTGCCAGGCACCAGCAGGCCCTCGTTGCCGGCGCTGTCGCGGTGGCGCATGCGGCCCTGCAGCATGTAGGTGATGGTCTCGAAGCCGCGGTGCGGGTGGTCGGGGAAGCCGCCGATGTAGTCGCCCGGGTTGTCGGTGCCGAAGGCGTCGAGCATCAGAAAGGGGTCGAGCCGGCGCTGCAGGTCCTGCGTGAGCACGCGCACGAGCTTGACGCCGGCGCCGTCGCTGGTGGACTGGCCCTGCACCAGGCGCTCGACGGTGCGCGGCTGCCTGACGGGTGACGGGCGGGCGGGAGCGGTCAGGGTATTCATCGCCGGGACTTTATCGGCCTGGCGCCGGCCGCGGTTGCGGCGGCTTGCACGCTGGGTTCAAATGCGGATCCCATCGAGCACAGGAGTTCGCCGCATGAAAGCAGTCTGGAATGGGGTCGTCGTGGCCGAAAGCGACGACACCGTGGTCGTCGAAGGCAACCACTACTTTCCCGCCTCCGCGCTGGACAGCAAGTTCCTGCTGCCCAGCAACACCAAGACCATGTGCTCGTGGAAGGGCCAGGCGAGCTACCACACGCTGTTCGTCAACGGCGACGCCAACCCCGATGCGGTGTGGTTCTATCCCGACCCCAAGGAGGCGGCGGCCGAGATCAAGGGCCGGGTGGCGTTCTGGAAGGGCGTGAAGGTGGCTCCATGAAGAACCTCCTGTCCGCCTTGTGTGCCGCCGCCTTCCTGCACTGCGCCACGTTGTCGGCCTATGCCGCGCCAGGTTTGCCGTCCACCAACGTGGCCTGGCTGCCGGCGGCGGCTGACGCCGATGTCGACCGCGCCTTCGCTCAGGCCCGGGCGCAGAACAAGCCCGTGCTGCTGTACTGGGGCGCCAGCTGGTGCCCGCCGTGCAACCAGCTCAAGGCGACCTTCTTCAACCGCCAGGACTTTGCCGCGCAGTCGCGCAACTTCGTGGCTGTGCATGTCGACGGCGACCGCCCCGGGGCGCAGAAGCTGGGCCAGCGCTTCAAGGTCAGCGGCTACCCCACGGTGGTGCTGTTCAAGGCCGATGGCAGCGAGATCACGCGCCTACCCGGCGAGGTCGACCCTGCCCAGATGATGACGGTGCTGCAGCTCGGGCTGGCCGGCGGCCGGCCGGTCAAGGCGGTGCTGGCCGATGCCCTGGCCGCCAAGCCGCTCGGCGCCAACGACTGGCGCATGCTGGCCTTCTATTCCTGGGAAACCGACGAGCAGCAGGTGGTGCCCAGGGCCGAGCTGCCTGCCACCCTGGCGCGTCTGGCAGCCGCCAGCCCGGCGGGCGACACCGAAACCACCACCCGCCTGTGGTTGAAGGCGCTGGCCGCCAGCGATGACGGCAAGGGCCTGAAGCCCGACGCTGCGCTGCGCGAGCGTGTGCAGCGCGTGCTGGCAGACCCGGCCACCGCGCGCACGCAGATGGACGTGCTCACCGGCGGCGCCACCGACATCGTCAAGACCCTCGAAGCCGACGGCGCACCCGGCCGCGCCGCCCTGGTCGCCAGTTTCGAGACCACGCTCAAGCGCCTGGAGGCCGATGCCACGCTGTCGCGCGGCGACCGCCTGGGTGCGGTCATCGCACGCATCAACCTGGCCCGGCTGGGCCAGGCCAAGGACGTGCTGCAACCGACCCTTTCGGATGCGCTGCGCAAGGACGTGCGCGACCACGTGGCGCGGCTGGACCGCGAGACGACCGACGGCTACGAACGCCAGGCCGTCATCACCGCCGGCGCCTACGCCCTGGGTCACGCCGGGCTGTGGACCGACAGCGACGCCCTGCTCAAGGCCAACCTGACACGCAGCCATTCGCCCTACTACCTGATGAGCCAGCTTGGCGGCAATGCGCGCAAGCTGGGCCGCAACGAAGAAGCGCTACGCTGGTACGGGCAGGCCTTCGACAAGAGCGAGGGACCGGCCACGCGTTTGCAGTGGGGGTCGGGCTACCTGGCGGCGCTGGTCGACCTGGCGCCGCAGGACACCGCGCGCATCGAGAAAGCCGCCTCGCAGTTGCTGACAGAAGCGGCCAACGACAACGGCGCCTTTGAGGGCCGGAGTGCTCGCTCGCTCAAGCGCGCCGGCAGCAAGCTGGCGGGTTGGAACACCGACGGCAAGAACGCCGCCACGCTGCGCCGGCTGCAGACCCAGCTGGATGGCGTGTGTGCCAAGGTCGATGCCGCCGACGGCCAGCGCGCCGCCTGCAACGACCTGCTCAAGCCGGCTACTTGATCAGCCCCTCGGCCTTCATCGCCGCCTGCACCGCCGGGCGCGCGCCCACACGGGCCATGAAGGCCGACAGGTGGGCCAACGGCGCAATGTCCACCGCCACGAGCCGGCCCCAGTTGGCAACGGTGAACAGGTAGGTGTCGGCGACTGTGAAGGTGTCGCCCATCAACCAGTCGTGCCCGGCCAGTTGCGTGTCGACCCAGGCCAGCCGCTCGCCCAGCCGGGTGCGCGCCAGGGCCTTGCCCTCGGCCGGCATGCCTGGCATGAACAGCGGCGCGAAGCCTTTGTGCAGCTCGCTGGTGATGAAGTTCAGCCACTCCATCAGCCGGTAGCGCGCCATCGTGCCGGCCGGTGGCGCCAGCTTCGAGGCCGGGGCCAGGTCGGCGATGTACTGCACGATCACGGCGCCTTCGGTCAGGCGCTGGCCGTCGTCGAGTTCAAGCAACGGCACGTAGCCCTTGGGGTTGATGCCGTAGTAGTCGGTGCCGTCGGCCAGCTTGTGGGTCTTGGTGCTGGCCAGCACGGCCTGGAAAGGCAGACCGGCTTCGAGCAAGGCGATGTGCGGGCTGAGCGAGCAGGTGCCGGGGCTGTAGTAAAGCTTCATGAAGGGGTGCGGTGGCAGGTGGACGGGGAGCGCAGCATAGGCCTTGGCAGCGTTTCGCGTGACAAGGCCGCGGACGGCCCCCTGGCGCGGTCCGAGAATGCAGGTTGGGCGCGGCCCCGCCAGCCCAGCCGACTTTGAAGGAGAGCCCGCCATGTCCCGCCCCTTGCTTGACGAATCCTGCATCCACCCAGCCATCCGAGCGCAGATCGGCGCCTCCCATCGGGACGTGGTGGACGAGGTCGCCGCCGCGCTGGCCGCCCACCCCGTGGTGGTCGTGGGCATGCAGGGCAACCCCTTCGTGCGCCAGGCGCGCAAGGCGCTGGACGACGCCGACGTGGCCCACCACTACATCGGCTGCGGCAGCTATTTCAGCCAATGGCGCCGGCGCAATGCGCTGAAGATGTGGTGCGGCTGGCCGACCTACCCGATGGTCTTCGTGGGTGGCGTGCTGGTAGGTGGCGCCAGCGACCTGCGCCGGCTCATCGCCAGCGGTGAGCTCAAGCGCCCGCTCGGCTGATCCCACCCGGTGGCCATTCACGCCGCCCGGCTGTCCATTCGCCGCTCGAGGACGTGTGGCGGCTGCAGGCACCGCAGAATCGCCGCATGCCGACCTCCATCATTCCCGGGGCCCTGCTTGCGGCCTGGCTGCTTGCCGCACCCGGCGCGCGCGCCGACCCTGCGCCGCTGCAGCTCAAGCCCTGCCGGCTGCAGGGCGTGGAGCACGACGCCCAGTGCGGCACCCTGCGCCGGCCGCTCGACCCGGCCGCGCCGCAGGGCGCGCTGATCGACCTGCACTTTGCCGTGCTGCCGGCACTGGCCCGCAACAAGAAGCCCGACCCGGTGTTCTTCTTTGCTGGCGGGCCGGGGCAGAGCGCGATGTCGCTGGCCGGCCCGGTCAGCCGCCTGATGGCGCGCCTGGGCAACCGGCGCGACCTGGTGCTGATCGACCAGCGCGGGACCGGCAAGACGGCGCCGCTGAAATGCGAGGAAGACCGCCCGACGCAGCCGCTGGCGGAAGGCGCCGACCCCGCGCGCCAGTTGCAGCGGCTGCAGGCCTGCCGCGTGGCGCTTGAGAAGCTGCCGCACGGCGACTTGCGTCAGTACACGACGACCATCGCCATGCAGGACGCCGACGCAGTGCGCCAGGCTTTGGGTGCGGAGAAAGTCAACCTGGTCGGCGGCTCGTACGGCACCCGCGCCGCGCTGGAATACATGCGCCAGTTCCCGGCCGCGGTGCGACGGGTGGTCATCGACGGCGTGGCGCCGCCGGACATGGTGCTGCCGGCCAGCTTTTCGACCGACACGCAGGCCGCGTTCGACGGCTTGCTGGCGGCTTGCGAGTCCGATGCAACCTGCGCTGCCCGCTACCCGGCGCTGCGCCGCGACTGGCGTGCGCTGCTGGCCAGTCTGCCGCGCGACATCACCCTCCTGCACCCGGTGACGGCGCAGCCGGAGAGGCTCACGCTCAGCCGCGACACCCTGCTCGGCATGGTGCGCGGGCCGCTGTACGTGCCCAGCCTGACGGCGGCTCTGCCGCTGGCCCTGGGCGAGGCCACGCGCGGGCGCTTCGAGCCGCTGGCCGGGCTGGCCAGCGCCCTGGGCGGCGGCCGCGCTGGCGCGTTGTCGGCGGGCATGCACTTTTCTGTGGTGTGCGCCGAAGACGCGCCGCGGCTGGCTCAGGCCACTGACCAGCCCGGTGCCGACTTCGGCATCGGATTCGCCGATCTGTACCGAAAGGTCTGCGCCGACTGGCCGCGTGGTGCCGTGCCCGCGGCCTTCTACACCCTGCCCACCGCGCCGGCCGCGACGCTGGTGCTGTCCGGCGGCATGGACCCGGCCACGCCGCCGCGCCATGGCGAACGCGTGGCACGCGCGCTGGGCAGCCAGGCGCGCCACGTGGTGGTGGCCCACGCCGGCCACGGCGTGCTGGGCGTGGGCTGCATGCGTGACGTGATGTTCCGCTTCATCGATGCCGAAGGCGACGACAGCGCGTTGAAAGTCGACGCCGACTGCGCCCGCGCCATCCCAAGGCCGACGGTGTTTTTGCCAGTCACGGACAGGGGGGCGCCATGATCGACATCAAGGGACTGACCAAGCGCTTCACCCACGGCAGCGGGCGCAAGGCGCGCGTGGTGCAGGCGGTGGACGGCGTGACCTTCACAGCAGCCGATGGCCGCATCACCGGCCTGCTCGGGCCCAATGGCGCGGGCAAGACAACGACCCTGCGCATGGTGGCGGCGCTGATTGCGCCCGACGCCGGGTTCATTGCGGTGGACGGCCTGGATGTCGCCGCGCAGCCCGCGCAGGCGCTGGCCCGCATGGGCGTGCTGAGCGACGCGCGTGGCCTGTATCCGCGGCTGACCGCGCGCGAGAACATCGTCTACTACGGCCGCTTGCATGGCATGGGCGCGGCGGCGGCCAACGCGCGTGCCGACGCACTCGCCAGCACGCTGGACATGCGCCCCTTGCTCGACCGCCGCACCGAAGGCTTCAGCCAGGGCGAGCGCATGAAGACCGCGCTGGCCCGCGCCCTGGTGCACGACCCGGCCAACATCATCCTGGACGAGCCCACCAACGGGCTGGACGTACTGGCCACGCGGTCGCTGCGCCAGGCCCTGCGCCGGCTGCGCGACGACGAGGGCAAGTGCATCGTCTTCTCCAGCCACATCATGCAGGAGGTGGAACGCTTGTGCGACCACGTGGTGGTGGTGGCGCATGGCCGCACCGTGGCCCAGGGCACGGTGGCCGAGCTGTCGGCGCAGGCGGGTGAGACCGACTTCGAGGAGACCTTCGTGAAACTGGCCTTCAGTGCCGAGGAACGCCAGCAGGGGGCCGCGCCATGATGGGCCGCGCCTGGACGGTGTACTGCAAGGAACTCGTCGACGCGCTGCGCGACCGTCGCACGCTGCTGATGGTGCTGCTCAGCTCGGTGGCCGTGGGGCCGCTGGTGCTGGTGCTGGTGTCGCAGCTGGTGTCGGGCATCGAAAAGCGCGCCGAGGCCCGCATGGTGGTGGTTCAAGGCATCGAACACGCGCCCACGCTGGCCAACTACATCGCGCGCCAGACCTTCACGGTCACGCCCGCGCCGGCCGGCTTCGAACAGCAGCTGCGTGACAGCAAACTGGCCGACCCGGTGCTGGTGGTGCCGGCCGACTTCGAGGCGCTGCTGGCGCGCGGCGAGGTGCCGGTGGTGGAACTGATGTCCAGCGCCGGCAACCAGCGCGCGCAGACCGGCAGCGGCCGCGTGCTGCGGCTGCTGCGAGGCTTCAACCAGGAACAGGCCACGCTGCGCCTGGCGGTGCGCGGCATTTCGCCGGCCGCGCTGGAGGCCATGCAGGTCGAGGAACGCGACCTCGCCAACCCGGCCACGCGCGCCGCGCAACTCGCCACCATGGTGCCCTTCTTCGTGCTCATGGCCGTGCTCTACGGCGCGCTGAATGCGGCGCTGGACACAACCGCCGGCGAGCGCGAGCGCGGCTCGCTGGAGCCGCTGCTGATGAACCCGGCGCCCAAGATGGCGCTGGTGCTGGGCAAGTGGGGCGCGGTGGCCAGCGTCGGCATGCTGATCGCCGTGCTCAGCTGCCTGAGCTTCCTGCCTGGGCAGTGGTTGCTGCGCAGCGAGACGCTGGCGGCGCTGTTCCAGTTCGGCCTGCGCGAGGCGCTGCTCTTCATCGCCGTGCTGCTGCCGCTGGCCGGTGCGCTGTCGGCGCTGCTCATGGCCATCGCCATCCGCTGCAAGAGCTTCAAGGAAGCCCAGGCCAACGCCACCGTCGTGATCCTGGGCGTGTCGCTGCTGCCGCTGGTGACCGTGTTCAACCAGGACGGCACGGCGCCTTGGCACCTGTGGGTGCCTGCCCTGGCGCAGTCCACGCTGATGGGCCGCGTGCTCAAGGGCGAGGCCTTGGTGGCCGCCGATGTGCTTGTTTCAGGGGTCGTGTGCGCCGCGCTGGTGGTTGTGGCGCTGGCCTACGTCACGCGCACCCTGCGCAGCGCTGCGCTGCGCTGATGGGCCCACCCCGAGTCTGTCAGCCGGGGCCGGCTCGCAGGGCGACCTGCACCTCGCGCTGCCAGGGCAGCAGGCGCACGAACTCGTTGAGGTAGCGCGCCGATTCGTGGGTGGTGAGCACCTCGCCCTGGTCGCTGACCAGGCGCAGGTTGGTCACCAGCGACATCGGGTCGGCCATGGCCACCACGCCGTGGGCGATCTGCACCCAGTCCCAGGCCATGCCGGCCTCGCCGTCATCGTCATGCGCCGCCCAGATGGTCTGGCCGGCCGTCGGGCCATGGGCGTCTCCCATAGGGGTAATGCTGGTCCCCAGGTGCTGGAAGCGTCGGCGCGGAGGCTCTCCGGCCTGCCACAATAAAGGTGGCCACGCGCGCAGCGTCCATGGGGTGACAGGGGGATTGGCGACTGCGTGCGGGTGGACGACGTTTTGCATGCCCGTATCTTTCGACATGCGACGCCGTGATGAAAGCTGTAAACCCTGTCAGGGGAGCCTTGGGCCACCTGCAGATCTTGTGCTCGGAAGAAGAGGCCGATGCTCCCTGGTGGCTATTCGTCGGTGATGCAGGCGCGGGACCGCAA
>JANNWL010000129.1:0-5998 GCA_031414735.1 Burkholderiales bacterium | reverse complement strand
CTGCGTGTTTCGCCACTCCAGCATCGAGGCCAGCGTGGTGCTCTTGCCGGTGCCGGTGGCGCCCACCATGAGGATCAGGCCGCGCTTCTCGGACACCAGTTGCGACAGCAGCGGCGGCATGCCCAGCGATTCGAGTGACGGGATCTCCACCGGGATGCAACGGAACACCGCGGCGATGGAGCCGCGCTGCTTGAAGGCTGACAGGCGGAAGCTGCCCACGCGGGCCAGGCCGATGCCGACGTTGAGCTCGCCGGTGTCGTCGAGCTCTTCCATCTGCTGCGGCGTGAGCAATTCGGCCAGCAACTGGCGCGTCTGCGCGGTGCTCAGCAGCTGGTCCGACAGCTGCATGATCTGGCCGTGGATCTTGATCAGGATGGGCGTGTTGGCCGATAGGTAGACGTCCGAGGCCTGCTTTTCCGCCATCAGGCGAAGCACCCGTTCCAGATTATTCGACATGGCGCACCTTCACCGGTGAGGACTCAGTCAGGCCCTGAGCAAATCGTTGATGCTGGTCTTGGCACGCGTCTGGGCGTCGACCTTTTTGACGATCACGGCGCAGTACAGGCTGTGCGTGCCGTCGGCCGAGGGCAGGTTGCCTGACACCACCACCGACCCGGCGGGGATGCGGCCGTAGCTGACCGTGCCCGTGGCGCGGTCGTAGATCTTGGTGCTCTGCCCGATGTACACACCCATCGAAATCACCGAGTTCTCCTCGACGATGACCCCTTCGACGACCTCCGACCGTGCGCCGATGAAGCAGTTGTCTTCGATGATGGTGGGGTTGGCCTGCAGTGGCTCGAGCACGCCGCCGATGCCGACGCCGCCCGACAGGTGCACGTTCTTGCCGATCTGCGCGCACGAGCCCACGGTGGCCCAGGTGTCGACCATGGTGCCTTCGTCGACATAGGCGCCGATGTTCACGTAGCTGGGCATCAGCACCACGTTGCGGCCGATGTACGCGCCGCGCCGCGCCACGGCCGGCGGCACCACGCGCACGCCGGTGGCGCGCATGGCAGCTTCGTCCAGGTGGGCGAACTTGGTCTGCACCTTGTCGAAGAAGTGCAGGTCGCCGGCCTTGACCACCTGGTTGTCATTCAGCCGAAAACTCAGCAGCACGGCCTTTTTGACCCACTGGTTCACGGTCCATTCGCCCACGCCGCGCCGTTCTGCCACACGCAGGCGCCCGGCGTTGAGGTCGGCGATCACGCGCTCCACGGCGTCGCGCACCTGCGGCGCGTTCACGGCGGAGATTTCGGCGCGGCTCTCCCAGGCCATGTCAATGACGGGCTGAAGCGGATGCGCGGTATTCATGAAAAACCTCTCGTGAACGAAACAATGCGCCGGGCTGCTTCCACGCAGTCATCGGCGGGGGCGACCAGCGCCATGCGGATGCGCCCCGTGCCGGGGTTGTGTCCGTGCACTTCACGCGCCAGCAGGCTGCCGGGCAAGACCTGCACATTGTATTGAGCGAGCAGGCCACGGGCGAAGGCGATGTCGTCCACGCCGGCGCTGCGCAGCCGGCCCGGAATGCCGGCCCACAGGTAGAAGGCTGCGTCGGGCAGCGCCACGTCCAGCACCTCGGCCAACACCGGTGTGACCGCAGCGAACTTGGCCCGGTACAGCGCGCGGTTGGCCACGACATGGGTCTCGTCGTTCCAGGCCGCGACGCTGGCGCGTTGGACCACGGGGCTCATGGCGCTGCCATGGTAGGTGCGGTAGAGCAGAAAGGCCTTCATGAGGCGGGCGTCGCCGGCCACGAAACCCGATCGCAGCCCGGGCACGTTGCTGCGCTTGGACAGGCTGGTGAAGGCCACCAGGTTGCGGAAGTCCCCGCGACCGAGCAACCGTGCCGCCTGCAGGCTGCCCAGCGGCGGCTCGTCGCGAAAGTAGATCTCGGAGTAGCACTCGTCGCTGGCGATGACGAAGCCGTGGCGGTCGCTCAGATCAAACAGGTGGCGCCACTCCTCCAGCGGCATGACTGCACCCGTGGGGTTGCCCGGCGAACACACGTACAGCAGCTGTGTGCGGGCCCAGGTGGCTTCTTCGACGTGGTCCCACTCGGCCGCGAAGTTGCGTTGCGGGTCGCCGGCCACGAAGGCGGTGCGGGCGCCGGCCAGCAAGGCCGCACCTTCGTAGATTTGGTAAAACGGATTCGGACAGACGACAGTGGCGTTCTCGCGCGACGGGTCGATGACCGTCTGCGCAAAGGCAAACAGGGCTTCGCGCGACCCGGTGACCGGCAGCACCTGGGTGGCCGCGTCCAGCACCACGCCGTAACGCCGCTGCACCCAGGCGGCGATGGCCTCGCGCAATGCCGGCTCGCCCAGCGTCGACGGGTACGAAGACAGCCCCGGCAGCGCAGAGACGATGGCCTGTTCGATCAGCGCCGGCGTCTTGTGCCGCGGCTCGCCAATGCCCAGGCTGATCGGCGGGTAGGCCGGTGCGGGTGTGATGTCCCGCGTCAGCTCACGCCAGCGCTCGAAAGGGTAGGGGTGCAGCGCGGCAAGGCGAGGGTTCATACGCCCGGATTATCCCCGGCGGCCCGCGCCCGCTGAGCCTAGAGCCGGCCCACGCAGCCCACGGCGCCACAAAGGCAGGCCAGACGGCCTTCGTGGTGAGTTTCGCCGTAGTTGACGGTGATCTCCTGCCCGGGCTCGATGGCCTTCAAGGCGTAGAACTCGACACGGCCGCCGCGGATGGTGAGCCGCGCGTTGGGCTGACAGCTGTGGTTGGTGTAACGCATCGGGTCGCTGCTCTGGCTGAAGTCGATGGCCTTCTTCGCCGAGATCTCCACCATCATGATGCGTTCGCTGCGCGTGGCACGGATGCGTGCCTGCGCCACGCTCAGGCTCTCGCCACGGATCTCGCCGATCTTCAGCCGCGGCGGGATGGCTTCGGCGGCAAACGCGCCCTGGCCGTCGATGGCGCTGGCGCGCACCTCGACGGCGAACTTCTGGTACGCCGGACGCGGCGCGAGCATCACGCGCCCGGCAGTTCGACCCGCGGCTGCGGCTTCCAGCCCTTCTTGCGGTGTTCCACCGTCACGAAGGTGCGGATGCCGCCGCGCACGAACCAGTCGGCGTGGATACGCACGAAGCGCGGCGCGATGGCGGCGACCAGGTCGCTGAGGATGATGTTGGTGACACGCTCGTGGAAGGCGCCCTCGTTGCGAAAGCTCCAGAAGTACTGTTTAAGACTCTTGGTCTCGACGCAGAACTTGTCGGCCACGATCTCTATCGTGAAGTGCGCGAAGTCGGGCTGCCCGGTCAGCGGGCACAGGCAGGTGAACTCCGGCACGTCGAAGCGGATGACGTAGTCGCGCTCGGGCGCCGGGTTGGGGAAGGCCTGCAGCTCCCTGGCCGGCGCGCTGGGTGGCACGGCTGGCGCCTGGCGTTCGCTGGGGGTCTTGCGGGTGGGGGTGCGGGGCATGGGGGCGCTGGCTGACACAGGTGGCGAGGGGTCGCGATGCTATCATCCGACCCGTTCAGCGCCCCGCCACGGAGCGCTTTTTCATAATGAAATCAAGCACTTGCGCGCCACGTCGGCGCGCCGCCTGGCCCACCCGCCACCCATGCGCCTGAACCAGATCAAGCTCTCGGGCTTCAAGTCCTTTGCCGAGCCCACCACCTTCCAGCTGCCCGGGCAGCGGGTCGGCGTGGTCGGGCCCAACGGCTGCGGCAAGAGCAACATCATGGACGCCGTGCGCTGGGTCCTCGGTGAGAGCAAGGCCAGCGAACTGCGCGGCGAGAGCATGCAGGACGTGATCTTCAACGGCAGCGGGCTGCGCAAACCCGCCAGCCGCGCCAGCGTGGAACTCGTCTTCGACAACACCATCGCACGCGCCGGCGGGCAGTGGAACCAGTACGCCGAGATCGCCGTGCGGCGCGTGCTGACACGCGACGGCAGCAGCAGCTACTACATCAACGGCCAACCGGTGCGGCGGCGTGACGTGCAGGATGTGTTCCTGGGCACCGGCTTGGGACCGCGTGCCTACGCCATCATCGGCCAGGGCACCATCAGCCGCATCATCGAAAGTCGGCCCGAAGAACTGCGCCTGTTTCTCGAAGAAGCCGCTGGCGTCAGCAAGTACAAGGAACGCCGCCGCGAGACCGAGAACCGGCTCAAGGACACGCGCGAAAACCTGACCCGCGTCGACGACATCCTGCGCGAGCTGAACAGCAACCTGGAGAAGCTGGAAACCCAGGCCGCGGTGGCCACCAGGTACCGCGCGCTGCAGGACCAAGGCACGCTCAAGCTGCACCAGTTGTGGTTCTTGAAGGCCAGCGACGCCGCCGGTGAGGAAGAGCGTGTCAAGGCCGCCGCCGTTGCCGCCACGCTGGCGCTGGATGCCCGCCTGGCCGACTTGCGCCAGGTCGAGGCCCAGCTCGAGCAGGTGCGCCAGGCGCATTACGCCGCCAGCGACGCGCTGCATGACAAGCAGGGCCTGCTGGCCGAGGCCGCGCTTGAGGTGAGCCGTCTCGAAGAACGCATCCGCTATGTCGTCGATGGGCGCCAGCGCGCGCAGGCGCGCCTGGCCGAGCTGCAGGCGCAAAACGCACAATGGGCCGAGCGCCAGGCGGGGGCGGGCGTCGAGCTGGACGACATCGCCGGGCAGATCGCCACGGCCGAAGAGGATTCCGGGCTGCTCGCCGCACAGGCCGAAGAGCAGTCGCTGGGCCTGCCGGTGTGCGAAGACGCCGTGCGCGCCGCGCAAGCCAACAGCAACGCACAGCGCGTGTTGGTGACGCAGGTGCAGCAGCAGATCCAGGTGCTGGCCGCTGAAGGCCGCAGCGTGGAAGAGCAGTCGCGCCAACTGCGCAGCCGGCAGGAACGCCTGTCCGGCGAGCGCCAGGGTCTGCAAGCCCCGGACGTCGCACGCCTGGACACGCTGGCGGCGCAAGAGGCGGTCGCCGCCGAGACGCTGGAGGTGGCGCAGGCGCGGCTGCACGACTTGTCCGACCAGGTGCCCGCACTCGACGAGCAACGCCGCGAGGCGCAGACCGCGGTGAACCGCGAATCGGGCAAGCTGGCCGACATCGCGGCGCGTCTCGAAGCCCTGCGGGCTCTGCAGGAGAAGGTGCAGACCGAAGGCAAGCTCAAGCCTTGGCTGGAACGCCACGGCCTGACCGGTCTGGCGGGGCTGTGGACGCAGGTGCACATCGAGGCCGGCTGGGAGACCGCGCTGGAGTCGTCGCTGCGCGAAAGGCTCAACGCGCTGTCCATCGGCAAGCTCGACATGGCGCGCGCCTTTGCTGCCGATGCGCCGCCGGCCAAGCTGGCGTTCTATGCGCTGCCCGCCGGCGCCATCAGCCCCAGCCACCACACCCTGCCGCGCCTGGCCGACCTGCTGCGGCTGGCCGATGCGGGCCTGCAAGCGCTGCTCAACGACTGGCTGGAAGGCGTCTACACGGCCGACAGCATCGAAGCCGCCCTGGCCGCACGCGGCAAGCTCACGCATGGCGAAGTCATCGTGACCCGCGCGGGCCATGCCGTGTCGCAGCACGCGGTGAGCTTCTATGCGCCCGACTCCGAACAAGCCGGCATGCTGGCGCGAGCGCAGGAGATCGAGAACCTGTCGCGCCAGCAACGCGCGCAGGCGCTGATGGCCGACGATGCCAAGACCCAGTCGGTGCGCCTGGAGGCGGCATACACCGAGGCCTCGCAACGACTGCAGACCGCACGGCGCGAAGCCGGCGACGCGCAAAACCGCGCGCATGCGCTGAATGTCGAGCTGTTGCGGCTGCGTCAGCAGTCCGACGCCGCCACCACGCGGCGCGACCAACTGGCTGGTGAGTTGACCGAGGTCCAGGCGCAGCTTGAGGCGCTGGACGATCGCCGCGCCAGCGACGAAGCGCGTTTCGAGTCGCTCGACATCGACCTGGGGACCGCCCAGGAACGCCACGCCGAGCTGGACGACGCCGTCATCGCCGCCGAGCGCCGCCTGGCGGATGCCCGCGAACAGCAACGCAGCCTGGAGCGCCAGGCCCAGGAGGCGCAG
>JANNWL010000128.1:0-27116 GCA_031414735.1 Burkholderiales bacterium | reverse complement strand
TGCGCCCGCGATGATCGTTCAGTCGCGCCTCAAGGCGGCCGCCAATGACGTCGACGGCGCGCTGTTCCTGCTCGACGAAGTCCTGGCCAAAGAGCCCGACAACGAACGCGCCGGCGTCTTCAAGGCCGAACTGCTGCTGGCCGGCAAGAAGGACATCGAAGGTGCCATGGCGGCCTACCGCAAGGTGCTGGCGGCACACCCGGGTTCGGTGGCTTCGCACACGGCCGTGGTGAACGTGCTGTTTGCGCAAGGCAAGGCCGACGAGGCCAAGGCGCAGGTGGCGCTGATGAAGAAGGAAGCGCCCAACCACCCCGACACGCTGTACTTCGAGGCGCAGATTGCTTTTGGCGATCAGGACTTCAAGGCCACGCGCGAACTCACCGACCGCATCCTGAAGATGCTGCCCGACAACGTGCGCGCGCTGGAGCTCGCCGGTGCCGCCGAGTACCGCATGAAGTCCTACGGCCTGGCTGAGGTCTTCCTGGGCAACGCACTGAAGATCAACCCCAACCTGCGCCTGTCGCGGCAGATGCTGGCGCAAACCTATCTGCGCAACGGCCAGCCGCACAAGACGATCGAGGTGCTGCAGCCGCTGTTCGAGAAGAACCAGGCCGACGGTGTCAGCCTGGCGCTGGCCGGCGAGGCCTACTTGCAGATGGGTGACGCCAGGCGGTCCGAAGCCGCGTTTCAGGCCGCCGCCAAGGCCGCGCCGGGCGACCCGCGGGTGGCCACCTCGGTGGCCATGGCCAAGGCAGCCCAGGGCGGGGCGGCAGGCGGGCAGGCGCTGGCCCAGCTGGAAGCCATTGCGGCCGAAGACAAAACGCGTTCGCGGGCCGATCTGGCCGTGATCAGCGCGCGGCTGCGCCAGAACGACCTGCCCGGCGCGCTGAAAGCCATCGACGCCTTGCAGAAGAAACAGCCCGACGCCCCGCTGGCCTACAACCTGCGCGGCCGGGTGCAACTGCTGCAGCGCGACATGGCGGCGGCCACGGCGAGCTTCGAGGCTGCGCTGTCCAAGGACCCGAAGTTCTTCCCGGCCATCGCCAGCCTGGCGGCCATCGACCTCAGCGCCAACAAGCCCGAGGCCGCACGCAAGCGGCTGGAAGACGCGCTCAAGGCCGACCCGCGCAGCTTTCAGGCGGCGCTCGCGCTGGCCGAACTGAGCGCTCGCACGGGGGCCCCCGTGGCCGACGTGACGAGCCAGATCGCCGCAGCCATCAAGCTCAGCCCGTCTGAGCCCACACCCCGGCTGCTGCTCGTGAACCACCTGCTGGGCGCCAGTGACCACAAGGCCGCGCTGTCGGCGGCGCAAGACGCCACCGCCGCCCTGCCCACCAACCTGGACGTGATGGACGCCCTGGGCCGCGCCCAGATGGCGTCTGGCGACGCCAAGCAGGCCCTGGCCACGCTGCGCAAGCTGGCCACGGCCCAGCCCAACAACCCCCTGCACCAGGTGCGCCTGGCCGACGCCAACGTGCTGAACAAGGACCCCGCCGAAGCGCAGCGCAACCTGAAGAAGGCGCTGGAGATCAAGCCCGACCTGGTGGCCGCCAAGCGTGGGCTGGTGATGCTGGCGATGATGGACAAGCGCCCGCAAGACGCCCTCACGATGTCACGCGAGCTGCAGAAATCGTTGCCGAAGGAAGGCATCGGCTTCTCGCTGGAAGGCGACGTGGAAGCCCAGCGCGGCAACTGGGACGCGGCCATCGCGGCCTACCGCGCCGGCCTGCAGCGCGGTGCATCGACCGAGCTGACCATCAAGCTGCACGTGGCACTGGTCAACGGCGGCAAGCGCCCCGAGGCCGACCGCCTGACCGCCGAGTGGCAAAAGGCCAACCCCAAGGACGCCGCCTTCATTTACTACCTGGGCGATTTCGCGCTGCAGCGCAAGGAGATGGCCGAGGCCGAGGCCCACTACCGGCAGGTGATCGAGCTGCAACCGCGCAACGCGCTGGCCTACAACAACGTGGCCTGGCTGATGGCCACGGCGGGCAGGCCCGGCGCCGTCGCCATGGCCGAAAAGGCCAATGCGCTGCTGCCTGAGCGCGCCCCGCTGCTGGACACCCTGGCCACGGCCCTGGCTGGTGAGAATCAGATCACCAAGGCCGTGGAAGTGCAGCGCCGCGCCCTGGCCCGCAACCCCGACGACCCCAGCCTGCGCCTGAACCTGGCCAAGCACCTGCTGAAGGCCGGCGAGAAAGACCAGGCCCGCTTTGAGCTGGAGGCCCTGCAGAAGCTGGGCACCAAGTTCGGCGGCCAGGCCGAAGTCACGGCCCTGATGAAGACGGTTTGAACCAGCCACTCGCCGCCATCCCGCCGCTGGTGCGGACCAGCCGCCGGGCAATGCTGGCCGGTGCAGCGGCACTGGCCGGCGGGCTGGCCTGGCCGGCTTGGGCGGACCTGGTGGCCGTGACGGCCGCAGCGCGCCCGTCGATCCTGCCCATCGGCACCTTCAACGCCACCGACAGCCCGCGATTCGCCTTCCGCGGCACCGGTTTCGTGGTCGGTGACGGCAGCCTGCTGGCGACTTGCTTCCACGTGCTGCCCGAGGGCGCCGAGGTCGAAAGCGGCCCGCGCATGGTGGCGCTGATCCGGCGCGGGACCGAGCGCGAAAGCGAAGTCCGCACCCTGCGCGTGGTGGCCACCGACCGCGTGCGCGACCTGGCGCTGCTGCGCATCGACGGCGCGCCCCTGCCGGCGCTGACCCTGGACGACGCGCCCAGCGCCCGCGAGGGCCAGTCGGTGGCCTTGATGGGCTACCCCATCGGCGGCGTGCTGGGTTTCTCGCCCGTCGTGCACCGCGGCATCGTGTCGTCCATCACCCAGGCCAACCTGCCCATGCAAAGCGCCCGCCAGCTCGACGCCAAGACGGTGGCCCGCATGCGCGAGGGCAATTTCGAGCTCTACCAGTTGGATGCCACCGCCTACCCCGGCAACAGCGGCGGGCCGCTGCTGGACGCAGACACCGGGCGCGTGGTCGGCGTCGTCAGCAGCGTGCTGCTGAAGGGCGGCCGCGAGTCGGCGTTGAGCCAGCCCACGGGCATCACCTACGCCGTGCCGGTGGCGCCGCTGCGCGATCTGCTCAAGGGCCGATGAGCCCTTCGCGCGCCGAGAACCTGAGAACCTCAGAGTCTGAGATTCAGGCCTTGTAGTAGGCCCGGTACCACTCGACGAAGCGCCCGATGCCGGTGCGGATGTCGGTGGCTGGCGTGAACCCGGTCCAGTCGTTCAAGGCGCTCACGTCGGCATAGGTGGCGGGCACGTCGCCGTCCTGCAGCGGCAGCAGGCTCATCTGCGCCTTGCGGCCCAGGGCTTCTTCGATGCAGCCGATGAAGTCCAGCAGCGGCACCGGGTTGTGGTTGCCGATGTTGAACACGCGCCAGGGTGCGTTGCTGGTGCCGGGGTGTGGCAGCTCGGCGCGGTAGGCCGGGTCGGCCGTGGCCGGGCGGTCGAGCACGCGGATCACGCCTTCGACGATGTCGTCGACGAAAGTGAAGTCGCGCTGCATGCGCCCGTGGTTGAAGACATCGATGGCGCGGCCTTCGAGGATGGCCTTGGTGAACAGGAACAGCGCCATGTCCGGCCGACCCCAGGGCCCGTAGACCGTGAAGAAACGCAGCCCCGTGGTCGGCAGGCCGAACAGGTGGCTGTAGGTGTGGGCCATCAGCTCGTTGGCCTTCTTGGTGGCGGCGTACATGCTCACCGGGTGGTCGACGCTGTCGTGCTCTGAGAACGGCAACTTGGTGTTGCCGCCGTAGACGCTGGAGCTGCTGGCATACACCAGGTGCTGGACCTGGCTGTGGCGGCAGCCTTCCAGCACGTTCATGAAGCCGACCACGTTGCTGTCGATGTAGGCGTGCGGGTTCTTCAGCGAGTAGCGCACGCCGGCCTGTGCGGCCAGGTGGATGACGCGGTCGAAGCGCTCGGTGGCGAAAAGCTGTTCCATGCCTGCGCGGTCGCCCACGTCCATCTGCACGAAGCGAAAGTCGGGGTGGCCCGTCAGCCGCGCCAGCCGGTCTTGCTTGAGCCGCACGCTGTAGTAGTCGTTCAGGTTGTCCAGGCCAACCACCTCGTCACCGCGCGCCAGCAGCCGCAGGGTGGTCGTCATGCCGATGAAACCAGCGGCGCCGGTGAGCAGGATCTTCATGGGGGGGGTGCGACCAGGGCGGACCTGAACGGAGCGACTGAACAGGCCCTGATTTTTGCATGCGGCCCCGACGCTCCATCGTGAACAAGCACCACAAAACCGCCACGCAAGCCCCCGCGCGGAATCTCGGTCCGGCGCTGTCGCCGTAAGGATTCGGGGCCCTGGGCGACGACACTTGTCGTTCAGTTCCCCAGGGCCCAGACATGCCAACCGCCGCCACAGGATGCAGACCCGCCACCGCCACCGGTCGGTCGCACGCAACCGGCCCCGTCGACCCGGGACGCACGCTGTGAGCGCACCGTCGCAGAGCCTGGGCACGCGGTTGGCGCGCTTCGTGGCCCGGCCCCGGCACGTGCATGGCACCTCGGCGCCGACCGACCTGGCGCCCTTGCAGGCCTGCCTGCAGCTCGGCGACGTGCTGCTGGTGGAAGGGCACAGCCGTGTCAGCACGGCCGTCAAGTACCTGACGCAGTCGACCTGGTCGCATGCCGCGCTGTACGTGGGCCCGCAAGACCTGCCCGGTGGCGACGCCCACGGCCCGCCGTGCTTCGTCGAGGCCGACATGCTGGACGGCGTGCGTGTCGTGGCCTTGTCGCAGTTCGCCGGTCTGCATGCGCGCGTGTGCAGACCGGCCAGCCTGTTGCCCGAAGAGGCCGCGCAGGTTGCGCGACACGCCCTGCAGCGGCTGGGCCAGCGCTACGACCTGCGCAACATCTTCGACCTGGCGCGCTGGCTGTTCCCGACACCCCCGGTGCCGCTGCGCTTTCGGCGCCGGCTGCTGGTGCTGGGCAGCGGCGACCCGACACGCGCCATCTGCTCGACCCTGATCGCCCAAGCCTTTGCCGCCGTGCGCTACCCGATCCTGCCGCTGGTGGAGCGCCGGCCCCGCAACGATCCACTGTGCCCCGCCTGTGTCGATGAAATCCTGCACGTGCGCCACCACAGCCTGTATGTGCCCAGGGACTTTGATGTGTCGCCCTATTTCGAGATCGTCAAGCCTTCACTGGCGGGCGGGTTCGACCACCGCCGGCTGCTCTGGCACGGCGACTTGCCCAGGCCGGCCGCAGGCAGCCCGGCGCACTGAACAGCACAAACCATGTGCCTGGCCGCCATCGCCATCTCGCAGCACCCGCGCCTGCCCTGGGTGGTCGCGGCCAACCGCGACGAATTTTTCGCCCGTCCTGCCGCGCCCTTGGCTTGGTGGCAACCTGCGCGCGGCGAGCCCGCCCTGCTCAGCGGGCGCGACCTGGCCGCGGGCGGCACCTGGCTGGGCGTGAACCGCCAGGGCCGCTTTGCCATGGTCACCAATGTGCGCGAACCACAGTGCACGCCGCTGCTGAGTTCACACTCGCGCGGAGAACTGGTGGCCAGCTGGCTGCGCCAGCGCCAGGCCGATCAGGTGCTGCTGCGAGACGGGCTCCACACCCCACGAAACGGCTTCAACCTGCTGGTGGGCCAGCTGGGCGGCGAATCGGGCCTGTGGTTCAACAACCGGCTGGAGCAACATCGCCACCTCGGGCCTGGGGTGTTCGGTCTGTCCAACGCCGCGCTGGACACCGATTGGCCCAAGGTCAGCCGGCTCAAGCAGCGCCTGCGTCTCGCGCTGCAGGGTGCCCCCGATGCCGTGCAGGTCGTGGCCCAGGCCTTTGCAGCGCTGGCCGACGCCACCCCGGCGCCCGACACCGAACTGCCCAGCACCGGCATTGGCCTCGAGCGGGAACGGGCGCTGTCGCCCGCCTTCATCCGAATGCCAGACCCCCACGGCGGGCCGACCACGCAGTACGGCACGCGCTGCTCGACGGTGGTGGTGGTCGAACAGGTCGGGCTGCGGCGGGTGGTGCGCGTCTTCGAACGCCGCTTTGGCGCCGATGGCCAGGTCAGCGGGGAAACGGAAGAGTCGCTGGATCTGCCCCTGGGCTGACCGGGCCGCCGCATTGCAGCGCCTCAGCGCGGGCAGGACCCGCGCAGGCTGGCTTCAGAACGGCCACCACCAGCGGCGCGCCCGCACAGCGCGAAAACGTGCCCGGCGGCCTTGCACCAGGCACTGGACGATGTGGTCCAGCTTCGCTTCGTTGAACGGCGCCTCCGCCGCCGACGCGCCCAGCCACGACCAGCCCAGGCGCTGCGTGACGCGGTAGCCGTGCCTTTCGTGCCAGCGAATCCAGAAGTTGTGGCTGCGGCGCCTGCTCTGCACCGGCCACAGGTAGCGCACGCCCTCGCCCGTGAAGCCCAACCCCGCGCCGTCCGGCGCCATCAACCACCGACGAAAGGCCGGCGTGTTGAACAGCAGGCCTTCCTGCCGGCCCGTGTCGGCGCGCAGGCGCAACGGCTCGGGCAGGGCCTGGTTCAGTGCTTCCACCTTGTCCCAAAGCAGTTGCATTGCCGCGGCCTCTCCCGGCATCTGTGAGTCGTGGCCGCCGGCGGCGCCAGCCCGGGCGGCGGCCGAGGGCTTAGCCGCGCGTCGCTTGAGTTCCTTGTCAATCCAGGACATGCATGAGCTCTTTGTTTACGGGGTGTGAAGTGCCGGTCGGACACGGCTGCGTGCGGATGGATCTTGCCATCGCCGCAGGCCGGCGCAAATCCCGCAAACCGACACACCCCCGGCCCAAAGGGCCGCCGCGTGCGGACAGCTCAGCGGCCGCGCAGCCGGGCAAGCCCGCCCAGCCACACGTCGCGGCGCAGGGCCAACAATCCCGCGCAGGCCAGCCAGACACCGCAGGCCAGCATGAAGAGCTCGCCGCCGTCGCTGCTGCCGTCGGTGTTGACCACGACCACCCCCAGCGGCGTGAACAGATGGAAGAAGATGGCGCCGCTGATGACGCCCAGCCCCATCGCCGCACCGAGCACCTGCACGGCGCGCTGGCGCGACATCACCGCCCCCAGGAGCAACAACACCGAGGCGATCAGCTCGAAACTGCCCACGACATGGGCCGAGAAGATGCCGCCCGGCGCAAACACGCCCGGGAAACCCAGCGTCGCAGCCCAGGGGTCGAGCTTGACCTGAAAGATGTAGACCGTCTCCGGCGAGCCGGTGAACTTGAAGAACAGCGACTGGATGAACACGAAGGCCACGTACAGCGTCAGCAGCCAGTGTCCGTGCTTGGAAAGCCAGTTCTTGATTGGCGTCATGGCAAGGCCTTGCTTGAGGGTGTGGGTGGCGTTTACTTCTTGAGCAGATCGGCGAACTTGGCGTCGGCCAGCTTGATGTAACCGGCGGGGTCCTTGAGCCACTGCTTCTGCACGTCGGCGTCATAGTTGAGGTACAGCTTGCCCTCGCGCACGGTGAACTGGTCGGGCTCGACCTTCACCAGATAGCCGCGCGACACACCGAAGGCGCAGTAGCCGCCGTACTGGGGCGCGTACTTCTCGGGCGCGGCCTTGAACAGGTCGAGGTGGGCTTGCGACGAGAACTTCCACTTGGCACTCATCCATTCGGTGACCAGGCTGTCCAGCCCTTTCACCGGCTTGCTCAGGGTGAAGTAGGCCACCGTGTCGTAACCGTTGATGGCGGTGTCGGTGCTGCCACCGAAGAGGCTGTTCTTCAAGGTGTTGATGGGCGCGGCGGCAAACGCGGCCGTGCTGGCGATGAGTGCGCCGGCGCCCAAGGCCAGGGTGAAGCGCCGGCTGGCGCTGAACGGGGTCGAGGTGGTCATGAAGCTTCCTTGGTGAGCTGGAGTGAGGCGACGTCAGCAGACTCGCGGCGCTGCGCACGTTCATGTGCGACCGTGCCGGGCGCCTTGCCGAAGGTCTCGCCGGTGGGCACGCCGTGCTGCTTGCAATGTGCTTGCAGCAAGGCAAAGTGATGGATGGCGTGGCTGGCCACGAAGACCAGCTCACGGCCGACGGTGGACGGCACGCTGAAGTGGAAATCGCCGCCGAGGCCGCTTTGTCCAAGCACCTGCACCGCCGTCGTCAGCGCGGTGCCGGCGCCGCTCGACAAGGCCGTGCGCAAGGCCTGCAGCCGCCGCACGGCCAGCCCGGGGTTGCGCTCCAGGTCGGCGTCGCGGGCCCGGGCGTCGTAGTCGACCAGACCAGGCACAGCCGGAACCAGCAGCGCCTCGAAGTGCTCGATCACATGCCGCAGGTGGGCGCCGACCGGGTAGGCATAGTCAGGCGCGCCAGGCACCAGGTGGGCCGCCACGAGGTCCAGCGCCTGGTCGATGACCTGGCGGTTGAAGCGCAGCAGCGGCTCGTGGCTGGCGGCCGGGGCGGTGTGGGTGGATGCGAAGGACATGCCCTTCTAGTCGGCCCAGGCGCCCTGGTATTACGTGGCTGTCGCTGACACCCGTTGCTGCATTGACGCGGGGTTCAATCCGTCGCCGGGTACTGCGGTGTCAGGAGTTTTTCGCGCTTGTAGCCACGCATGAACTCGGCCAGGCTCATCGGGGCGAAGCCGCGGGCGCGGTTGGCATGACCGATCTCGAACAGCCAGCGGTACTGTCGCATCAGGTCGCGCCAGGCTTGCAAGAGGCCGGTGCGGCGGTCCCAGATGTGGGTGCTTTCGGCGCCGGCGCCGTTGACTTCGACGATGGTGAAGCCGCAGCCGCGCTGCACGTCGGCAAAGCGCTCGAAGCGCACGTCGAAACGGCCGAAGTGGAACTCGGGCAGGCGGCGCGAGATGTCGTCGAAGGCGGCTTCCATCTCCGGCGTGACGAGGTGCGTGCCGTTGCGGAAGATGGCGCCGCGGCTGTGGCTGCCGGCAAAGGCCAGGCGGATGGATTGGCCGGCAGCGGGCACCTCGTCCAGCCGCGCCGTGTGGCGCTTGAAGTAGAGATGCGACAGCCGGCCGGCGCGCGGGTCGGCCAGGATCAGTTCACGCAGATTGCGCTGGCCGTCGCCAGTCACGTGGGGGAAGTATTTCAGCGTCACCGAAATGATGCGGCCCTTCGCCTGGCCCGGCCGGCGGCAGTAGAAGATGCCGGCCTCGCCTTCGAAGGGCACCAGCTGCTGCAGCACCAGCGTGGCGCCGCGCGGGAAGGCTTGCAGATAGGCCATCAGGTCAGCCCGGCTGCGCACCAGCTTCACGCCCGCACCGCGGCAGCCCAGGTCGGGCTTGGCGACCACGGGAAGCGCCAGGCCGGCGTCGATCAGCAGGGCCAGGGCGGCGTCAGTCTCCACGTCCAGCCCGGGCCAGGCGGCTTCGGGGCGTTCAACCCGCACGAAGGGCGCCACCCATTCGGGCACATGCCTCATGGCCAGGGCCAGGATGTCGGCCTTTGATTCGCCATAGAAACCCCCGCCGGGGAACGACGGGTTGGCCACCGTGGGCAGCAGCGCGCCGCGGTAGCGCAGCATCAGCCAGGCGGCGTACAGCATGACCGGCGGGTAGAAGGCCCACATCGGCCAGAACTCGAAAAAGCTCAAGCACGGGCCGTCTTCGTCCAGCGGTGGCATGCCTTGGTGGGGACGGGGCGAGGCCGGCACCACGGCGAAGGCGGTGGCACGCGCGTTGGCGGCATCTCGGGTGGCGGGCAAGTTCAGGTGGGTCATGTGGGGACTCGGCGAAAGTGTTGTCGGGCGCGACGCACCAGCGGCACGGCCAGCGCCAGCACGATGATGGGCAGGGCCACGGCCAGCGCGGGCGGCAGGCCCAGGTGTTCTGCCAGGGCCTGGCCGATGGCCGCGCTGAGCACGTACAGGCCGACGGTCCACAGCGTCACGGCCAGCGCCACCCAGGCCAGGAAGGGGAGCAAGGGCACCTGCACGAAGCCGCAGGTCGTGTAGGTCGCCAGGCGCAGGCCGGGGATCACCCGCGCCAGCAGCACCGCGCTGGGCAGGCGGCGCACGAGTTGTTCGCGCGCCCAGAGCGACTTCTCCCCCACGTAGCGCCGCTTCAGCCAGGGCACGCGCGTGGCCGCCCGGCCCAGGAAGTACAGGCCGACGTCGCCCAGCGCGATGCCGCCGCCCACAGCCAGCAGCGACAGCTCCCACGAGATCGCACCCTGGGTGGCCAGGGCCACGCCGGCGGCAATGGCCAGGTCTTCCAGCAGCAGCGTGGTCAGTGCCAGCACCAGCGCAATGACGGCCGGCGTGGCCATGCCGGCCAGCACGGCCTGCACCCAAAGCACCAGTTCGTGCCAGCCGCTCAGCACGCGGGCTCCAGTGCCGAGCGCAGCGCGTTGCGCACCACGTCCTCTGAGTTCCAGGGCAGGAAGTGGTTGCGGCCTTCCAGCAGCACGGTCTGCACGCAGCGCGCGCCGGTCAGCCGGGCTTGCATGAAAGGCACGTTGGCGACCGGCACCAGGTCGTCCTTCGTGCCATGCACGATGACGACTTTGGCAGTGATGAGCGGCAACATCGCGGCCAGGGCCTGCAATTCCGGCTCCAGCACCATCAGCTCGGCATTCGCGTTGCGCAGGACGCGCGGCATCAAGGCCCGCACGGGCACCCAGTCGCCCACGCGCTGCAGCGGGTGGATGCGCTCTTGCGCCGGGTCCAGCGAGGCGGCCAGCAGCACGATGGCCGTGACCCGCGTGGGGTGCTCTGCCGCCACGCGCGCCACGATGGGCCCGCCCAGCGAGTGGCCCAGCAGCACCACCGGCCGGCCGTCGGCGGGCAGCAGGGCAGCCACTGCAGCGGCTTGCACGGCCAGGCTGGTCACGGCGCTCGCGGGGCCGCTGGCGCCGAAGCCTGGGCGGTCCAGCGCCACCACTTCCATGCCTGGCGGGGGCGACAGCAGGTAGTCGGCCCAGGACGAGGCCGAGCCGGGCGTGCCGTGGACCAGGATCACCCGCGGCCCGGTCGTGTCACCCGAGCGCAGATAGCTGATCTGCGCCGACACCGGCGCGCCCACCGCAACAAGGGTGCGCAAGGCTTCGACCGCAGCTTGGGGCGAACGCGGCCCCGGCGGCGCGCAGCCTACTGCGGCCAGCGCCACGCTCAGCGCGCTCCACAGCCTGCCGCGTTGCCGGGCGTGGGCACGGTGGCGGCGCGGCACGGGCGGGGCAGACGGGGCGGGCGCGAGGGGGGTGGACATTTCGGGATCAGGTGGGGGCTGTCCAGCGGCACCGCCGCGCTTTGGGATTGCAGACTTGTCGACTGTGGCGACCGCAGCTTACAAACGTCCCGCGTAAGGCGGGCCGCCCGCGCACGACTGAACTGCGATGGAGCGCCCCACGCCATGCCAGTGACACCCCAAAACGCTGCGGCCGCCGTCGGCCGCGTCCGCGCGGGCACAGCCTACGCGGCCCGCCTGGCGTCGTCCGAAGCGGACCTGCGCGCCGCCCAGGCCCTGCGCTTCGAGGTTTTCAACCTCGAACTCGACGAGGGACTGGTGCATTCCTACGACAGCGGTCTGGACGCCGACCCCTTCGACGCCCAGTGCGACCACCTTCTCGTGGAAGACGCCGCCGACGGCCGCGTGGTGGGCACCTACCGGCTGCAGACCGGGCTGCGCGCCCAGGCTGGCCTGGGCTACTACAGCCAACGCGAATTCGACTTCGCGCCGCTGGAGCCGGCCCGGGCGCAGATCCTGGAACTGGGCCGCGCCTGCATCCACCTGCAGCACCGCAACTTCGCGGTGCTCAATTTGCTGTGGAAGGGCATTGCCGCCTACGCCCGCGACCAGGGCGCGAGATACCTCGTGGGCTGCAGTTCACTGACCACGCAAGACGCTGGCGCAGGCGCTGCCGCCTACGCGGCGCTGGCGCCGCACCTGGCGCCCGCCGCCTGGCGCACCTTGCCGATGCCCGACTTCGCCTGCCCGCTGGACGCGGCCGCAAGCGAGCCGCCGCGCATCCCGCGCCTGCTGTCGGCCTACCTGGCGCTGGGCGCGGCCATCTGCGGCCCGCCAGCCATCGACCGCGAGTTCCGCACCATCGACTTCCTGACATGGATAGACGTGGAGTCACCCGCCATTGCCGCACTGCAATCGCGCGGCCGCTTCGTGGGCTGAGAGGCCCGGGCCACCCACCCTGGGTGGCCGCAGCGCCAAAGTGCGCTGTAATCCGGCGCAGTTCGCTCCGACCCACCTCTCCTGCCGCAAGGCGCACCGACCATGTCCCTTGATGCCGACCTTGCCGCCCTGCGCCAGCCCCTGTTTCGCTTTGCCAAGCTCCAGCTGCGCAACGACAGCATGGCCGAGGACGTGGTTTCCGAGACCCTGCTCGCGCTGCTGGAAAAGCCCGACCGCTTCGAGGGCCGCAGCTCGCTGCGCACCTACGCCACGGGCATCCTCAAGTTCAAGATCATCGACCTGCTGCGCCAGCGCGGGCGCGAGGTCCACATCGAACCCATGGACGAGCAAAGCACCGACGACGCGCTCGATGCACTGTTCCAGCGCGACGGCCACTACAACGACCCGCCGCCGGCCTGGCAGCAGCCCGATCGCGCACTGGAGCAGGGCCAGTTCTTCGACACCCTGCAGCTCTGCGTCGACCGCCTGCCGGCCAAGATGGGGCGCGTCTTCATGATGCGCGAGTGGCTGGAACAAGACATGGACGCCATCTGCAGCGAGCTGGACATCACCGCCAACAACTGTGGCGTGATGCTCTACCGCGCCCGCATGCAGCTGCGCGAATGCCTTGAGCGCAACTGGTTCCAGGGGGCTCGATGAAGATCAATCTTGACTGCAAGGAGATGGCCCGCCTCATCAGCGACAGCCAGGACCGCGACCTGCCCGAGGGCGAACGCGCCCGCATGCGGCTGCACTTCGTGATCTGCCAGACCTGCAGGAACGTCGACGAGCAGATGTCCTTCCTGCGCAATGCCATGCGCCGGCTGGGCCGCGACGAGCCGCAGGACTCCCACCCACCCAAGGACTGACCCGCCGATGACGGCTGCTTTCAGCCCGCGGCCCAGGCGGGTGATGGTGCTGGGTGCCACCGGCACCATAGGCCGCGCCACGGTGCGCGCGCTGGTGCAGCGCGGCCACGCGGTGGTCTGCTTCGTGCGGCCCCGGGCCGGTGTGCGCGGCGAGCAGGGTGCGAACGACAGCGTCCGGCTGCTGCAAGGCGCAGAGCTGCGCTTTGGCGATGTGCGAGACCCGTCCTCGCTGGCGCGCGACGCCTTTGCCGGCGAGCGCTTCGACGCGCTGGTGTCGTGCCTGGCCTCGCGCACGGGTGCCCCCGCCGACGCCTGGGCCATCGACCACCAGGCCCACGTGCACGCGCTGGCCGCAGCCACACAGGCAGGCGTGACCCACATGGTGCTGCTGTCCGCCATCTGCGTGCAAAAGCCGCTGCTGGCCTTCCAGCACGCCAAGCTGGCCTTCGAACGCGAACTGGTGCAGTCGGGTATCGACCATTCGATCGTCCGCCCCACCGCCTTCTTCAAGTCGCTGTCAGGCCAGGTGGAACGCGTACGCGTGGGCAAGCCCTTTCTGGTGTTCGGCGACGGCACGCTCACCGCCTGCAAACCCCTCAGTGACGCCGACCTGGCCGACTACCTCGCCGACTGCCTGGACCGCGCCGACCGCCGCAACCGCGTGCTGCCCATCGGCGGGCCGGGCAACGCCATCACACCGCGCCAGCAGGGCGAGCACCTGTTCGCGCTGCTCGGCCGCGAACCGAAATTCAAACACGTGCCGGTGGCTTTGCTTGACGTGATCGTCAAGACCCTGGCCCTCACTGGCCGTGTGCTGCCAGCGGCAGCCGCCAAGGCAGAACTGGCGCGCATAGGCCGCTACTACGCCACCGAATCAATGCTGGTCCTGAACCCCGACACCGGCCGCTACGACGCCGACGCCACGCCATCCACGGGCAGCCAGACGCTGTTCGCGCATTACGCCGACCTGCTGCAGGGCCGAGCGACGAACGAGCGCGGCGACCACGCCGTGTTTTGACGGCCCGTGGCCGTTCAAGCCACGAAGATTTTCCCCGGATTCATGATGTTCAGCGGGTCCAGCGCCTGCTTGATGCTGCGCATCACGGCCACCGCGCCGGCGCCGGCCTCGTCAACCAGGTAGCCGATCTTGTGCAGGCCGATGCCGTGCTCGCCGGTGCACGTGCCGCCCAGGCGGATGGCGCGCTGCACCATGAGTTCGCTCAAACGTTCTGCGGTGGCGGCCTCTTCGGGGCTGTCGGGGTCGAGCAGGTAGCTCAGGTGGAAGTTGCCGTCGCCCACGTGGCCGACGATCCAATACGGCAGGCCGGCGGTCTCGGCCTCGGCCACCGACTCGTTGATGCTTTCGGCCAGGCACGAAATGGGCACGCAGGTGTCGGTGCTGAGGCTGCGGCAGCCCGGCCGCATCTGCAGCGCCGCAAAGTAGGCCTTGTGCCGCGCGGTCCACAGCCGCGTGCGTTCTTCGGGCGTGTGCGCCCACTCGAAATCTTCGCCGCCGTGTTCGCGCGCGATGTCCTGCACCGTCGCGGCCTGCTCGGCCACGCTGGCGGGGCTGCCGTGGAATTCCATCAGCAGCATGGGCGCTTCGCGCAGCGTGAGCTTCGAGTACGCATTCACGCCGCGAATGGCGTGGGCGTCGAGCAGCTCGCAACGCGCAATCGGCACGCCCATCTGGATGACCTGGATGGTGGTGCGCACGGCGGCGTCAATGCTGGGGAAATGGCAGATCGCCGCGCTCACCGCCTCGGGCAACGGATACAGCTTGAGCGTGACTTCGGTCATCACGCCCAGCGTGCCTTCGCTGCCCACGAACAGCCGCGTCAGGTCGTAGCCGGCGCTGCTTTTCTTGGCGCGCGTGCCGGTGCGGATGACCTCACCCGCTGCCGTCACCACCGTCAGCCCGAGCACGTTTTCACGCATCGTGCCGTAGCGCACGGCGTTGGTGCCGCTGGCGCGCGTGGCCGCCATGCCGCCCAGGCTGGCGTTGGCGCCGGGGTCGATGGGGAAGAACAGGCCCGTGTCGCGGATCTCGCGGTTGAGCTGTTCGCGCGTCACGCCGGCCTGCACGGTCACGGTCAGGTCTTCGGCATTGACCTGCAGCACGGCCGCCATGCGCGACACGTCGACGCTGATGCCCCCCTGCACGGCCAGCAGGTGGCCTTCGAGCGAAGAACCCGTGCCGTAGGGGATGACCGGCACGGCATGCGCTGCGGCCAGCGCGACCACGGCAGACACGTCGCCGGTGGTCTCGCAAAACACCACCGCGTCGGGCGGCGTGACGGGGTAGGTGCTCTCGTCGCGGCCATGCTGTTCACACACGGCTGCGGCGGTGGAGCAGCGCCCGCCGAAGTGCTGGCGCAGGGCAGCCAGCAGGGCCTCGGGCACGGGCCGCCTGGGGGCGCCTTGAAGTGTGTGCAGGGGAACGGCTGCGTTCATGGCGAGGTTCTCTGGTGGCAACTGGACTTGAGAGCAGATGGTAGGCGCAAGTGGTCCAATACGGGCCCATCCACCACCGTCACATCCGATGTCGAACCGCCTCACACAAATCGCCACCCGCACCGGAGACGACGGCAGCACCGGCCTGGGTGACGGCAGCCGCGTGCCCAAGGACCACCTGCGCGTGGCGGCGATGGGCGATGTCGACGAACTGAACTCCGGCCTGGGTGTGCTGCTGGCCGAACCGCTGCCGGACGACGTGCGCGAGTTGCTGGTCGTCATCCAGCACGAGCTGTTCAACCTGGGCGGCGAGCTGTCCATCCCGGGCTTTCAGCTGCTCAAGACCGAGGCCGTGTTGCGGCTGGACGAGGCGCTGGCGCACTACAACGGGCAGCTGCCGCGGCTGAAGGAATTCATCCTGCCGGCGGGCACGCGCAGTGCCGCGCTGGCCCATGTGAGCCGCACCGTGGCGCGCCGTGCCGAGCGCGCCGTGGTGGCGCTGGCCGCCACGGAGGCGGTCAACGAGCCGCCGCGCCAGTACCTGAACCGGCTCAGCGACTTGCTGTTCGTGCTGGCGCGCGTGCTCAACCGCGCCAACCTGGACGGGCTGGGCGGCGACGACGTGTACTGGAAGTCGGAACGCCTGGCGCGCTCGGCCGACTGAGGGACGCAGCGGGCGGCGCGGTCAATCCACCGGCAGCGCCGGCGCCGGTCGCAGCCACAGCACCAGCAGGGCCGCCGCACCCAGGGCGCAAGCCGCCGCACAGGCAAACGCGGCCCACGGCGACACCGCCTGGTAGACCCAGCCGAACAGCACCGAGGCCGGCAGCAGCATCAGCCCGGTGACGAGGTTGAACCAGCCAAAGGCCGTGCCTTGCCGACCCGCGGGTGCCAGGTCGGCCACCATCGCCTTTTCCACGCCTTCCGTGGCAGCCATGAACAGGCCGTAGAAAGCAAACAGCGCCCACAGCGCCGGGCCGGCGTGGCTGAGCGTGCCCAGCAGCCCGTACACCAGCGCATAGGCCAGGTAGCCGCACACCAGCACGCGGCGGCGGCCAAAGCGGTCTGACAGCGCCGACAGCGGCGTGCCGAACACCATGGCCACGGCCGACACCGCCGCCCAGATCAGCGGCACCTGGGCTTGCGGCAACCCCAGTTCCTGCGCGCGCAGCAGCAAGAACATGTTCGACGAGTTGCCCAGCGTGAACAGCGCCACCACCCCCAGGTAGCGCTTGAGATCCGGCGGCAGGCTGCCAAAGCGCCAGTCGAACATGGGACGCTCAGCGGGCCGCACGAGCGGCGGCTCGCGGATCGCCAGGGCCAGCACCACACACAGCGTGGCCGGCACGATGGACCACAGGAACACCTCCTTCAAGCCCATGCCCGTGGCCAACAGGCCCGCGGCCACCAAGGGCCCGACGACGGCACCGGCGTTGTCCATGGCGCGGTGCAGCCCGAAGGCCAGGCCGCGCCGGTCCGGGCCGACGCTGGCGGCGAGCAGGGCATCGCGCGGCGAAGAGCGCAGGCCCTTGCCGACGCGGTCGACGAAGCGGATCACCAGCAGCCCCGTCCAGCTCGTCACGAAGGCGATCAGCGGCCGCCCCAGGCCGGCCAGGCCGTAGCCGAAGACGATCCACGGCTTGGCGCGGCCCGTGCGGTCCACCACCGCGCCAGAAAACAGCTTCAGCAGGCTGGCCGTGGCCTCGGCGATGCCTTCGATCAAGCCCAGCGCGCGCGGCCCGGCCATCAGCACCGACGACAGGTACAGAGGGATCAGCGGGTACAGCATGTCCGACGCCGAATCGTTGACCAGGCTGATGAGGCCGATCAACCAGACCGTGCGCGGCAACTGTGACAAGGCCTTGAACACCGGCCCTCGCCCTCGGTCAGCTGCGCTGCAGTGCAGCCAACGCGGACACCGTCGCCAGGCCGGCCAGTGTCAGCACCAGCGAGCCGATGACATGCGCCGAGATGGTCGCCACGGCCCAGCCCAGCCGACCCTGCTGGAGCAGGCCGGTGACCTCAGCGGAAAAGGTCGAGAAGGTGGTGAGCCCGCCGAGAAACCCCGTCATCACCAGCAAACGCCACTCCGGCGCCAGGCCGGGATGCTGCGAAAACACACCGACGGCGAGGCCGATGAGGTAGCCGCCAATCAGGTTGGCTGCCAACGTGCCGGGCGGCAGTGACGGGAACAGGCCGTTCAGACCGATGCCGAGCAGCCAGCGGGCGATGGCACCGGCGGAGGCGCCCAGGCTGATGGCGAGCAGGGAAAGCAGCACGGCGCGCCCGTTCAGTCCGCCAGTTCGCGGTGCAGCCAGGCCCGGGCCAGGGCCCAGTCGCGCTTGACGGTGGCCAGGCTCAGGCCCATCAGCTCGGCGATTTCGGCGTTCTCCAGCCCGCCGAAGAAGCGCAGCTCGACGACCTTGGCGGCGCGCGGGTCGACTTGTTCGAAGGCCCGCAGGGCGTCGTGCACGCGCACCACGTCGGCGCCGCCGGCCAGGTCACCGGCCACCTGCTGGGCCTCGGTGAGGGTCAGCGACACCAGCGGCACGTCACGCTTGGCGGCGCGCTTGGCCACGGCGTGGTTGACGAGGATGCGCCGCATCATGATCGACGCCATGGCCAGGAAGTGGCCGCGGCTTTGCCAATGGGTGCGCGTTTGTTCACCCAGCCGAAACCAGGCCTCGTGCGTGAGCGCCGTGGTGCTGAGCGTGTGACCGGCGTGTTCGTTGCGCAATTGCGCCGAGGCACAGCGCTTGAGCTCGGCGTAGAGCGCGGAGAAGAGCCCGTCGACAGCCCCGCCGTCACCGCTGTCCAGCTCGGTCAACCACTGTGTGATGTCCCGGTCCGGGCTGCTCAAACTGCTCTCCATGCCCCGCATTGTGGCCGCGACGCACCGGGCGCGGCGGCGTCGACAAACCCCGTTCTTGTCGACTCCTGGACAGACCTGAGCCCTTTGATCGTCCAGACTTGCGCTAACGATGAAGGCGAATCGCCTGACCCGATCAACCCGCACCGGAGACCCCCATGCCCTTGCCGTTCCTGAAGCCCCGCACCGTGGCCGCGCTCCTGGCCTTGACGCTGGCCGGCGCCGTGACCAGCGCCACGGCCAAAGACGAGACCACGCCGCTCACGGTGGACGCCAGCTTCAACCCGGCGGCGGCCGCAGCCAAGGGCTTCGAGATTGCCGACAACAAGGCGCTCAAGGGCATCAAGCGCGTGGCCGTGCCGGTGTTTGCGGTGGAGTTCGTGGTCGCCGACAACGTCAGCACCACGACCTCGGGATTCGCCTCGGCGGGCCGGGCCACCTCGTCGCTGTACTACAAGCTGCTGGGCGTCGGCGAGGCCGACTTCCAGGCCATCACCGACGCGCTGTACGCGCAGTTCCTGGCCGACCTGAAAGCCAGCGGTGTCGACGTGCTGGACGCCGCCCAGGTGGTGGCCGCACCGACCTACCGCAAGCTGGTGGCGGGGGGCAGCCCGGCGCCGGTCAAGACCGACAGCACGATGATGATGTCGCCGCCCGGCCTGGGCTTGTACGGCTTCGCGCGCATGGGCGGCGGCAACAGCGCCAAGAGCAAGAGCCTGTTTGGCGCGCTGTCAGACGTCGGCGCCGGCTTTGCCGCCGTGGGCGCCATCAGCGACACCATCCAGCTCGGCACCGAACTGGACGCCAGCCTGGTCGAGGTGCGCATGCGCGTCAGCTTCGTGCAGCTGAGCGACGACAGCAGGGGCTTTTTTGGCCGACTGTCCGGCACGGCGGCCACCAGCGGCAAGTCCTTCCCCAGCGTCGACAACGTGATGGTCGGCGTGCAGTCCGGCCCCTGGCGCAGCACGGTGACGATGAAGCACACACTGACTCTGGACAGCACCGCCTTTGCCGAAGTGCGCGAGAAGGCCACGACCACCGGCGACGTGGTGGGTGCGGTGGCGGTGGGCTTGCTGAAGCTGGCGCTGAACAGCAAGGACAGCAGCAGCAGCAAGGAGCTGGAAGTCGTGGCCGACCCGGCAAAGTACCGCGAGGTGATCGGCGCCGGCCTGGGCAGCGCCGGGCGCATGGTGGTGGCGCGCATGGCCAGCGAGCGCTGAAACGCGCGCGGCGATACTTGGCGCCGCGGCTGTCACGCGGCATTGGACCCGGCACCGAATGACGACCCCCTCGCCCCGCTGGCCTGACATCAAGTCCCTGTTCGATGCCACCGCCGATCTGCCGCCGGCCGCGCGGGGGCCCCTGATCGCTGCCGCCGCGCTGGACGCCGCGTCCCACGCCGAACTGGCGTCGCTGCTGCGGCACCACGACCTGGCCGGCAGCGGCCCGGCATTCCTGGCCGAACCGGCCGCACAAATTCTGGCCGGCGCCGCCGCGCGCATCGGCCAGCGCCTGGGTGCCTGGGAAATCGTGCGCGCCATCGGCAGCGGCGGCATGGGCGAGGTCTTCGAGGCGCGCCGGGCCGACGGCCAGTACGACGGCCGTGCGGCCGTGAAGCTGCTCAAGCGCGGCATGGACAGCGCTGCGGTGCTGCAGCGCTTCGCGCAGGAGCGCCAGGCGCTGGCGCGGCTGAGCCACCCGCACATCGCACGGCTGCTCGACGCAGGCGCCAGCGACGACGGACTGCCCTACTTCGTTCTGGAGTACGTGGACGGCCAGCCCATCGACGAGGCCGTGCGCGGGCTGGCGCTGGAGCGCCGGCTGGGGCTCTTCCTGCAACTGGCCGACGCCGTCGTCCACGCCCACCGCAACCTGCTGGTCCACCGCGACCTCAAGCCCGGCAACGTGCTGGTGGACGCCGAGGGCCGCGTCAAGCTGCTGGATTTCGGTATCGCCAAGGCACTCGACCCGCTGGAAGGCCGTCAGGGCGAAGCCAATGGCCACACCACCGTGGCCGGCCAGCGCCCGTACACGCCGCACTACGCCAGCCCGGAACAGGTGCGGGGTGAGCCCGTCAGCACCGCCACCGACCTCTACAGCCTGGGCGTGCTGCTGTACCAGATGCTCACCGGCACGCGCCCCACCGGGCGCCACGCCACCACCCCGGCCGAGGCCGCCCGCAGCGTGCTCGAAGAGCAGCCGACCCGGCCCAGCCGCCTGTCGGCCAGCGAGACGCCGGACCCGCAGTGGATGACGACGCGCAAGCGTCTGGAGGGCGACCTCGACAACATCCTGCTCAAGGCGCTGGAGAAGTCGGCCGACCGCCGCTATGGCAGCGTCGAGGCCATGGCGGCCGATGTGCGGGCTTACCTTGAGGGGCGGCCCGTTTCGGCACGCGAGCCCTCGGCCTGGTACGTGATGACGAAGTTTGCCGGCCGCCACCGCTGGGCGGTGCTGGCCGGCATGGTGGGCGGCACGGGGCTGGTGACCGGGTTAGCCGCCACCTTGCTGCAAGGCCGCGCGGCGGCGGCTCTGGGCGTGGCCGGACTGGCCGTGGGCCTGGGCCTGGCGATGGTGCAGGGCTGGCGCGCCGAGCGTGCCCGCGGCCGCGCCGAAAGCCACGTGGGCGAGTTGCGCAAGCTGACCAACCGCGTGGTCTTCGACTACTTCGACGGCATCGAGAACCTGCCCGGATCCATCAAGGTGCGCGAACAGATGCTGGCCGACGCCACCCTGTACCTGGACAACATGGAAGCGCAGGCTGCGCACGACCCCAAGCTGGCCTGGGAGCTGGCACGCATCGCCGACCGTCTGGCGTGTTTGCAAGGCAACACCTACAGCGAGGGCCTGGAACAGATCGACCAGGCCGACCGAAGCTTCACCCGCGCCCTGCGCTTTGTGGACTGGGCCACCACGGGCGAGGTCACCGATGGCGAACTGCTGCTGGACAGTGCGGTCATCGTCGTCAGCGCCAGTTTGTTCGACCAGCGGCAGGGCCGCCTGGCACCCGCTGTCGGCGTCGACCCCGCCGCGCCCCCGGCCCCCGGCCAACCGCGCCGCCGCGACACGCTCAGCGGCCTGTGGCACGGGCGCGGACTGATCGAGCGGGGCGCCGTGTTGATGCCCTCGCACCCGCAGATGGAAGTGCACCTGGGCACCCTGCGCGGCCGCATGGGCCTGTTGCTGGGCCACGGCACCTCGGAGATCAACCTGGGGCGCTGGCGCGAGGCCGAGGCGCACCTGCGCGCCTCGCTCGAACACATGCGACGCTATGCACAGACTGCTGCCGACAACCCCGACAGTTCACGCCAACTGGCCTGGGCGCTGACCAATCTGGCCTCATGGGAGCGGCTGGCCGGCGACCCCCAGCGCGGCCTGGCCGCCGTGCAAGAAGCCACCGCGGCCATCGACCGGGCCTCGCACCTGGCACCCGACAACCGCACCTACAGCTCGATGGCCAACCTCATGCGCACCCACCTGGCCGCAGCCAAGGCCGAGGCGGGTGATGTGAATGCCGGTGTGGCGGACTGCGGCGAAGCGCTGGCGCGCCTGTCACAGGCCACGGCGGCCGAGCCCGACAACGCGGTCAACCGCCGCGACACGGCACTCATCAGCGCCTTGCAAGGTCGCATGTTGATAGAACACGGCCGCATGGCAGCCGCCGTTGCGCCGCTGCGGCGCGCCTACGACCTGCTGGCAATGCTCCCAGGCGCAGCCACCGACGCCTATGTCACCCGGTGGCGGGCCGAGGCCTGCACCGCACGGGCCCGCGCCGAACTCGACGGCGCTGGCAATGCCGCCCTGGCCCTGACACTGGTCGCCGAGGCGCTGGCTCTGCTCGACGCCAACCAGGCCACCCGCACCGCGCCGCACGCTGCGCGCATCGTTCGCGCGCAGGCCGAGGCCACGGCCGGCGCTGCGCTGCGGCGCCTGGGCGACACCCGTGCATCGAGCGCACGCTTCAGCGCAGCCATGGCCCACTGGGCAGCGTTCGAAGACCAGGGTGAGCCCTTGCCACGCGCACTGGCAGCCCGCCGGGACAGCGCCCGTGCCGAGCAGGCGCTGGCGGTCAGCGCTGGCGCCTAGCCCGCACGGCGGCTGCCAACCCGTCCAACAGCGCCACCGAATCGTCCCAGCCCAGGCAGGCGTCAGTGATGCTCTTGCCGTACTCCAGCTTGGCCGGGTCGTCCTTGCCGGGCGTGAATTTCTGCGCGCCGGCCTGCAAGTGACTCTCGACCATCACACCGAAGATGCAGCGGCTCCCCGCCGCCAGCTGCGCGCCGACGTCCTTCATGACTTCGATTTGGCGCTGGTGCTGCTTGCTGGCGTTGGCGTGGCTGGCATCGATCATCAAACGGCAGGGCAGCTTTGCGCCCTCGATTTCGGCGCAGGCTGCGGCCACGCTGGCGGCGTCATAGTTGGGCGCCTTGCCGCCACGCAGGATGACGTGGCAGTCCTTGTTGCCGCGCGTCTCGACGATGGCCACCTGGCCGTTCTTGTGCACCGACAAAAAGTGGTGCGGCCGTGCCGCGGCCTGGATGGCGTCGATGGCGATGCGGATGTTGCCGTCGGTGCCGTTCTTGAAGCCCACCGGCGCGCTCAGACCACTGGCCAGTTCGCGGTGCACCTGGGACTCGGTCGTGCGCGCGCCGATGGCGCCCCAGGCGATGAGGTCGCCGATGTACTGCGGGCTGATCACGTCGAGAAATTCACTCGCCGCCGGCACGCCCACGCGGTTGATGTCCACCAGCAACTGGCGCGCGATGCGCAGGCCTTCGTGGATGCGGTAGGTCTCGTCGAGGTAGGGGTCGTTGATCAGCCCCTTCCAGCCCACCGTGGTGCGCGGCTTCTCGAAGTACACGCGCATCACGATCTCGAGGTCACCGGCGTGCTTCTCGCGCTCGACTTTCAGTTTGCGCGCGTATTCCAGCGCCGCCATGGGGTCGTGGATGGAGCACGGCCCGACGACAACGAGCAGCCGGTCATCGTCACTGTTCATGATGCGGCGGATGCTGTCGCGCGTGCTCTTCACCAGCGTTTCCACGGGCGTGCCGGCGATGGGGAAGAAGCGGATCAGGTGCTCGGGCGGCGGCAGTGGCGTGACATCGCGGATGCGCTGGTCGTCGGTCTGGCTGGTGCGCTCGCTCAGGGCCAGGCGCTCGTCGGACGGGTTCGCGGACTTGGGGCTCATCGGTGTCTTTCGTCGGGCTCTGAAATAAAAAAACCGCCGGGGTGGCCGGCGGTTGGTCTGGGTGCTTGGTGTCGCTTTGCGCGCTCAGGCTTCCTCAACCGCCGGGTGGGGAGAGATCCAAAAATACGCAAAATAACGGCTCGAGCACATGGGCAGAATGTAGCACGGCGGGCACGGCGGCCGGCTGACCGACCCGTCGCCGGTTCAGTACGCGCGGGCTTCGAAACCCGCAGCCTGAAGTTGCGCCACCACCTCGCCCACGTGGCCCGGGTTGCGGGTCTGCAGCACGAGTTCGACCTCCACGCTCTGCGCCGACAGCGACGAGAAAGCGCGCTGGTGATGCACCTCGTCGATGTTCGCACCGGCCTCGGCCACCACGGCCGTGATGCGCGCCAGCACGCCCGGCGTGTCGCGTGCGTTGACACGGATGCGCGCCAGCCGCCCTGCACGCACCATGCCGCGTTCGATGATGGCCGACAGCAGCAGCGGGTCGATGTTGCCGCCGCACAGCACCAGGCCCACCTTGCGCCCGGCAAAGCGCGCCGGGTCCTTCAGCAACGCGGCCAGGCCCGCGGCACCGGCGCCCTCGACCACGGTCTTCTCGATCTCCAGCAGCATCAGCACGGCCTGCTCGATGTCACCTTCGTCGACCAGCACCATGTCGTCGACCTGCTGGCGGATGATCTCGCGCGTGAGTGTGCCCGGCACACCCACGGCAATGCCCTCGGCGATGGTGCTGGCGCCCTGTGCGTAGGCCGTGCCCTTGATGGCGTTGACCATGGCCGGAAAGCGCGAGGTCTGCACGCCGACGATCTCCACGCCCGGCTTCAGCGCGCGCACGGCGGTGGCCATGCCGCTGATCATGCCGCCACCGCCCACGGCGATGACCAGCGTGTCCAGGTCGGGCTGGGCCTGCAGCATCTCGACGGCAATCGTGCCCTGCCCGGCCATCACGCCGAGATCGTCGAAAGGGTGGACGAAGCTCAGCCCCTGTTCAGCCGCCAACTGCAGGGCGCGTTCGCGGGCGTCGTCGAAGGTCTCGCCGAACAGCACCACCTCGGCGCCGAAGCCGCGCGTGCGCTCCACCTTCACCGTCGGCGTGTGCAGCGGCATCACGATCACGGCGCGCAGGCCCAGCCGTTGCGCATGGTGGGCGACACCCTGGGCATGGTTGCCGGCCGAGGCCGCGATCACGCCGCGCAACGGCTCACCAGACTCCAGCAGCATGGCCAGCTTGTTCAGCGCACCGCGCTCCTTGAAGGACGCCGTGAACTGCAGGTTCTCGAACTTCAGGAAGACCTGGGCACCGACGATCTGCGACAGCGTCTTGCTTTCGACGCAGGGCGTGTCGAGCACCTGGCCCGTCAGCCGACGTGCAGCGGCCTGAATGTCTTCGAAGCTGAGCGTCGGTGGCATCAGCCAAGTGTAGACAAGTGATCTGCACCATCTTCTCGAAACCTGCCCGGGCTGCGGGCTGCGCCATTCAGACCATGGCAGGCGGCTGGTCGCGCTGCAACCTGTCATGCGACGCGGCCAGACTTGCTGGCCAGTGCACAGGGTGCACCGACGCTGCCGGGTGTGCCGGTGATCGAGTGATGGAGTTCCCATGGGTCGTCCTGCAAGGATCAAAGCGCAGCCCACCGGCACCAGCCGGCGCGGCTTCTTCAAGGCATCGGGTGGCGCCGCAGCCGCGCTGGCCGCCACGCCCATGCTGGGCCTGGCCCAGAAGGTGCGCGAGGCCGGTGTCGTCGTGCCCGCGCGCTTCCAGCACGGCGTGGCCAGCGGCGACCCGCTCGCCGACCGCGTCATCCTCTGGACCCGCGTCACGCCGCCCAGCCCGGTGAGCGTGGTCAACGTCAGCTACGTCGTCGCCACCGACCCGGCGCTGACCCAGGTCGTGGTGCGCGGCGTGGCCAAGACCAACCCCTCGCGCGACTACACCGTGAAGGTCGACCCGGCCGGCCTGCAGCCCGGCACCACCCACTACTACCGCTTCACGGTCGACGGCGAGAACTCGCCCGTGGGTCGCACGAAGACGCTGCCGGTGGGCGCCACCCAAAGCCTGCGCTTTGCCGTGGTGAGCTGCTCGAACCACGCTTACGGCTACTTCAACGCCTACCGCCGCATCGCTGCGCGGGCCGACCTCGACTTCGTGATGCACCTGGGCGACTACCTGTACGAGTACGGGCCCAACGACTACGGCACCGCGCGCACGCCCGAGCCGCCGAACGAGATGGTCACGCTGTCGGACTACCGCACACGCCACGCGCAGTACAAGCGCGACGCCGACTCGCAGGCCATGCACCGCCAGAACCCGCTGATCGCCATCTGGGACGACCACGAGACCACCAACGACGCCTGGCGCGATGGTGCCCAAAACCACACCGAGGGCGCCGAGGGCACCTGGCCTGGCCGCGTTGCCGTGGCGCTGCAGGCTTACTACGAGTGGATGCCCATCCGGCCCGTGGACACCACCAACCTGCGCAAGAACAACCGCTTCTTCGCTTATGGCGACCTGGCTGACCTGGTGATGCTCGAGGAGCGCCTCACCTCGCGATCGCAGCAACTGGCGCCGTCGCCGCCCCGACCTACGCCCCTCGGCGCAGGCTTCTCGCAGGGCGACGGCAGTTTCTCCGACGGCAACCGCAGCTTGCTCGGCGCCGAACAGGAAGCCTGGCTGGCCGACCGCCTGCGCAGCACACCGGCGCGCTGGAAGATCCTTGGGCAGGGCGTGATGTTTGCGCAGCTCAAGGGTGTGGCCGCAGCCAACAGCGCCGGCGGAGGCGTCTTCCTGAACAGCGACCAGTGGGACGGCTACCAGCCGGCCCGCAACCGCATCTACGACGTCCTCAAAGGCAGCGGCAACGTGGGCCCGGTGAACAACGTCGCCGTCTTGACCGGCGACATCCACAGCTCCTGGGCCGCCGACCTGACGCAGGACCCGAACAACAGCGACGTGGGCACGGGCGGCTACAACCCCGCCACAGGCGACGGCTCGCGCGCGGTCGAGTTCGTGGGCACCTCGGTCAGCTCGCCGGGCGTGGACACCGACACCACGGGTGCCGTCGCCGGCTTCCTGCGCAGCCTGAACCCGCACTTCAAGTACATCAACCTGCACAAACGCGGCTACATGCTGATGGACGTGAACCCGCAGCGCATGGTCGGCGAGTGGTGGCACCTGGACACGGTGGCCAGCCTGAGCAACATCGAGACCTTTGCCGTGGCCTTCGAGGCGCAGAACGGCAGCAACCGCCTCAGGCCCTCGGTGCAGACGCCGGGCCGTGCCAACCCCCCGCTGCTGGCCCCATGAGTCGGCCCATCAACCAAGGACACCAATCCATGAACCTGCCCTCCCCCACCGCCCGGCGAGTCTTCGCCGCCGCTGCCGCACTGTGCCTGGCCACGGCCGCGCAGGCCGGCGACTTCACCGTCACCGGCACCATGACCTTCCACAACGACGTGGTGATGGTCGACTTCTCGCTGGCCAGCGCCGCCACCGGCGTGAAGATCTGGACCGACTCGTGGCAGTCGGGCCTGAACTTCGACCCCACGGGCGCGCTCTGGGTGCGCAGCGGCGCCGACTTCAACCGCCTGGCCGAGGTCGACGATGACGACACCGTGGCACCCGGCCAGGGCTATTACGACACCGGCTTCTCGCTGCCCAGCCTGGCTGCGGGCCAGTACCGTGTGAC
>JANNWL010000127.1:0-12289 GCA_031414735.1 Burkholderiales bacterium | reverse complement strand
TTCTACCTTGAGATCGCCGGCACCAACCGGTCGCCGAAAGTGCGCCGGGTCCGCTGAGGACGCGAACCGCGGCCAAGCCCAGGGACCGAGCTACTTCGGCGCCAGCCGAATCGCCCCGTCGAGCCGGATCACCTCGCCATTCAGCATCTCGTTCTCGATGATGTGCTTGACGAGCTTGGCGTAATCGGCGGGCGTCCCCAGGCGGCTGGGGAAGGGCACGCCGGCGGCCAGGGCGTCCTGCACTTCCTTGGGCATGCCGAAGAGCATGGGCGTGCCGAAGATGCCCGGCGCGATGGTCATGTTGCGGATGCCGTTGCGCGCCAGGTCGCGCGCGATCGGCAGCGTCATGCCGACGATGCCGCCCTTGCTGGCGGCATAGGCGGCCTGGCCCATCTGGCCGTCGTAAGCGGCCACGCTGGCGGTGCTGATGAGCACGCCGCGTTCGCTTGTCGCCTCGGGGGTGTTCTTCGCCATCGCCTCCGCAGCCAGGCGGATCATGTTGAAGCTGCCGATCAGATTGACGGTGATGGTCTTGCTGAAGGTGGCCAGCGGGTGGGCGCCTTCCTTGCCCACGGTTTTGGCCGCGGGCGCGATGCCAGCGCAGTTGACCAGCCCGAAGAGCGGCCCCAACGCGATGGCCGCGGCAACGACGGCCCGGCCGTCGGCTTCCTGGCTCACGTCGCAGCGCACGAATTGGCCGCCAATGGCTTCAGCCACTGCCTGGCCGGCTTGCTCCTGCAGGTCGGCCACGACCACGGTGGCGCCATGGGCAGCCAGCATGCGGGCCGTGCCTTCGCCCAGACCCGAAGCGCCGCCGGTGACGATGAAGACCTTGCCTGCGATATCCATGGGCAGTCCCTTGCTCAGCCGTTCAGCGCTGCCATGACGCGCGCCGTGATCTCGTCGACCCGGCCCGTGCCGCTGATGCGCGCGCAGCGCGGTGCCAGGACGTCGGGCGTGGCCGCCCAGGCGGCGTAGTAGTCGACCAGTGGGCGGGTCTGGCGCTGGTACACGTCCAGCCGCTTGCGCACGGTCTCTTCCTTGTCGTCGTCGCGCTGGATCAGGGGCTCGCCAGTCACGTCGTCCTGGCCCTCGACCTTGGGCGGGTTGTACTTGACGTGGTAACTGCGGCCGCTCGCCATGTGCACACGGCGGCCGCTCATGCGTTCGATGATGGCTTCGAAGGGCACATCGATCTCGAGCACCACGTCAAGCTTGACGCCGGCGTGCTTCATTGCATCGGCTTGTGCGAGGGTGCGCGGGAAGCCGTCGAACAGAAAACCGTTCTGGCAGTCAGACTGCAGCAGGCGTTCCTTGACCAGGCCAATGATGATGTCGTCGCCGACCAGGCCGCCGGAGTCCATCACTTTTTTGGCCGCCAAGCCCATGGCCGTGCCGGCCTTGACGGCTGCGCGCAGCATGTCACCGGTGGAAATCTGCGGGATCCCGAAATGCTGGCAGATGAAGGTGGCCTGTGTGCCTTTGCCGGCCCCCGGGGCGCCCAGAAGTATCAGTCTCATCGCGGTCCTTGGCTGTCTCGTTGTGTGGTGCGGGCAGGGGGCGCATCCGCGCTTCTCAGGCCGAAGCAAATCGAGAATAGCACGCGAATCCTGGCTTCTGGCTTACCCTGAAGCCCACAATGCGCGCACGCGCTCCAGGTCTTGCGGTGTGTCCACCCCCGGGCCGGGCACCTCGCGGCTGATGTGGACGGCGATGCGCAAGCCGTGCCACAAGACGCGCAGTTGTTCGAGCGACTCGATCTGCTCCACAGGCGCAGGTTGCAGGGCCGGAAAGCCGCGCAGGAAGCCGGCGCGGTAGGCATACACGCCGACATGCCGCAAGGGCGCAGGCTGGGGCAGGGCGGTGATGCCCCGGGCGTGGCCGTCGCGCCACCAGGGCAGCGGTGCACGGCTGAAGTAGAGCGCCCGACCGGCGGCGTCGAGCACCACCTTCACGACATTCGGATTGGTGTAGTCGTCGACCCGGTCCAGCGCGTGCGCTGCCGTGCTCATGACGCATTCGCTTTGCCGCACCAGCAATTCGGCACAGGCGCGCACCAGCGTCGGCGCGATGAGCGGTTCGTCGCCCTGCACGTTGACGACCACGTCGTCGCCGTCCAGGCCCAGCAGCACGCAGGCTTCGGCCAGGCGGTCGCTGCCGCTGGGGTGGTCGCTGCGGGTCAGTACGCAGGCCACGTTGTGCAGGGCGCAGGCTTGCGCGATGCGCGCGTCGTCGGCAGCCACCACCACGCGGGCAGCGCCGCTGGCGATGGCGCGTTCGGCCACGCGCACCACCATGGGTTTGCCGGCGATGTCGGCCAGCGGCTTGTCGGGCAGGCGGGTCGAGCCCAGGCGGGCCGGTATCAAGACCGTGAAGGACACCGGGCTGCCCTGTCAGCCGTCGGAGAACCGGCTTTCGGTGCTGCGTGCTTCGCCCTCCAGCATCACCGGGATGCCGTCGCGGATGGGGAATGCCAGCCGGTCGGCCGGGCAGAGCATCTCGGTCGGTCGCAGCAACCCGTCGCGCAGCATCTCGAGCGGCCCTTTGCACACGGGGCAGACCAGCAGGTCGATGAGTCGGTGGTCCATGGTCAGGCAGGTGGGTTGTGTGGCGGCCGGTCTGGCAACAGGGCAATCAGCGCGCGAACCAATTCCGCAGGCAATGCGAAGTCTAGCGGGACGACCCAGACGCGCTCGGTGCCGGGCCGGTCGGGCGGCAACTTCACGGCGTCTTTCTCGGTGACCACCACGTCCTGCGCCAGCCCGGCTGGCCAGGGCAGGGGGTCGAAGTTGGCGTGGTCAGGCAGCGGCAGGCGGGCCAGTACGAGGCCGGCGGCTTCGAGCATGGCGAAGAATTTTTCCGGGGCTGCCAGACCCGCTGCGGCCACGACGGTGGCGCCACGGAGCGCACTCATCGGCCGTGCGGCGTGCCGGTCGAGCCGCCACCACGCGGTCAACGGCCAGGCCAGCCCGAGCGACCGGGTCGCCAAGGCGCCTGCCAGGGGTGTGCTGACCCGCGCGCCGGTGTACAGCGCGAACGCTCCGGGCTGGAGTTGCCTGGGCAGGGACTGGCGCAGGGGCCCGGCCGGCAGCAACAGGCCGTTGCCGACACCGCGGTCGTCGAACACGACCAGTTCGGCGACGCGGGCCAGGGCGTGGTGTTGCAGGCCGTCGTCGGCGACCAGCACGTCGACCCTGGCGTGTGCGGCGCACAGTGCGCGGGCGGCAGCCGCGCGGTCGGCGCCGACCCAGACCGGCGCCCCCGTGCGCCGGTGGATGAGCAGGGGCTCGTCGCCGACTGCGGTGGCGAGACTGCCCGGTTGCACTTCGATCACACCCGTGCCGCGCCGTCCGTAGCCGCGCGACAGCACGCCCGGGTGGTGGCCGGCGGCTTGCAGCGCCTGCACCAGCGCGATGACCGCAGGCGTCTTGCCCGCGCCCCCCACCACCAGGTTGCCGACCACGATCACAGGCACCGGCGCGGCCTGCGAACGGCTGCATGCCCGGTGCACGCCCGCGAGCAGGCCATACAGCCACGACAGCGGCCTGAGCGCCTGTGTCAGCAGCGTGGGGCGGGCTCGCCACCAGTCGGCCTGGAGCACCGCCGCAGCACGTGCCGCCAGGCCGGGAAGCCCTGCCACGGCGCGATTCAGCGTGCGGCCGGGCCGGCCGGGCTGGCTGTCTGGGCCGCAAACGTCAGCCGCGACAGGCCGGCGCGGCGTGCGGCGTCAAGCACGTTCATCACCGCCTGGTGCGCGGTCAGGGCATCGGCCGAGATGATGACCATGGCGTCGGGCTTGCCGGCCGCAGCCGTGATCAGCTCGGCCGTCAGCCGATCGACGCTGCGGCCATCGACCGGCTTGCGGTTGATCGCATAGCGCCCGTCGTTGGACACCGACACGATGATCTCGCCGGGCCTGGCTTTGGACGCTTCGGCATCGGCCGAAGGCAGGTTGATCTGCAGCTCCGTGAAGCGCGCGTAGGTGGTCGACAGCATCAGAAAGATCAACACCACGAGCAGCACGTCGATGAACGGAATCAGGTTGATCTCCGGTTCTTCGGGGCGGCGGCGGCTGAACTTCAAAGGCGACGCCTCAACCAATCAGGGCGTGGTGTGGCTGCGCACGGCAAAGCGCATCAGGTGCGGCACCATGCGCTCTGCGGCCAATTCCAGAGCCAGTTGGAATGAGTCGACCTGGCTGCGGAAGTGGCGGTAGAACATGAGTGCCGGAATGGCGATCACCAAGCCAAAGGCCGTGTTGTACAGCGCGATGGAGATGCCGTGCGCGAGCATTTGCGGGTCGCTGGCCGCGCCGGCTGTGGGTGCTTGCGAGCCGAAGATCTCGATCATGCCGACCACGGTGCCGAACAGGCCCAGCAACGGCGCGGCCGAGGCAATCGTGCCCAGCGGCGTGAGATAGCGTTCGAGACCGTGCACCGCCGTGCGGCCTGCGCTCTCGAACGCTTGGCGCAGCGCCGTCTCGGTCAGCCGCGGCTCAGTGCCCACTGTGCGCAGGCCGGCGGCCAGGACGCCCCCGAGCACCGAACTCTCGCTCAGCTTGTTCACCAGGTCCGCGCTCGGCAGGCTGGTCCGGGTCACGGCCATCACTTCGTCCAGCAGCGCAGGCGGCGCCACGAGGCTGGTACGCAGGTGGTACAGGCGTTCGATGACCAAGGCCAGCGCCAACACGGAGCAGAAAATCAACGGCCAGATCGGCCATCCGGCCGCTTGTATGATCGAAAGCAAGGGGTTCCCGCGTGGCGAACGGCGCCTAAAAGCCCGCGATTATGGCCCACGCCCCAGCGCGCCATTCTGGCGTTTGCGGCGTCCGGACCGGTGGCGTAAAAATGTGTCCACCGTTTTTGTGGACAACTCTGTGGGCAACCCAGATTGAATCGCGCAAAGACCGCGCCAGTTCGGGCCAGCCTTTGATTTGCTGCGTTTTTAAGCACCTTCTTTGTAGGCAGATGAAGCACTTGCACACCCCTCCCAGCACCTCGACCCGGACTGGTGGGACACCGTCGCGATTGGCCGCGCTTGTGGACTTCCCTGCCGCCCGGTGCCTTCATGGCCACCCCGGCTGACACCCCGGTTGTGGCGGTGGCGCGTGTGCCCTGGGGCGTGGCGGCGTTGCTGCTGGCCACAGCCGACGCACTGGCAGCGCGCTTCGGTGCGGTCACGGTGCGGGGCGAGCTGTCGGGCTTGTCGCGACCCAGCAGCGGACACGTCTACTTTTCGCTGAAGGACAGCGCTGGCGCGGCAGCCCTGCTGCGCTGCGCGATGTTCCGCCGTGCGGCCAGTCTGGTCGACTTTGTGCCCGCCGAGGGCCAGCAAGTCGAACTCCGCGGTCGGCTGGGCGTGTACGACGCCCGCGGCGAGCTGCAACTGGTGGTCGAGTCCATGCAGCGGGTGGGTGCCGGTACGCTGTACGAGGAATTTTTGCGCCTGCGCGACCGCTTGCAGGCGCAGGGCTTGTTTGAGGCCGCGCGCAAACGCCCGGTCGCGGCCTTCCCAACGTCGGTGGGTGTCGTGACCTCGCTGGGCGCGGCTGCACTGCACGACGTGCTGACCACGCTGCAGCGGCGCTCGCCGCAGGTGCGGGTCGTCGTCTACCCGAGTCTGGTGCAAGGGGCGGAGGCGCCGGCTTCACTGGTTGCGGCCATCACGCGTGCCGGCCAGCGGCACGAGGTCGACACGCTGCTGCTGGTGCGCGGCGGGGGGTCGCTGGAGGACCTCTGGGCCTTCAACGACGAGCGTGTCGTGCGTGCGGTGGCCGCCTGTCCGTTGCCCGTGGTGTGCGGCGTGGGGCACGAGACCGACATCAGCCTTTGCGACCTGGCTGCCGACCTGCGCACGCCCACGCCCACCGCAGCGGCCGAGCTGGCCGCGCCTGCCCGGGCCGAGGCCCTGGCGTTGCTGGACGCAAGGCAGTCGGCCCTGCAGCGGGCGCTGTCGCGCAGCCTGCAGTCGCAGGCCCAGCGCGTGGACCACCTGGCACTGCGGCTGGGCCAGCCGGCGCGCACGGTGCTGGGCCAGCGCGAACGTCTGGACGGCCTGATGCACCGCCTGCAGCAGGCGCTGACGCAGCGGCGGGTGCGCCACGCCGGTGAGCCGGTTCAGTGGCAGGCGCGTTTGCAGCGTGCTTTGCAAGGCCAGTTGCAGCGCAGCAGTCTGCGTGTCGACGCCGTGCGCGACCGGCTCGACGCGCTGGACCCGCGGCGCGTGCTGCAGCGCGGCTACGCCTGGGTGGAAGCGGCGGATGGCCGGCCGGTGGTGTCGGCGCGGGTGCTGCAGGCCGGGCAATCGGTGCGGGCTGTCTGGTCCGACGGACATGCCCAGGTGCAAGTCGTTCAAGTGCAAGCCCTGCCACCCTGTGGGCCGGGTGACTGATGCCTACAATGATTTGTCGATTCCCAAACTCTGAGGTCTGCACCATGCAACACGCCCTGCCCAGTCTGCCCTTTGCCATCGATGCGCTGGCACCGCACTACAGCGCCGAGACGCTCGAGTTCCACCATGGCAAGCACCACAACGCCTACGTGGTGAACTTGAACAACCTGCAGAAGGGCACCGAGTTCGAGGCCATGGCGCTGGAAGACATCGTGCGCAAGTCCAGCGGGCCGGTCTACAACAATGCCGCCCAGGTCTGGAACCACACCTTCTTCTGGAACTGCATGAAGCCCGCCGGCGGCGGTGAACCCGGCGGCGCGCTGGCCGCGGCCATCAACGCCAAGTGGGGCTCGTATGCGGCTTTCAAGGAAGCCTTCACCAAGTCAGCAGTCGGCAATTTCGGCTCGGGCTGGACCTGGCTGGTCAAGAAGGCCGATGGCACGGTCGACATCGTCAACACCGGCGCCGCCGGAACGCCGCTGACCACCGCCGACAAGGCCCTGTTGACCGTCGATGTGTGGGAGCACGCCTACTACATCGACTACCGCAACGCGCGGCCCAAGTTTGTCGAGACCTATCTCGACAAGCTGGTGAACTGGGGCTTTGCGGAAGCGAATTTCGCCTGAGGATTTCGGCGCGAGGCCAGCCTCGCGCCGAGACTCACCTGCCGAAAGGCCCGCCGCGCAGGCGGGTTCCTGACTGCAACCCGCGCTTGGAAAACCAGCCCTTGTTCATCTCCAGGGCATAGCGCACGGGTTTGGTCGAGCAGTGCGACTCGTCAGAGCGCGGCTGCATTTCAGCGATGTTGACGATGGTGCCGTCGTCGCTGATAAAGGCGATCGACAACGGCAGCAAGGTGTTGCGCATCCAGAAGCAGCGCATGCCGCTGTCGTTGTTGACGAACAGCATGCCCTCGTTGGCACCCATCTCGGTACGCATCATCATGCCCACGGCCTGCTGCGCCTGGGTGACCGCCAGTTCGGCCTTCACCACATGCATGCCCGCCGTCAGGTCGACGGTTTCCAGTTTGGGCTGAGGTGCTTGCTGGGCCTGGCCGGCTGTGCTGGCCAGCGCCAGGGCTGCAAGTGCGGTCCGGATCAATCGGCGTGGCTTGATGAATGTCATGGCGTCTGGCGGAGGGGTGCCTACATTATCCGCATGCCACCGGTATCCGACCGAGCTTGCTCGCGCGCCTCATGACCCCGTCTGCAGTTGCCGCGCCGGCCGGCCTGGCCCTGCTCGACGACCCGGTCGAGCAGGGGCGCTTTACCCGGTGGGTGGTGGGTGCGGCGGGTGAGCGCCTGGCCGAATCGGCGCTGCAACTGTCCGGCCTGCACTGCGCGGCCTGCGCGGGCTTGATTGAACAGGCCTTGATGGGCGTGGCCGGTGTGCGGTCAGCGGCGGTGAATGCGGCGGCGCAGCGCGCGTCGGTGCGCTGGGACCCCACGCAGACACGGGCTTCGGTTTTGGTCGAAGCCATTCAGCGCGCGGGCTACAACGCCGTGCCCGACGCGGCAGCCCCGGCGCGTGCGATGCGCCAGGCTGAACATCGACAGGCCTTGTGGCGGCTCTTCGTGGCCAGCTTCTGCGCCATGCAGATCATGATGATGGCCACGCCCAGTTATGTGTCCGGGCCTGGCGAACTCGCACCCGACATGCGCCAGCTGCTCAACTGGGGCAGTTGGCTGCTCTCGCTGCCGGTCATGCTGTTCGCTGCCGGCCCGCTGCTGGCCGGCGCCTGGCGCGGGCTGCGGGCCAGGCGCATCGGCATGGATGTCCCGGTGGCGTTGGCGCTTGTCATCACCTTTGTGGCCAGCACTGGCGCCACCTTCAACCCTGGCGGCCTCTTTGGCCACGAAGTGTTCTTCGATTCGCTGGCGATGTTCGTGAGCTTTCTGCTCGGCGCGCGCTATGTCGAGCTGTGGGCCCGTCACCGCGCTGCGCAAGCGCTGGAGCAAGCCATGGCGCAGCTGCCCGCAGTCGCCTTGCGCTTGGGCGCAGGCGAGGACGGCACGGTCGAGTCGGTCAGCGTGCACAGCCTGCGGCCTGGCGACAGGGTCCGGGTGCCCTTGGGCGAGGCCTTTGCTGCCGACGGTGTGGTGTGTCGCGGCCAGACCCAGGCCGACGAATCGCTGTTGACGGGTGAATCGGCGCCGGTCGCCAAGGCCTGCGGCGCCGAGGTTGTGGCCGGCAGCGTCAACGTCGGCGCGCCGGTCGACATGACGGTGCTTCGGGTCGGCCACGACACGCGCTTCGAAGCCATCGTGTCCATGATGCGCAGTGCCATGAGCCAGCGCCCGGCCGCGGCCCGCGTGGCCGACCGGTGGGCCGCGCCCTTCCTGTGGGCGGTGTTGTTGTTGGCCGCTGGCGCGGCGGCGGTGTGGAGCGTTGTCGATCCGTCGCGCGCGGTGTGGGTGGCCGTGTCGGTGTTGATCGTCACCTGCCCCTGCGCGTTGTCATTGGCTGCCCCGGCCACGCTGGTGGCTGCGGCGCGCGGTCTGGCGCGGCGCGGGGTCATGCTGCAGAACCTGGACGCCATCGAGCAACTGGCCCACGCCGACGTCTTTTTCTTTGACAAGACCGGCACGCTGACCGAAGACCGGCTGCAGCTGCGTTCGGTGACGCTGGCTGCGGCAGGGCATGTGCGGCTGGCCGGCGAATCCCACGCCCTGGCCGTGGCGGCCTCGCTGGCCGGCCATTCGCGCCACCCCATGGCCAGCGCCCTCGTGGCTGCGGCGCCGCATGCCGATGCGCAACCGCAGACACCTTGGGTTGACGTGCAGGAGTTGCCGGGCCAGGGCTTGCAGGCGCGCGACAGCCAGGGCGCGAGTTGGCGGCTGGGCTCGGCCACGTGGGTGTCGGGCCACGGTGCCGACGGCCCCACCACGGCCCAGGTGTACCTGGGCTGCGAAGGGCAGCTTTTAGTGGCGTTCGAGCTGGACGAGCGCCTGCGCGAGGGCGCCCTGCAGGCGGTGCAAGCCTTGCAGGCCCAGGGTCTGCAGGTGACGCTGCTTTCAGGCGACAGCGCCGAGCGCGCTGCGCGGCTGGCCCAACGCCTTGGGCTGCAGGGGGCCAGCGCCGTGCGGGGTGGCGCCACGCCACAGGACAAACTCGACGCCGTGGCGCGTGTCCAGGCGGCAGGGCTGCGGGTGGCGATGGTCGGTGACGGCATCAATGACGCCCCGGTGCTGGCCCGTGCCGATGTCTCGCTGGCCATGGGGCAGGGCGCCTTGGTCTCGCGCAGCCAGGCCGATGCGGTGGTCACGTCAAGCCACCTGGGCGACATCGTCCGCGCCCGGGCCACCGCACAACAAGCCCTGCGCATCGTGCGCCAGAACATGCTCTGGGCCGCGACCTACAACGCCGTGTGCGTGCCGCTGGCGCTGACCGGCTGGCTGCCGCCCTGGGCTGCCGGGCTGGGCATGGCGGCCAGCTCGATGGGCGTGGTGCTGAATGCATTGCGCGCGGCGAACGGCGGCGCTGTTGCCCGGTCGGCCCCGGGCCCGCGCTGATGGAAAGCCTGTACCTGCTGATCCCTTTGTCCGCGGGCCTGGTGCTTTTTATCTTGGCGGTCTTCGGTTGGGCACTGCACCGCGGCCAGTTCGAGGACCTGGAGCGCGAAGGCGAACGGATCCTCCAGGCTGATCCGCCTGCGCTTGATGCCGATCAAGGGTCCACGGCTGCGGTGCAAGAAGAATCGAAGAGTTCCCGCAACGTATCGCAGTAAGGAGAAGACCGATGGCACACAGCGCCGCAATGGCCGCGCCCCCCGACAGCATCTACAGCGATCAGTCGATACGCCTGTTCTCGCTGGCCGCCATCCTGTGGGGCGTGGTGGGCATGTTGGTCGGGGTGATCATCGCCGCGCAGCTGACCTGGCCGGAGCTGAATTTCGGCATCCCGTACATCACCTACGGTCGGCTGCGTCCGCTGCATACCAACGCGGTGATCTTTGCGTTCGGTGGGTGCACCTTGTTTGCCACGTCGTACCACGTCGTGCAGCGCACCTGCCAGACCCGCTTGTTCGCGCCCAAGCTGGCGCTGTTCACCTTCATCGGCTGGCAGGTGGTGATCCTTGCCGCAGCCATCTCACTGCCGCTGGGCTACACCCAGGGCAAGGAATACGCCGAACTCAAATGGCCCATCGACCTGCTCATTGCCGTGGTGTGGGTGTCCTACGCGGTCGTCTTCTTCGGCACCATCGGCATGCGCAAGGTGCGGCATATCTACGTGGCCAACTGGTTTTTCGGCGCCTTCATCATTGCCGTGGCGGTGCTGCACATCGTCAACAGTGCGGCCATTCCTGCCGGCCTGTGGAAGAGCTATTCGGCCTACGCCGGCGTGCAGGACGCGATGGTGCAGTGGTGGTACGGCCACAACGCGGTGGGCTTCTTCCTCACTGCCGGCTTCCTCGGGATGATGTACTACTACATCCCGCGCCAGGCCGAGCGGCCGGTGTATTCGTACCGGCTTTCGATCGTGCACTTCTGGGCTCTGATCTTCACCTACATGTGGGCCGGGCCGCACCACCTGATCTACACCGCGCTGCCCGACTGGGTGCAAAGCGTGGGCATGGTGTTCTTGCTGGTGCTGCTGGCGCCGAGCTGGGGCGGGATGATCAACGGCATCATGACCTTGAGCGGCGCCTGGCACAAACTGCGCGACGACCCGATCCTGAAGTTCCTGATCGTCTCGCTGTCGTTCTACGGCATGAGCACCTTCGAGGGGCCGATGATGGCGATCAAGACCGTCAACGCGCTCAGCCACTACACCGACTGGACCATTGGCCACGTGCATTCGGGCGCGCTCGGCTGGGTCGGCTTCATCACCATGGGCAGCCTCTACTACCTGATCCCGCGCATGGTCGGCAAGACGCAGATGCACAGCGTGCGCGCGATCGAGATGCACTTCTGGGTCGCGACCACCGGCGTCGTGCTCTACATCGCGGCGATGTGGATTGCCGGCGTGATGCAAGGCCTGATGTGGCGCGCCATCAACCCCGACGGCACACTCGTCTACAGCTTCGTCGAAAGCGTGAAGGCGACCTATCCGTTCTACCTCGTGCGCCTGGCGGGTGGCCTGCTCTACCTGAGCGGGATGATCCTGATGGCGTGGAACGTGGTGATGACGGTGCGTGCGCCGGGCACCGCGCCGGTGGCGGTGCGTGCAACAACGGCTGCGGCCTGAAGGAGCCGTGATGAATGACGAACAAGTCAAGACCTTCAGCCACGAGCGCATCGAGACCAGCAACTTCTTGCTGATCGTGCTGATCCTGATGGTGATCGCGGTGGGCGGCGTGGTCGAGATCGTGCCGCTGTTCTTCCAGCGCAGCACCACCGAGCCGGTGCCGGGGCTGAAGCCGTACACGGCATTGCAACTCGCCGGGCGCGACATCTACCAGCGCGAGGGTTGCTACAACTGCCACTCGCAGATGATCCGCCCGCTGCGCGCCGAGACGCTGCGCTACGGCCACTACTCGATGGCCGGCGAGTTCGTCTACGACCACCCGTTCCAGTGGGGCAGCAAGCGCACCGGGCCCGACCTGCACCGCGTCGGTGGGCGCTACAGCGACGAGTGGCACCGCATCCACCTGCTCAACCCGCGCGACCTGGTGCCCGAGTCGAACATGCCGGCCTATCCCTGGCTGGCCGCGGCCACGGTAGACGCAGCCGGCCTGCCGCCGCGGATGGAGGTGCTGCGCACGCTCGGCGCGCCGTACACCGACGCCGAGATTGCCGAGTCGCCGAAGGCGGTGCAAGGCAAGACCGAGATCGAGGCGCTGATTGCCTACCTGCAGGTGCTCGGCACCGCGGTCAAGTAGCCACCGGGAGACGCCGCCATGGACATCATGGATCTTCGAATCGTGGTCACGCTGCTGTCGTTCGTGATCTTCATCGGC
>JANNWL010000126.1:0-4122 GCA_031414735.1 Burkholderiales bacterium | reverse complement strand
ACCAGGGCGGTGAAGCGTGCATCGGTCAGGAAGCTGCGGGCGCAGGCCAGCTCAAGGCTGTCGTCTGCGGCCAGGTCGAAGTCGGCCAGCGAAGCCAGTTCGCCGAAGGCCAGCCGTTCGGCCAGGCACACGCACAGGTGGGCAAAGGCGCGGCGCAAGCCGGCGGTGTCCTTGGCGGATTTGAAGGGCGCCACCAACCCGTGGCCGATGTTGGCGGCCTCGTCGACGAGGGTGGCGGGCAGTTCCCAGCGCGTCATCAGCATGCGGCCGATCTCTGCCGCAGCCACGCCCCACGCGGCCTGCTCGGCCAGCGTGCGCTGCAGGCTGTCGCGCGGCGGCATCGTGGCCAGTTGCGTCTGCGGCAGCCCCACCGTGACCGCCAGCTTGCCCAGGAAGGACAGCACCACTGCGCTGGTCATGCCACCAGGGTCGGGCAGGCCGACACGGTTCATGGGGTGCTGGGTCAGCTCACCGGCCAGGGCACTGGCCTGCCACAGGGCCGACAGACGGTGGGCACGTGCCGGGCAATCCGCCTGGAAGGCCTGCATCAAGGCGTACTGCATGCAGATGGCGCGCACGCTGTTCAGGCCGAGAAAAGTCACGGCCTGGCCGACGCCAGACACCGGGCGACCCAGCCCGTAGGCCGGCGAGTTGACGGCGGCCAGCACCTTGGCTGCGATGACCGGCTCGCCGCTGATCATGGCCATCAGCTCCTGCGAGCTCGACGCACTCATCAGGTCCAGCGACACCAGCTGTGTCAGCAGCCTCGGCGGGCGCGGCACGTCGCTGAAGGTGTCGACAACGGTCTGCCAGCGGGCCGGGTCCAGACTCTCGGCACGGGTCAGCTGCAGGACGGTAATTTCTGGCGGTAGCACCGCTGTCGCGGGGGGTGCTGCGGCCTGGTCGGCACGGGGCACCGGCTTGGCCATTGACGGGGTCGACCGGGTCGGCCGGGTTGGGCCTGCTGCAGGAGGCTTGCCGTTGCGGTGCACCAGCCAGCCGGCGACAGCGGCACCGCTCAGTGCAACCAGGGCTATCAAGACGTATTCCATGCGGGCCTCGGGGCGACGCGACCCGCCCCGCCGGGCTGGCAAGCGTGGTGCCCCAATACTTTGAACCCGCCCGGCACGGCGCGATCGGTGCAAATGCCCCGCTTCACCGGGCCACTTCGGCGTCGTGACCCGGGCTTTCAGCTCGGTGAGTAGGCCAGCCGCACGTAGATTGGCGCGAAGGCTTCGGCCTGGGTCACTTCCAGCAGGTGTTCCTTGGACAACTCGAGCATGGCGATGAAGGTCACGACCAGCACCGCCGGGCCCCGGGCGGTGTCGAAGAGTTCGTGGAACTCGACAAAGCGCCGGCCCTGCAGACGGCGCAGCACGATGCTCATGTGTTCACGCACGGAGAGCTGTTCGCGGCTGATGGTGTGGTTCTGGTTCACACGCGCGCGCTGCAGGATGTCGACCCAGGCCTGGCGCAGGTCGGCGGCATGGACCTCGGGCAGCAGCGGCTCCAGGCTTTGTTCGATGGTCACCTGGGCGCGCAGGAAGTCGCGGCCCAACATGGGCAGCGCATCGATCTTGGCCGCGCCGAGCTTGATCTGCTCGTACTCGATGAGCCGGCGCACCAGCTCGGCCCGCGGGTCTTCAGGCTCGCCGCCATCAACGCTCTTCTTCGGCGGCAGCAGCATGCGCGACTTGATTTCGATCAGCATCGCGGCCATCAGAAGGTATTCGCTGGCCAGCTCCAGGTTGTGGTTGCGGATCTGGTCGACGTACTCGAGATACTGGCGCGTGACGCTGGCCAGCGGGATGTCCAGGATGTTGAAGTTCTGCCGGCGAATGAGATAGAGCAGCAGGTCCAGCGGGCCCTCGAACGCTTCGAGGAACACTTCCAGCGCATCCGGCGGGATGTACAGGTCGTGCGGCATGCGGAACAGCGGCTCGCCGTACAGGCGGGCGACCGCGACCTGGTCCACTTCAGCGGGCTGGGGCGGGGCGCTCGAAGCTGCAGCCAGGTCGGCCACCATGTCGGGCGTGTCCACGAGCGACCTCAGTCGGTCTTCGTCTGGTACACGTAGGCCTGCTGCGGCACCTTGGCTTCGGACCACTCGGCCTGGGCGTTGCGGTCCAGGGCCTTGTCCCACAGCAGCCCGCGGCCGGCGCGTTGTTCTGCTTCCAGCGTCGGCTTCTTCGCCTTCAGAGATTCGATGAAGCTCGTGACGTCGGACTTGTAGGGCTTCCAGAAGAGTGGCATGGCGGCAAGTGGTCGGCGCAGAATCGCAACTCCCGAGTTTACCGGCCCCCTTGCCCACCAGCCCCTTGGAAACCGAACTCAAGTTTCAGGTGCCGCCCGACAGGCGCGCTGCGCTGCGTCGCGCGGTGGCCACGGCCACAGCGCAAACCACCCGCCTTCAGGCGGTGTACGCCGACACGCCAGACCACCGCCTGGCCGCAGCCGGGCTGGCGCTGCGCTTGCGCAAGGAAGGGCTCGTCTGGGTGCAGACGCTGAAGGGCCGCGGCGACGGTTTGATGCAGCGGGTCGAGCACGAGTTGGGTCTGCCTGCTCAACGCGGCTTGCCCCTGTTGGACCCCCGTCGCCACCAGGGCACGCCGGCCGGGGATTTGCTGGACGCGGCGCTAGGCCCCGACGGCATCCTGGCGCCGCTGTACCGCACCGACATCCAGCGCCTGCACCGGCGTGTGCGCCACGCCGGCGCCGTCATCGAGATCGCCTACGACGTGGGGCGCATCCTCGCGGGAAATCAGACTTTGGCGGTTGACGAGATCGAGTTCGAGCTGGTCAGCGGCCCGGCCGACGCCTTGCCGGCACTGGCCGCGCGCTGGGTGCAGCGGCATGGGCTGTGGTGGGACGTGCGTACCAAGTCGGAGCGCGGTTTCCGCCTCGCGCTGGCTTTGCACGAGGTGCCGGCGGTCAAGGCCGCCCCAGGCACGTGGCCGTCGCGCGCCGACCTGCATTCGGCCTGGCAGGCCATGCTGTCGGCGGCGCTGGGCCATGCGCTGCCGAACGGGGCCGAGATCGCGGCCGGCAGCGGCCGGCCTGAGCACCTGCACCAGCTGCGCGTGGCGCTGCGGCGCCTGCGCACGGCGCTGTCCCTGTTTGCCGATTGGAGCGGCCAGCCCGAGGTGGTCTTGGAACTGGAGCGGCGTTGGGGCGAGGTCTTTGCCGGCTTGGGCGCGCGGCGCGATGCCGATGTCATTGCGGTCACGCTGGGCCCGCAGTGGGCCGCTGCCGGTGTGCCACCAAGCCCGGCGTCAGAAGCGGCACCTGACCATGACACCGGCCATGTCTTGCGCGGCGCGGCCTTCAACCTGCTGCTGCTGCAGACCCTGGCCTGTGCAGTCGCTCTGCCGCCGGCGCCGCCTTCCGGCGCCGAGGCTGTGGTGGGCGCGCCGGCGCCGCTGTCTGACGAGGCCCTGCGCGTGCTGAAGAAGGCTTGGGCGCGCGCCCGGGCCGACGCGCGGCAGTTCGAGGCGGGTCCGGACGACATTCGCCACCGCGCCCGAAAGCGGCTGAAGCGGCTGCGCTACGCGATGGAGTTCGTGGCCCCGGTGCTGCCGCGCAAGCGCGCGCGCGAGCAGCTGCGCGCCCTGGGCCGGGCGCTGGACGCCTTGGGCCGCTTCAACGACATGCAGGTGGCCGAAGCGCACTTCAGGCAACCCGCCGAACCCGACGCGGCGGCCTGGTTTGCCCTGGGCTGGCTCGCCGCGCGGCGCGGGCCGGCGCTGGTCGAGGTGCTGCACGCCCTGAAGCAGTTGGACAAGGCGCCGCGGGTCTGGCGGCGCGCTTGAAGACCGGGCCGCCCTCAGCCGCCGAGGGCGTCCTTGGCCCAGCCATCGGCCAGGGTCGGCACGATGTGCTCTGCCCCCATCACGGCTTCAAAACCTGAACGGCGAATCAGTGACAGAGGCTGTTCGTTGACGTTGGCCAGCACCAGCGCCACGCCTTGGGTTTGCAGGCTGCGATACAGATGTTGCAGGGCGTCCAACCCTGACGTGTCCAGCAGCACCATGCGGTGCATTTCCAGCACCACCGCACGCGTGCCGGGCAGCAGCCGGTCGGGCAGGGCTTCGACCTTGCCCACCGCGCCGAAGAAGAGCGAGC
>JANNWL010000125.1:0-7214 GCA_031414735.1 Burkholderiales bacterium | reverse complement strand
CGCCACCGGGCAGGAAGCCATCAACGCGCTGCTGGTCCGCCAGGCCGGCCTGCACCGCCGCGTTGTGCGACTGAAGGGCGGCGACCCCAGCCTCTTCGGCCGGCTGGAAGAGGAACTGCTGGCCCTGGCGGCTGCCGGCGTGCCCTGCGAGGTGGTGCCTGGCATCACCGCCGCCACGGCCGCCGCGGCCGACACGCAGCGGCCGCTGACCCGGCGCGGCGCCGGCCGCAGCGTCACCCTGGCCACGGCCATGACGCGTGAAGGCCAACTGGAAGTCGGGCTCGCGCGCGCCGACACCGAGGTCTACTACATGGCCGGCCGCCAGTTGGGCGCGCTCGGCCGGCGCCTGCTGAAGGCGGGCTGGCCGGCGGACACGCCAGTCTGCGTGGTGTCGCGGGCCGGCTGGCCGGACAGCCTGTGCAGCGACCACCGGGTGCAAGACCTGGCCGGGGCCGCCTGCCTGCACGCCGGGCGGCCCACCGTGGTCACTGTTGGCGCAGGCGCCCGGGCCGCCCAGTCAGTGGCCCCTTCGCTACGACTGGCGCAGCGCCAAGACCTGCCGTCCCGCGCGGTGGCCCTGGCATCGTAAAATCTTGGTTTGACTCGGAAGGCGGCTGCGTTTGGCGCCACCGTCCGTCCCCCCTCAACCGAGCCGTTCTCCTATGACCCACGTCGTCCTCGAATCCTGCATCAAGTGCAAGTACACCGACTGCGTCGATGTCTGCCCCGTGGACTGCTTCCGCGAGGGGCCGAACATGCTGTCGATCGACCCCGACGAATGCATCGACTGCGCGGTGTGCATCCCCGAGTGCCCGGTCAACGCCATCCTGCCCGAGGAAGACGTGCCCACCGACCAACTGCACTTCATCAAGCTCAACGCCGATCTCTCGCGCAAGTGGCCCAGCATCACCAAGCGCAAGGCGCCCCTGCCCGACGCTGACGACTGGAAAGACACCAAGGGCAAGCTCGAACATCTCGTCCGCTGAACCAACATGCAAGCAGAAATGAACCAAGAGGTCGCCGCGACCGCCCACCGCCACGACGGCCCGATCGAAACCGACGCCGTCATCATTGGCGCCGGCCCCGTGGGCCTGTTCCAGGTCTTCGAACTCGGCCTGCTCGAAATCAAGGCCCACGTCATCGACAGCCTGGCCTACCCCGGCGGGCAGTGTGTGGAGCTGTACCCCGACAAGCCGATCTACGACATCCCGGCCGTGCCGGTGTGCACAGGCCAGGAACTGACCGACAGCCTGCTCAAGCAAATCGCCCCCTTCGGCGCCACCTTCCACCTCGGGCAGGAAGTGACCGCCGTGCAAAAGCAGGACGACGGCCGCTTCTTCGTCGAAACCAGCAAGGGCACGCGCTTTCTCACCAAGACGGTGTTCATCGCCGGCGGAGTCGGTTCGTTCCAGCCGCGCACGCTGAAGGTCGACGGCCTGGAGCGCTTCGACGACACGCAGCTCTTCTACAAGGTCAAGAACCCAGCGCAGTTCGCAGGCAAGAACCTGGTCATCGTCGGCGGCGGTGATTCTGCCCTGGACTGGGCGCTGAACTTCGCGCAAGACGGCCCGAACAAGGCCGAGAGCGTGATCCTGATCCACCGCCGCGACGGCTTCAAGGCGGCACCCGCGTCCGTGGCCAAGATGAAGGCACTGTGCGACGCGTACGAAATGCAGTTCGTCGTTGGCCAGGCGACCGGCTTCAATGAAGAAGACGGCCGCCTCACCAGCCTGAAGGTCACCGGCGCCGACGGGGTGACCCGTGTCGTGCCGTTGGACATGCTGTTGGTTTTCTTCGGCCTCAGCCCCAAGTTGGGCCCGATCGCCGAATGGGGTCTGGGCATCGAACGCAAGCAGATCGTCGTCGACACCGAGAAGTTCCAGACGAACGTGCCGGGCATCTTTGCCGTGGGCGACATCAACGTCTACCCGGGCAAGAAGAAGCTGATCCTCTCAGGCTTCCATGAAGCCGCACTCGCCGCTTTCGGCGCCGCGCCCATCGTCTTCCCCGACAAGCGCATCCTGCTCCAGTACACCACCACGAGTCCCAAGCTGCACAAGGTGCTGGGCGTGGAAAGCCCGGTGTTTGACTGATCGGCGCAGGGGCACCCGCCCCACGCTGAGAGGTCACGCGACGACGACGACGACGACGGCGGCGACAGACCGGTGTCCAGGCTGACCCCTCAGTACCGCGCGGCGGTCGCACTCGATGCGGTCGACTGCGTGGTCATTCGCGGACAGACCCGGCAGAACGCGGTGTCTGCGGACCGCCTGGCAGCGCTGGGCATCACTGCCGATTCCTGGGGCCGCGACATTCAAGCCGGCCGACTGCCCGGCCATGTCTGCGTGGTGGACGGCCGCACGGCCGGCTACTGTTTCGGTGATGCGACGACGGGCGAAGTGGTCGTGCTGGCGCTGCTGCCGCGATTTGAGGGCTGCGGCATCGGCAAACGCCTGCTCTCACTCGTCGTGCACGAACTCCAGGCGCGAGGCCACGGGCGCTTGTTTCTGGGCTGCGCCAAGGACCCCGCGACAAGGTCGCATGGCTTCTACCGTCACTTGGGCTGGCGTCCCACCGGGCAGATCGACACGAACGATGACGAGGTCCTTGAACTTGTGCTCAACGCTGGCGGCGCAGCGCCATCCCCAGCGCAGGCAGCGCCAGCAGCATCAGCAGCCAAGCTGCAGGCTCAGGCACCGGAGACGGGTTCAGCGTGAAACCGCCGCCCAGCAGGTTGCCGGCCACTGAAGTCGCATCGAACAACCGCAGGCCCACGGCGCTTTGGCCGTCGCTGAAGGTGCCGCTGGTGAAGGTGTAGAAGTTGCCGACGTAGTTGTTCAGCTCGAACACATTGCCGGCGGTGGGGCCGCTCAGCGCCAGGCTGTCGCCAAAGAAGTTGATGGTGCTGCTGCCCATCGCAAAGAAGGACGCATCGGCACCGGCGAATCGCGTGAAGCTGCCACCGGTCACATCCACGGCAGCGTTGCCATAGGCGAAGACGCCGCCATTGACTGTCACGCTGCCGCCCAGCGCGGCTTGTGGCAACACCTGGCTGTTGAGTGCATCGGTGCGCATGCCGCCATTCACCGTGCCGCCGCGCAGCACGGCGGTGGTCGACAGGGCTTGGGCGCGCACACCCCACTGCGCGACACCACCGCTGCCGCCACTGACCGTGCCGCCGGTCATGCTGAAGACGCTGTTCGAGTCGAGATAGACAGCCGCACCTTGCAGCGACTGCACCAGGCCGCCGTTGACGGTGATGACGCTGCCGCCCCCGCCCGCAATGCCCGACTGCCCGCCGGTGGCGCGCAGCGTGCCGCCGTTGACGTCCAGCGTGCCGTTGACGATGTAGGCCACGCCAGCCACGCCGTTTTCGACGAGTCCGCCGTTCATGGTGATGCGCGCACCCGCCGCGCCGGCGCCCGCGCCTGACGCCGACACCGCGCGCAGCGTGCCGCCGTTGATGATGAGGGTCGCGGTGTCGGACACACTGGCCCCGCCCCCGAAGCCGCTGCCTGAGATCTGGTTGAAAGTGCCGCCCTGGATGCGCACGACGCTGTTGCTGTAGGCCGCGATGCCGCCGCCCGTCTGGTCGCTGTAGCTGAACAGCGCGGGGGCGACAACATCGACCCGCACATTGGGCACGCGCGTGACGATGCCATTGACGATGCTCGAAGCCCCCACCACAACGGTCTGGCCGATGTAGTTGCCATTCAAGGGGTTGCCGTTCGCGATGGTGCGGTCGCTGGTGATGAACTGCGCGGACACCGGCAGCGCCAGGGTCGACAGCAACAAGGCTGCAGCCAGGGCGGGCCACGTTGGCGCGGCAGTCTGGGACTTTTGGGTGCGATTGGACTGGGTCATCGTGTCTCTCGATGTTGAAGAGGGTTGGGAGGGTCAGGGCTTGGTGTTCGACGTGCTCTGCTTGATCTGCATCAGGCAATTCGGCAACGGCGGCGCACGGCCACACCAATGGCGGGCAGAGCGATCAGCAGCAACAACGCGGTCGCTGGCTCAGGCACCGGCGACGGATTCAGCGTGAAGCCGCCGCCCAGTGGGTTGCCGCCCACAGACACGGCGTCGAACAACCGCAGGCCCACGGCACTTTGGCCGTCGCTGAACATGCCGCTGGTGAAGGTGTAGAAATTGCCGCTGTAGTTGTTGGTCTCGAACACGCTGCCGACGGTGGGGCCGCTGAGCGCCAGGTCGGTGCCGTAGAAGTTGACGGTATTCGCTCCCATCGCGAAGAACGATGCATTGGCCCCGGCGAATCGGCTGTAGCTGCCACCGGTCACGTCCACCGCTGCATTGCCGTAGGCAAAGACGCCACCGTTCACCGCCAGCGTGCCGCCCAGCACAGCCTGCAGCGTCGATTGGTTGGAGCCAGCCGTAGTGCGAATTCCCCCGTTGACAGTGCCGCCATTCAGCACGGCGCCGGTGGCGACGCCCTCGATTCGCACGCCCCACTGCGCGTTGCCGCCCGGTCCGCCGGTGACGGTACCGCCCGTCATGCTGAAAACGCTGCCGGCACCCAGGTACACGGCCGCAGAAGTCGCCGACTGCACGGTGCCCCCCGACATACTGATGATGCTTCCGCCCAGACCATACAGAGCCGGTTGAACGTTGGTGGCTGTTGCTTGCAACGAGCCACCGCTGATGCTGAAGCCGCCGTTCTGGACGATTGCACCCGCGCCCGAAGGCGCCAACAGCTGGCCGCCCGTGACGATGACGCGGGCACCGGCAAGTCCCGCTGCCGCGCCATTCACCGTCACGGCGCCCAGGCTGCCGCCTTGGACGTTCAGGACACTGGTGTCGGCGAGAGTGGTCCGCCCCACGCTGGCAAATGTGGTGCTCGACCCAAAAGTACCGCCTTGCACCGTGACCTGGCTATTGCTGTACATCCACAGGCTGCCGCCTGTGGCTTCGCTGAAGTTCAACTGCGCCGGCGCCACGATGTCGACCTGCACGTTGGCCACACGGATGGGGTTGCCGTTCACGAAGCCCGACACACCCACATGCACTGATTGGCCGCTGTAGCTGACGTTCATCGGGTTGCCGCCCACCACGGTGCGGTTGCTGCTGACGAAGTCCTGCGCGATGGCTGGCCGCGCCAGGGCTGCAAGCAATAACGCGAGACCGACGGCGGGCGCACGCAGCCTAAAGCGCTGAAGGTTGCAGGTTGTAGGCAAGGGGGACTCCGTGGCGGTAGAGCACCCTGACATTCATGGTGCTTATCGAGTATCGCAACAGCGGGTGGCCAAAGGGCTCAGCCCCGACCAGCCACCCCCACAGTCCGGGGGGTGCGCTGCGCACCCCTCAAGCCTTCAGCCGGTACCCGGTCTTGAAGATCCACGCCACCACGCCCAGCGACAGCGCAAGGAACAACGCCGTCATGCCCAGGCTCAGCACCAGGCTCACATCGGCCAGGCCGTAGAAGCTCCAGCGGAAACCGCTGACCAGGTAGACCACCGGGTTGAACAGCGCCACCCATTGCCAAAACGGCGGCAACATGTCGATGGAATAAAAGCTGCCACCCAGGAAGGTCAGCGGCGTCACGATGAGCAGCGGCACGACCTGCAGCTTCTCGAAGTTGTCGGCCCAGATGCCGATGATGAAACCCACCAGGCTGAAGGTGACGGACGTCAGCACCAGGAACAGCAGCATCCACACCGGGTGCTCGATGCGCAGCGGCACGAAGAACCCCGCCGTGGCAAGGATGATGAGGCCCAGGATGATGGACTTGGTGGCCGCCGCGCCCACGTAGGCGATGAGGATCTCGGTGTACGACACAGGCGCCGACAGCAGTTCGTAGATGGTGCCCACGAACCGCGGAAAGTAGATGCCGAAGGACGCGTTGGAGATGCTCTGCGTCAGCAGCGACAGCATCACCAGCCCCGGCACGATGAAGGCGCCGTAGCTGACGCCGCCGATCTCGGGGATGCGCGAACCGATGGCCGCGCCGAAGACGATGAAGTACAGCGATGTCGACAGCACCGGCGAGACGATGCTTTGCATCAGCGTGCGCCGCGTGCGGGCCATCTCGAAGGCATAGATGGCGCGGATGGCGTGGAGGTTCATGCCGCCTCCCCGTGCAACAGGCTGACGAAGATGTCCTCGAGCGAGCTTTGAGAGGTGCTTAGGTCGGTCACCACCACCCCCGCGTCGGCCAGGCGCTGCATCAGCCCCGCCATGTCGGGCGCGCCGTGGTGGGAGTCGTAGGTATAGGTCAGCACGCTGCCCTGCTCCGAGAGGTCCAGCGCATAGCCCGCAAGCGAGTCCGGCACCTGCACCAGTGGTTGCGACAGATGCAGGGTCAACAGCTTCTTGCCCAACTTGTTCATCAGCACCTGCTTGTCCTCGACCAGGATGATGCGGCCCTTGCGGATCACGCCGACGCGGTCGGCCATTTCCTCGGCTTCTTCGATGTAGTGGGTGGTCAGGATGATCGTGACACCCGTGTCGCGCAGCTGGCGCACCAGCTGCCACATGTCGCGCCGCAGTTCCACGTCCACACCGGCCGAGGGCTCGTCCAGGAACAGCACGCGGGGCTCGTGCGACAAGGCCTTGGCGATGAGCACCCGGCGCTTCATGCCGCCTGAAAGCGTCATGATCTTGTGGTCCTTCTTCTCCCACAGCGACAGCGACTTCAGCACGCTTTCGATGTGCGCCGGATTGGGCGCTTTGCCGAACAGGCCGCGGCTGAACGACACCGTCGCAAACACGGTCTCGAAGGCGTCGTTGGTCAACTCCTGCGGCACCAGGCCAATCATTGACCGCGCCGCGCGGTAGTCGCGCACCGTGTCGTGCCCATCCACCGACACACTGCCGCTGCTGGCCCGCACGATGCCGCAGATGGTGCTGATCAGCGTCGTCTTGCCCGCGCCGTTGGGGCCCAGCAGCGCGAAGATCTCGCCACGCTGGATCTCGAGGTTGATGTCGTCCAGCGCGCGATGGCCCGAGGCGTAAGTCTTGCTGAGGTGCGTCACGGTAAGGATGGCAGGCATGCGCCAAGCATAGCCGCCGCGCACGCAACTTCAGCCCCGCCGCTATAGTCGCGGCTCGCTGCACGGTCCAGGCCATGCAGCGTCCGCTAGGGGTGTTGGGCCGCAGGGTCCGACTGAGAAAGTCCCTTTGAACCTGATTGAGGTAATCCTCGCGCAGGGAAGCAACTCGAATCGCACGCGCTCGGCGTGCACCCGTGTTTGCCCACCTGC
>JANNWL010000124.1:0-8137 GCA_031414735.1 Burkholderiales bacterium | reverse complement strand
ATCGCCATGCTGGGTTTTGTCTCCACCGTGGCGCTGGCGCGTTATGTCAGCCGCGGCGACGTCATCGAATGAGGAGCATCACTGCATGAACGAACTTCATTGGGCCGTGGAATGGCTGCTCGCCGCCCTCGTGGTGCTGGGCGGCGCGTTCACGCTTATCGGCGCCATTGGCCTGGTGCGCTTCCCCGACTTCTTCATGCGCCTGCACGCCCCCACCAAGGCCACCACTTTGGGCGTGGGTAGTGTGCTGCTGGCCAGCATGGGGCTGACCTGGGCGCTGGGCGGCTGGGGCCTGCACGAACTGCTGATCACGCTGTTCCTGTTCGTCACCGCACCGGTGTCGGCCAACCTGATGGCCCAGGCTGCGCTGCACCTGCGCGTGCCCAGCCGGGCGCCGCTGCCGCCCGGGCAGCCGCAGGACTGAGGCCGCGAAGGGCGCTAAGTCGCCTTGGCCGGCCGGATGATCATCACCACCAGCGTGACCACGGTGATGGGCACCACGAAGCTGAGCATGGCGTTGCTGAAGGCGCCCAGCGCCGCATGCTGCTGCGAAGCCAGGATCAGGTAGGCCACATAGGCCACGTAGTAGGCCAGGAACACGCCGCCTTCCCAGCGCGCGATCTCGCGGCCCGACATGAAGATCGGCAGGCAGGCCAGCGCCACGGCCAGCATGACCCAGATGTCGAAAGCCATCAGCGACGCCGGCATGACCAGCCCCATGTCGCCCGCCACCAGTCCCGACAGCCCCAAGCAGCTCAGGATGTTGAAGGTGTTGCTGCCCACCACGTTGCCCACGGCGATGTCGCGCTCGCCCTTGATGGCTGCGGTGATGGACGTCGCCACCTCGGGCATGGAAGTGCCGGCCGCGACGATGGTCAGGCCGATGACGAGGTCGCTCACGCCCATCTGCTTGGCGAAGGCCCCCGAGGCGGTGACCAGCCAGTCCGAGCCCAACACCAGTGCCACCAGGCCCGCGGCGATGAGCAGCAGCTGGACCGGCAGTTTGGCGTCCCATGCGCCCGCTGGGGCTGCGGCGATGTCTTCGCTGAACGTGGCCTGCTCAGCGGCCGACTGGCGGCGCGACTGCACGACCAGGAACACCGTGTACGCGACAAGCAAAGCGAAAAGCGCTGCGCTGTCCCACAGGCTCAGCGTGCCGTCCAGCCCGAGCGCCAGCAGCAACAGCGACGCGCCGATCATGATGGGCACCTCCTGCCGGATGAGCTGCAGGTTCACGACCAGCGGTGTGATCAGCGCGCTGACGCCGAGGATGAACAGCACGTTGAAGATGTTGCTGCCGACCACGTTGCCCACGGCCAGGTCGGTGTTGCCGTCCAGCACCGCGCCCACCGACACGGCCACCTCGGGCGCGCTGGTGCCGAAGGCCACGATGGTCAGCCCTACCACCAGCGGCGAGATGCCGAAGGACAGCGCCAGCTTGGACGCACCCCGCACCAGCAGGTCGGCACCCACCACCAGGCCGACAAGGCCCGCCGCGAAGAGGAGCAGGTTCTGCATGGTCGGCGGGCCTGCTCAGTGCGACGGTTTGGAGGCGTGCGACATCAGCCGGTCGGTGTAGGCAATGGCCAGTGCCGAGAGCAGGAAAGTGACGTGGATCAGGGTCTGCCAGATCAGCACCTTCTCGTCGTAATTGGCGGCGTTGATGAAGGTCTTGAGCAGGTGGATGGAGCTGATGCCGATGATGGCCGTGGCCAGCTTGACCTTCAGCACCGAGGCATTGACATGGCTCAACCATTCAGGCTGGTCGGGGTGGTCTTCGAGGTTCAGGCGCGATACAAAGGTCTCGTAGCCGCCGACGATGACCATGATGAGCAGGTTGCTGATCATCACCACGTCGATGAGCGCCAGCACGACCAGCATGATGATGGTTTCGTTCAGTGCCGTGACGGTGACGTCGCTCTTGTAGCCTATGCTGCTGACGAGTTGCGCCAGGGCGGCTTGGTTGCCGAAGACGGCCTCCACCAAGTGCACCAGCTCGACCCAGAAGTGAAAGACATAGACGCATTGCGCGACGATCAGTCCCAGGTACAGCGGCAGCTGCAACCAGCGCGACGCAAAGATGAAGCGCGGCAGGGGCGACAGGGCGTGGCCAAGCCGGCGCGGGGGGGTGGACATCAGGACATTCCTTGTGATTTCAGGGGCGACCCCCTTGCAGGAAATTGTAGATGGACCACCATGACTGATTTGATAGGTCGTAAGCGGTCCGTCAGAGCGGGCACGTAGCTTTCGCCCTCAACAAGAACCCATTCATCCAGGAGACAAACATGTCGCACGACCAACCTACGGAACTGATCACCCACTACCCGCCGGCCGCCCTGGTGGCGGGCGCGCGCGTGTCGGGCATGGCCGCCTACCAGGCGCTGGCCGACGAGGCCGAGCGCGACCACGAAGGCTTCTGGGCCCGCCTGGCGCGCGAGTTCGTGAGCTGGAAGACCCCGTTCACGCAGGTGCTGGACAGCAGCGATCCGCCTTTTTTCAAGTGGTTTGCCGATGGCACGCTCAACGTCAGTCACAACTGCCTCGACCGCAACGTCGAGCGCGGCCTGGGCGACAAGACGGCGATCATCTTCGAGGCCGACGACGGTGCTGTCACCCAGGTCAGCTACAGCGAGTTGCTGGTCCGCGTGTGTCAGTTCGCCAATGTGCTGAAGGCCCGCGGCGTGAAAAAGGGTGACCGTGTCGTCATCTACATGAGCATGAGCATCGAGGGCGTGGCCGCCATGCAGGCCTGCGCGCGCATCGGCGCGCCGCACTCGGTGGTGTTCGGCGGCTTCAGCGCCCAGAGCCTGCGCGACCGCATCGAGGACACTGGCGCGGTCATGGTCATCACCGCCGACGAGCAAGCCCGTGGCGGCAAGAGCCTGCCGCTGAAGAGCATCGTCGACGAGGCCCTGGCGCTGGGTGGCTGCGACAGCGTTGCCAACGTCATCGTCTACAAGCGCACCGGCGGCGCCATCCCCTGGAACGCCGCGCGCGACCACTGGTTGCACGAAGAGCTGGCCGGGCAAAGCACCACCTGCGAACCCGAATGGGTCGGCGCCGAGCACCCGCTGTTCCTGCTGTACACCAGCGGCAGCACCGGCAAGCCCAAGGGCGTGCAGCACAGCACCGGCGGCTACCTGCTCCATGCGGCGCTGACGACGGCCTGGACCTTCGACCTCAAGGACGACGACGTGTTCTGGTGCACGGCCGATATCGGCTGGGTCACCGGCCACAGCTACATCGCCTATGGCCCGCTGGCCCTGGGCGGCACCGAGGTGGTCTTCGAGGGCATCCCGACCTACCCGGACGCAGCGCGTTTCTGGAAGACCATCGAGAAGCACAAGGTCAGCATCTTCTACACCGCGCCCACGGCCATCCGCTCGCTGATCAAGGCGGCCGAGGGCAACGCGGCGGTGCACCCGAACCTGAGCGACCTGTCCAGCCTGCGCATCCTGGGCACGGTGGGCGAGCCTATCAACCCCGCCGCCTGGGAGTGGTACTACAAGCACGTGGGCGGCGGGCGCTGCCCCATCGTCGACACTTTCTGGCAGACGGAGACCGGCGGTCACGTCATTACGCCGCTGCCGGGCGCCACGCCGATGGTGCCCGGTTCGTGCACGCTGCCCTTCCCGGGCATCGCCGCGGCCATCGTCGACGAGACGGGTGCCGACGTGCCCAACGGCAGCGGCGGCATCCTCGTCATCAAGAAGCCCTGGCCCAGCATGATCCGCACCATCTGGGGCGACCCCGAGCGCTTCAAGAAGAGCTACTACCCGCCCGAGTTGCGCGGCTACTACCTGGCCGGCGATGGCGCCATCCGCGACAAGGTCACCAGCTACTTCACCATCACCGGCCGCATCGACGACGTGCTCAACGTGTCGGGCCACCGCATGGGCACGATGGAGATCGAGAGCGCCCTGGTGAGCTGCACCGAGCTGGTGGCCGAGGCCGCCGTGGTGGGCCGGCCCGACGACACCACGGGCGAGGCCATCTGCGCCTTCGTGGTGCTCAAGCGCAGCCGGCCGACGGGCGATGAGGCCAAGAAGATCGCCGCCGAGTTGCGCAACTGGGTGGCCAAGGAAATCGGTCCGATCGCCAAGCCCAAGGACATCCGCTTCGGCGACAACCTGCCCAAGACACGCAGCGGCAAGATCATGCGTCGCCTGCTGCGCAGCATCGCCAAGGGCGAGGCCATCACGCAAGACACCTCGACGCTGGAGAACCCGGCGATCCTGGATCAATTGACGCAAGCCAATTGATCCGCTTGCCGCAAGCAGCGGCGCATCGGCTACATTGATCCGCAGTGCGGCCACCCGGCCGCCTGCGGGGAGTGGCAAGTGGGCTTTCTCATCATCGGTGTGCTCTTGCTCGCGGGCAAGCTGGCAGAGATCGGCCCCATGGGCCAGTGGTCGTGGTGGATCGTGCTCGCGCCCTTCGGCATGGCCACGGTGTGGTGGGCCATTGCCGACTCGGTTGGCTTCACGCAGCGCAAGGCCATGCAGCGCATGGACGACCGCAAGGAAAAGCGCCGCACCGAGCAGATGGAGGCGCTGGGCCTGAACAAGCGCCGGGTCAAGCAGGTGACGCGTGCCGAAGAGGACGTGCGCCGCCGTGAAGGCGCCTCGGCCGACCCGACCAACCGGGATTGACCGGTCAGCGGGCGCCTGCGTTCAGTCGCCTCAGTCTGCGTCCAGCACCGCGCCTTGGCTGGCGCTGGAAGCGTGGCGGGCGAACTTGGCCATCACACCCCGCGTGTAGCGCGGCGATGGCTGCACCCAACCGGCGCGGCGCCGTGCAATCTCGGCATCGTTCACCTCCAACTGCAGCAGCAGGCGGTGTGAATCGATGGTGACCGTGTCGCCCTCGTGCACCAGGGCGATCAGGCCGCCGGCATAGGCTTCGGGCGCGACGTGGCCCACCACCATGCCCCAGGTGCCGCCTGAAAATCGCCCGTCGGTGACGAGCCCCACGGACTCACCCAGCCCATGGCCGATGAGCGCACCGGTGGGTGCCAGCATCTCGGGCATGCCCGGCCCGCCCTTGGGGCCCAGGTAACGCAGCACCATCACGTCGCCGGCCTTGATCTTGCCGGCCATGATGGCGGCCAACGCGCTCTGCTCGTCGTCGAACACCCGTGCCGGGCCCGTCATCACCGGGTTCTTCAGCCCGGTGATCTTGGCCACGCAGCCCTCGGGGCTGAGGTTGCCCTTGAGGATCGCCAGGTGGCCCTGGGCGTAGATCGGCCGGCTGACGGGTCGGATGACGTCCTGGTCGGCACGCAGGGGCGGAACTTCGGCCAGGTTTTGCGCCACCGTCTTGCCGGTGATGGTGATGCAGTCGCCGTGCAGCAGCCCGGCATCAAGCAACACCTTCATCACGGCCGGGATGCCACCGGCCCGGTGCAGGTCAATGGCCAGGTACTGGCCACTGGGCTTCAGGTCGCACAGCACGGGGGTGCGCTTGCGTACGCGCTCGAAGTCGTCGATGGTCCAGGCCACACCGGCGGCATGCGCAATCGCCAGGAAGTGCAGCACGGCGTTGGTCGACCCGCCGGTGGCCATGATCACTGCGACGGCGTTCTCGATGCTCTGCTTGGTGACGATGTCGCGCGGCTTCAGGTCAACCTTGACGGCTTCGAACAGCGCCCGCGCCGCGGCCTGGGTGTGGGCCAGGATGGGATCCTCGACGTTGGCCATGGTCGACGAGAACGGCAGGCTCATGCCAAGTGCCTCGAAGGCCGACGACATGGTGTTGGCCGTGTACATGCCGCCGCAGCTGCCGCTGCCGGGGATGGCGCGGCGTTCGATCTGGCAGAAGTCTTCCTCGCTCATCTTGCCGGCGCTGAACTGGCCCACGGCCTCGAAGACGCTGACGATGTTGAGGTCCTGCCCCTTGTACTTGCCGGGCAGGATGGTGCCGCCGTAGACATAGATCGCCGGCACGTTGGCACGCAGCATGCCCATCATGCCGCCGGGCATGTTCTTGTCGCAGCCGCCGATGACCAGCACGCCGTCCAGCCACTGTCCGCCGACGCAGGTCTCGACGCAGTCGGCGATCACCTCGCGCGAGACCAGGCTGTACTTCATGCCCTCGGTGCCCATGGCCATGCCGTCGCTGATGGTCGGCGTGCCAAAGACCTGCGGGTTGGCCCCGGCTTCCTTCAGCGCCGCCACGGCCGCATCGGCCAGCTTCTGCAGGCCGGAGTTGCAGGGCGTGATGGTGCTGTGGCCGTTGGCCACGCCGATCATCGGCTTGCCGAAGTCGCCTTCCTGGTAGCCCATGCCGTAGTACATGGAACGGTTCGGCGCGCGCGCCACGCCTTCGGTGATGTTCTTCGAGCGGCGGTTGAAGGTCATGTCCGGACTCCGGGTTGCGATGAATGGTCAAGCGCCGGGAAGCGCGCCGCGCAGTGTATCGACCGACTGCAAGCGTGCCTGGCCTCGCAGGCCACAATCGCTGATCGCAGCTTGTTTGCCAGGACCTCAACGATGCTCGTGCATCCCCAATTCGATCCCATCGCCTTGTCGCTGGGCCCCGTGCAAATCCATTGGTACGGGCTGACCTACCTCGTGGCCTTTGCGCTGTTCCTCTTTCTGGGCATCCGCCGCGTGCAGCGCCCACAGTACGTGGCCGCCGGCTGGACCCGGCGAGACATCGAGGACATCCTGTTCTACGGCGTGCTGGGCGTCATCGTCGGCGGGCGCCTGGGCTACGCGTTGTTTTACAAGCCGGGCTACTACCTGGCCCATCCGCTGGAGGTGTTCATGGTCTGGAAGGGGGGCATGTCCTTCCATGGCGGTTTGCTCGGCGTGATGCTGGCGATGGCGTTGTTTGCCGCCACGCGCAAGCGGCCCTTTCTGCAGGTCATGGACGTGGTGGCGCCCTGCGTGCCCACGGGCTACGCGTCGGGCCGCATGGGCAACTTCATCAATGGCGAACTGTGGGGGCGTGCCGCCGACCCGTCGCTGCCCTGGGCCATGGTCTACCCGCAAAGCGGCAGCCTGGTGCCGCGCCATCCGTCGCCGCTGTACCAGCTGGCGGCCGAGGGCCTGCTGCTCTTCGTGCTCTTGTGGATCTACGCCCGGCGCGAGCGGGCCACCGGGCAGGTCGCTGCGGCCTTCGTCTTTGGCTACGGCGTGCTGCGTTTCATCACCGAATATTTTCGCGAGCCCGACAGCTTCCTGGGCCTGCTGGCCTGGAACATGAGCATGGGTCAGTGGCTGTGCGTGCCCATGGTCCTGGGGGGCGCCGGCCTGTGGTGGTGGTGCGGACAACGGGCTGGCCGGGCGGGGGGGCTGCCATGAGACAGATTTTCCTGGACACTGAAACGACAGGGCTGTACGCCGCCCAGGGCGACCGCATCATCGAGATTGGTTGCATCGAGATGCTGGACCGCCGCTACACCGGCCGCCAGCTGCACCATTACGTGAACCCGCAGCGTTCGAGCCACCCCGAGGCGGTTCGTGTGCACGGCATCACCGACGATTTTCTGGCCGACAAGCCCCTGTTTGCCGCCGTGGCGGCGGAGTTGCTGGATTTCCTGGCCGGGGCCGAGGTGCTGATCCACAACGCCAGCTTCGACCTGGGTTTCCTCGACGCCGAACTGGCACGCCTGGGTCTGCCGGCCGCGGCACAGCATGCGGGTGCGGTCACCGACACCCTGGTGCTGGCGCGCGAGATGTTCCCCGGCAAGGCCAACTCGCTGGACGCCTTGTGCAAGCGCCTGGAGGTCGACAACTCCAACCGCGAGTTGCACGGCGCGTTGCTCGACGCCGGCCTGCTGGCCGAGGTTTATGCCCGCATGACCCGCGGTCAGGAGTCTTTGGTCATCGACGCCACCGACAACAGCCCGGCCCACGAGGCCGCCACAGCCGTCGACCTGGCGGCATTCGACCTGCCCGTGCTGGCCGCCACCGACGATGAAGAGGCCGCCCACGACCGCGTGCTGCACGAACTCGACAACGCCAGCCGCGGCCAGACCGTCTGGCGAAGTGTCTGGCCCGCGACGCCCATGGCATAATTCGGCGCTATCCCGGGACCGGGCAACCAGTTTTCCGGGCGGTTAGCTCAGCGGTAGAGCACTGCCTTCACACGGCAGGGGTCGCAGGTTCAAGCCCTGCACCGCCCACCAAGA
>JANNWL010000123.1:0-3343 GCA_031414735.1 Burkholderiales bacterium | reverse complement strand
CGCTGCTCGAGCAGGTCGGCATGGGCCTTGAGCTGCGCATGCTGCTGCGTCACGGTGGCCAGCAGGCGGTCCCGTTCGCGCTCGAGCTGCTTGCGCTCGAGGCCGTCGCGCAGCGTGGCCAGCAGCGCCTCGTCGTTCCAGGGCTTGCTGACGTAGCGGAAGATCTCGCCGTTGTTGACGGCATCGATGGTCGAGGCGATGTCGGCGTAGCCCGTCAGCAGGATGCGCACGGCGTCCGGCACATGTTCGCGCGAACGGCGCAGGAACTCGGCGCCGTTCATTTCGGGCATCCGCATGTCGGAAATCATCAGGTCCACCGGCGTCTGTGCCAGCAAGGCCAGCGCTTCGCTGCCGCCTGGCGCGGTCTGGACGCGGTAGCCGTGGGCGCGCAGCATGCGGCGCAGCGCCGACAGGATGTTGGGCTCGTCGTCGACCACCAGCACGGCAAAGCCGGCCGGCGCCTCGGCGGCCCCGGAGGGCAACGTCGCCACCGGCGCCACCGCCGCCATCACCGCTTCAGGCATGAACGGCCTCCGTCGGCGTGACCAGGGCAGCCGCCCCGGGCTGGCGCCGAGGCAGCGTGATGCGGAAGGTGGTGCCGCGGCCGGGTTCGCTGTGAACGTCGATGCGCCCGTGGTGCTTCTGCACGATGGTGTACGACAGCGAGAGGCCCAGCCCCGTGCCCTGGCCCACCGGCTTGGTCGTGTAGAAGGGCTCGAAGATGCGGTTGCGCACCTCGGCCGACATGCCCTTGCCGGTGTCGGCCACCTCGACCCAGACCTCGCCGTCATCAAAGCCCGAGGCCAGCCGGATGACGCCGCGCTCAGGGATGGCTTGCGCAGCGTTGACGAGCAGGTTCATGAAGACCTGGTTGATCTCGGACGGCCGGCACACGACCTTGGGCAGGACCACCAGCGCGCGCTCGATGGTGGCCTTGTACTTGACCTCGTTCTGGACGATGTTGAGCGTGCTTTCCAGGCCGGCCACCAGGTCGGCCGATTCCCAGGCGTCGCTGGTGTCGACGCGCGAAAAGTCTTTCAGGTCGCGCACGATCTTGGTCACGCGGTCCAGGCCGTCGCGGGTTTCGCGCAGCAGATCGGGCAGGTCTTCGGACAGAAATTCCAGGTCCAGCGGCTTGGCGCAGGCGCCGCTGCTGCTGCTGCTGCCGTTGCCGCTTTTCGCCGCGGCGAGGAGTTCCGTCACGTAGCCCGACAGGGTGTTGAAGTTGGCATAGACGTAGCCGATCGGGTTGTTGATCTCGTGCGCCACGCCGGCCGCCAGTTGACCGATCGAGGCCATCTTTTCGGACTGCAGCAGCTGCGCCTGTGTCGCCTTGAGTTCGCCGTTGATGGCCCGCATCTCGGCATTCAGCGTCGACAGGTGGTCGATGCGGTGCTGCTGTTGGCTGCGCATGCCGGCGTTGTCCACCAGCAGTGCCAGCACAGTGACGAAGGTGCCCCCGCGTTCGACGTCGTCCTGCGTGAAAGCCGCCGATCCGGCCGTGCGGTTCATCGACAGGGCGCCGAGGCGGCGAGCCTTGATCATCATGGGCCAGCAGATCGACGAGGCCGGTGCGCCCAGGTCGCGCTGCGCCGCGCCGGGCCGTGCCCCGGTCATCAACCGCGGCTGGCCGTCGGCGGCCACCGAGCCCAGCACACCGCTGCCCAACGTGATGCGCGAGCCCAAGGCGCCTTCTGGCAGGTCGACGCCGGCGGTGATGACGAGTTGATCGGGCTGCGCCTCGTCGAGCACGGCCAGGCAGCCGCTGACCGCGCCAAAGCGCTGCACGACGTGTTCGAGCATGCGGTCGAGCGCGCTGGCGTCGTCGCCGCCGTGCAGGCTCAAGTGGTGCAGCTCGGCAATCAGCAGCGCGATGTCCTGGTGGGTTTGCATGGCGGCAGCCTCAGACGCCGACGACCTGGCACAGCGCTTCGATCTCACGCTGCGACGCCGCCACGGCCTGCGCCAGATCGGTCTGGATGTGCGGCAGCGGCGGCATCATGACCAGACCCAGGTCGCCGTCACCGATCAGACTGGCCAGCCAGACGGCTTGCGCGGCGGCGGCCTCAGGCGCCTGCGCATGCGGCTGGTGGTGCAGCGCGACGGCCTCGACAATGGCCGCAGGCAGGCACCAGGTCAGCGCCAGTTCAGCGCCGGCTTCAGCGTGGTTCTGGCCGAAAGCCGCGGTCTCGGCGGCGCACAGCGTCTGGCCGATCAGGCCTTCCAGCGCGGCATAGGTCTCGGCCGAGCGCAGGTGCAGTTCGAGCCGCCCGAGGTCTTGCAACACGCCGGCGGTGAAGGCCAACTGGCTGGCGGCATGACCGTCCAGCAGGCGCGAGGCCAGCACCGCACCGGCAATTGCCTTGCGCCACATCGCCTGCACCAGATTGCGTTTGAGGCCCAGCTGTTGCAAAGGCTGCGAGATGGCCGAGGCGATGGCAACGCGGCGCACCGTGGCCATGCCCAGGACCATGATGGCGGCGCTGACCGTGCCGACCTGGCGCGACAGGCCGTAGAAAGGTGAATTGACCAGTCGCAGCACGGCCACCGTAAGGGCCGGGTCGAGTTCTATCAGGCGCGCCAGCACAGCCAGGTCGGGGTCGTTCTCGCTGGCTTGCTGCACGATGCGGTTGGCCACCGTGGACAGAGGTGGCAGGCGGCGGCGCACGGGCTTGGCGGCAAGGGCAGCGGTCATGGCGAGGTCTCCAACAAGGTCAGCACCAGCCCCAGCGTGCGGGGGCCGATCTGCATCGGCGTGCAGTGCACGGTGTAAGGCCGGTCGCCCCAGGTCATCTGGCGGGGTGGCGCGCCCGGATCGAGGCTGGGGTCGAAGCCGAGCAGCGCGTCGATGGGCTCGCCCAGCATCGGCAGTTCGGGTGCGAACAGCCGCTCGGCGGCGGCGTTGATCATCACCAGGTCGCCCGCCGGGTCGAGGCCGAGCACCGGCACGGCCACCGAGCCGATGGCGGCATGCATCACGTCCAGCGCGGTCTCGCCATGGCTCATGCGCTGGCCCTGGGCCTCGAAGGCTTCGGCCAGGCGCCGGTTGGCCTGCTGCAGCTCGCTGTGCAAGCGCTGGTTTTCGGCGCCGAGTTCGTACTCGGCAAAGGCCGTCTCCAGCAACGCCAGCAACTCGGCGTCGTTCCAGGGTTTGGTCAGGAACTTGTAGATCGCGCCCCGGTTGATGGCATCGGTGATCGACTGCAGATCGGTGTAGCCGGACAGCACGATGCGTTTGGTCTGCGGATAGCGGTCCTTGACCCGGTGCAGGAATTCGCTGCCAGTCATGAGCGGCATGCGCTGGTCGGCCATCACCACGCCCACCGGGTGCAGCGCCAGCACC
>JANNWL010000122.1:0-3201 GCA_031414735.1 Burkholderiales bacterium | reverse complement strand
GCTGGCGCAGTTGACGGCGAAGTGGATGCGCGGGTCGTCATAGCGGCCCTTGGCGCGCAAGGTGTCGTGCTCGATGTTGTCCAGCGACATCTCGGTGCCCAGCAGCTTGATGAACTTGGGTTTCCAGGGGTTGGACAGCAGGCTGCCCAGGTCGCGAATCGACGCCAGCTTGGGGTAGCGCGTCAGGATCAGCTCGACCGTGAAGGCGTTGTAGGCGTTGATCAGGAAGGCCATCTGCTGCGGCTTGCTGAAGGTGTTGAACGCCGCGGCGCTGACGGCCGAGAACGTGTCGGTGCAGGCCTTCAGCACGGCGCGGTCTGCGGCCATGCCGGCGTAACGCAGCTGCGAACCGCGGCCGCCGTCGATCAGCACCACATGCTTCTTCAACAGCGCCGACCAGGTCGCATGGCTGTGGTCGAAAGCCGCGGCTTGCGCGCCAGCACGGGCCAGCGGCAACGCCAGCACCATGGCGGTGAGCCGCGCCAGGGTCGATCGGCGGGTCAGACGGGAGGGGCGGAATGGTCGGGCGTTCATGCGGGGCTCCAGGCAATCAAGGGCCGTGCGGCGGGTTCGCTGTGGCGGCTGAAGTCAGTCGCCGGACGGCGCCGCTTCTTACCGAGCGAAAGCGCGGAGCCTTGCAGGCGCAAGGTTACAGTGCAGCGCCCATGAACCCGATGCCACCCCCCACCCACCGCTGGCAAGACCGCGGTACGGACTGGGCCCTGGTGCTGGCAGGCGATTGGCGCGGCGCGGCCGGGGTCACATTGACGGCCCCGCCGGCCGGCGCCGCGGCGGGCCTGGTGGTGCTGGCGCAGGACCTGTCAGCCTGGGACGCCGGCCTCACCGCCGCGCTTCGCGAGCGCCTGGCGCCCTTGGCCCGCCAGGGCGTGCCCTTGCAGCTGGACGGGCTGCCGCGCGACGTGCGCGCCACCTTGGCCCTGGCCCTGCCGCCCGTGGGCAGCCTGCCGCCCGTGGCGGCACCACCGCCGCAGCGCGGCCTGGCCTGGCTCGGCCAGCAGGTGGCGGACAGCGCCGCGCAGATGCTCGTCACCGCCACTTTCGTCGGCGAGGTGCTCCTGGCGCTGGCCCGCCTGCTGCGCGGCCGCAGCGGCTTGCAGCGCAACGAGCTGTGGCGGCAGATCGAGCAGTGCGGGCCCTTGTCGCTGCCCATCGTGGCGCTGACGAGCGGGCTGATTGGCTTGATGCTGGCCTACATGGGCGGCGCGCAGCTCGACCGGCTGGGCGCGCAGAGCTACATCGCCGACATCGTCACCGTGGGCATGGTGCGTGAACTGGCCGGGCTGATGGCGGGCGTGATCCTGGCCGGTCGGGTCGGCTCGGCCTTCGCTGCGCAGTTGGCCACCATGAAAGGCGGCGAGGAGATCGACGCCCTGCGCGTGCTGGGCGTGGACCCCATCGACCACCTGGTGCTGCCGCGCCTGCTGGCGCTGGTGACCGTGGCGCCGCTGGTCTGGGCCTATGCCTGCCTGGCGGGACTGCTGGCCGGCGCGGTGCCGGCCGTGCTGGTCTACGGCGTGGCCAGCGGCGAATACCTGCGCCAGTGCCTGGACGCGCTGACCTGGACGCACCTGTGGGTGGGCGCGTTCAAGTGCGTCTGCTATTGCGCCCTGCTGGCCCTGGCGGGCTGCCGCGAAGGGCTGCATGCCGGGCGCAACGCCCAGGCCGTGGGCGCGGCCACCACGGCGGCGGTCGTGAAGGGGCTGGTGTGGATCATTGCTGCAGCCAGCTTCAGCACCGTGGTCTTTGAAAGCCTGGGGGTCTAGACCATCGGCACGCTCACGCCCATCCTGTCGGTCCGTGGACTCACCGTGGCCCATGGCAACGAGGTGGTGCTGCGCGACATCAGCTTTGACATTCCGTCCGGCGAAATCTTCGTCGTGGTCGGTGCCAGTGGCAGCGGCAAGAGTTCGCTGCTGCGCGACCTCATCGGTCTGCAAGCCCCGGGCACGGGCCGGGTGCTGATCGATGGCCAGGACCTGTACGTCGGTGACGAGGCCAGCCTGAGCGCATTGCGGCGGCGCTTCGGCGTGATGTTCCAGGCCGGTGCGCTGTGGAGTGCGATGAGCGTGGGCGAAAACCTGATGCTGCCGCTGCGGCTGTTCACGCCGCTGCCGCGTCTGGCGCGCGAGCAACGCGCACGCCTGAAGTTGGCCTTGGTCGGCCTGGACGGCGCGTTCGATCTGATGCCGGCGCAGCTGAGCGGCGGCATGCGCAAACGCGCCGCGTTGGCCCGCGCGCTGGCGCTGGACCCGGCGCTGCTGTTCCTGGACGAACCCGGCTCGGGCCTGGACCCGGTGAATGCGGCACGCCTGGATGGCCTGATACTGCAACTTCGCGAGCAACTGGGCACCACCGTGGTGTTGGTGACGCATGAAATCGCCAGTGTCTTCGCGGTGGCCGACCGTGTGCTTTTTCTGGACGAGATGGACAAGACCATGACCGCACTGGACAGCCCCCGCGCCCTGCTCGCAAACGGCCCGGCGCGGGTGCGTGAGTTCCTGCAGCGCGGCCGGCCCCAGACGGCGGTTGCCGATGAAGTGGCTGCCGCCGAGCTGGCGGCCGGTGCGGGATGACACCGCGCCCCAACGCTGCCCGCATCGGCCTGTTCGCCCTGGGCGGGCTGGCCTTGCTGGTGGCCGCCGTGGTGGTGGTGTTCGGCGGCCTGCTGTTTGCCGCCACGGAGCAGGCGGTGATGCACTTTCGCGGCTCGGTGTACGGCTTGCAGGTCGGCTCACCGGTGGTCTTTCGCGGCGTGCGCCTGGGCAGCGTGCGTTCGGTGGGCGTGGTCTATGCGCAAGGGCGCTTTGATGTGCCCGTGGTGGTGGAACTGGACCCGGCCCTCATTCGCACCCTGGGCGCGGCTGCGGCTGGCGAGTCGGCGCTGTCGCTGTCGACCCTGTTGCGGCAGGGCCTGACGGGGCAGCTCGCCACCCACAGCCTGCTGACCGGCCAGCTCTACATCGATCTCGACCTGCGTCCCGGCGGCAAGCCGGCCGTGCGCGACGCCGAAGGCCGGCTGGAAATTCCGACTACGCCGACGCGTTTTCAGAGCCTGACCGACCAGATCGACCGCGTCGACCTGGCCAAGATGACCGACGACCTGACGGCCACGCTGGCTGCGGCGCGCAAGCTCGTGGCCGGCCCCGAACTGCAGCAGACGCTGGCCGAGCTGGCGCAGAC
>JANNWL010000121.1:0-8937 GCA_031414735.1 Burkholderiales bacterium | reverse complement strand
AGCCGGGCGCGGATGTTGGCCAGCGCCAGGCCATTGCCCACGCGCTTGCCGGGGCGCGGAGGTGCCTCCAGGCCGCGGCCGTCGTCCTTCACGCGCAGCACCAGCATGCCAGCCTCCACGTGCGCCGCAATCTCCACATGGCCACCGGCCAGGGCAGGTTCCAGCCCATGCAGCACGGCGTTTTCCACCAAGGGCTGCAACAGCAGCGGCGGCACCGACACGCCCCGTGCTGCGGTGTCGGCATCGATGCGGTAGCTCAGCCGGTCCTCCATGCGGGCTTGGGCCACCCGCAGGTAGTTCTCGACCATCTCCAGCTCCTTGTCCAGCGGGTTGCGGTCGTTGCGCAGGTTGCCCATGGAGTTGCGCAGGTAGTCGGTGAAGGCCTGCAGCGTGGTCTTGGCCTTGGCCGGCTCAAAGTCGATGAGCGAGATCACACCAGCCAGCGTGTTGAACAGAAAGTGCGGCTCGATCTGCGCTTGAAGCAGCTGCAAACGGGCTTCGGTTTCGCGCCGTTCGGCTTCGATGGCGCGCGCCTTGTTGGCAAAGATGGCGTTGAAGATGAGGGCGATCACCAAGAAGGTCAGTACCGTGCGGGCGACCCGGTTGCTATCGCCGCCACTGGCGAACATATTGGAGAAGTCGCCGCCGGCCAGCATCACACCCAGCGGCCAGCCAAAGGCCGTCACCACCAGCGGCAGCAGGCTGAACAGCAGGCGGCGGCGCTTGAAGGACATGGTTCGCAGGCGCGCTTCGCCGAACCAGGTGTAGACCATGTAGAAGGCCGCGTAGATCAACAGCCCGATGGTCAGCGCCACCACCAGATTGCGGCCGTACCACTCCAGCCAGCCGCGCCAGTTTCGCCAGGCGCCCTCGCCCTGCGCAAACAGCACGAAGCCGACCACCGTGAAGATGGCCGCGATGCCCATGCTGAACAGCAGCGTCAGCAGCAGGCGCAGCCACTGCGGTGTCTGGTCGTACTCGTGGTACGAGAAGAATGTCCGCCAGGCGCGGTCCCATTGGTTGCGGTAGGTGGTCATGGCCGGGGAGTCTAGGCAGCCCGTTCGCTGTCAGCGATGTGCCGGCGACGAATGGCAAGCCCGGCCGCTGAATCGACAGTCAGCGACAGCGTGCGCGGCAGCCGGCGTCAAATCCGCGGCTTCAGCCGCATGCTCAGGCCCACCGGTGCCATGGCCAACTGCAGCAGTTCGCGCGGCTCCCGGCCGTCGGGCGTGTCGACGGCCACGATGTCGAAGCGGCCCAGCAACGTGGTCATGGCCACCTTCATCTCCAGCAGCGCCAGGTAGCGGCCCGGGCAGATGCGCGGGCCGGCGCCGAAGGGCATGGAGATGCGCTTGACGGCGCTGGCCTGCTGGGTCGGGCTGCCGCCTTCGCCTTTTTCACTGCCAGCCAGCCAGCGCTCGGGCTCGAAGGCGGCAGCGCGGGGCACGTGGCGTTCGCTGGTGGCGTCGCGCCGCATCACGCCGATGACGACCATGCCGGTGGGGATGTGCACGTCGCCCAGCGTCGTGTCGCGCAGCGCCTGCATGCCGTTCTGTGGCGCCACGGGCTTCAGGCGCATGGTTTCGTTGATGCAGGCGTCGATGTAGTCCAGCTGCGCCACTTCGTCCAGCGTCGGTGCCGCAGGGTCGACGCAGACGCGGCGCACTTCTTCGGTGGCGCGGGCCAGGGCGGCCGGGTGGCGCCACAGCAAGTGGATCATCCAGGCGATGGTGTTGGCGGTGGTGTCCTCGCCGGCCAGCAGCATGATGAGTACATTGCCCGCCACCTGCTTGTCGTCCATGCCGCTGCCGGGTTCGTCAGCGGCCACCAGCATGGCTTCCAGCAGGTTCTGCGGTTGCAGGCGGCGCGCCGGGTCGGCTTGCAACCGCGCCCGCGCCTGGGCCACGAAGCCGTCGACGGCGGCATTCACCGCGGCCACGCTGCGCTTGAGCCTTCGGTCGGCCGCCGACGGCACATAGCGCCAGGTGGGCAGCGGCGCAAAGATGCGCTTGAACACGGCCGGAAAGATCTGGTTCAGATGCGTCTGGATGACGTCCTCGTCAGACTGCAGCGTGTTCACCTCAGCCCCAAAGGCCAGGCCGGCAATGGTGTCCACCGTGTAGCGCATCAGGTCGGCCTGCAGGTCGATGGCGCGGCCGTCCTGTGCGGCCAGCTGCCAGCGCGCTGCCAGGGCTTTAGCCACCTGCTGCAGCGACGGGAAGTAACGCCTGACATGGCCAGGGTCGAACGCCGCCATCACCATGCGCCGCTGGCGCCGCCAGGTGTCGCCGTTCGCGCCGAAGAGTCCGCCGAGCATGCCCATCTCGGTCCACACCTCTTCGAGCTTGCTGGTGCGGCGGAAACCGTCGGGCCGGTCGCGCAGCGCCATGGCGATGAGTTCGTGGTCGCCCACGATCACCACGCGCCGCTTGCCCAGTTGCAGCTTGAAGATGCTGCCGTACTCATCGCACCACTGCTCTAGCTGCAGGTGCAGCCGGGTGGACTCGATCTGCAACAGGTTGCCGAACACCGGAATCGTCCGCGGCCCGGGCAGGTCGGCGAACTGCCGCAGTCGGGTCGGTGCCGGGGGCTTTTCGGTCGTGGCGGTGTTCATGGCGAGCGTCCATCGGCTTGGGTTGCAGCGCAGCCTAGCAGCCGCGCTCGCTGCCTACAATCCCCGCCACCCCAGGCAACCCCAAGACACGCATGCAAATCGATCCCACCATCTTCAAGGCCTACGACATCCGCGGCATCGTGGGCAAGAACGTCGACGAGACCTTTGCCGAGCACCTGGGCCGGGCCTTTGGTTCCGAGGCGGTGGCAGCCGGCGAACGCGCCGTGGCGGTGGGGCGTGACGGCCGACTGTCGGGCCCGGGCCTGGCTGCGGCGCTGATCCGCGGCTTGAAGAGCACGGGGCTGGATGTCGTCGACATCGGCATGGTGACCACGCCGATGCTGTACTACGTGGCCGCCACGCGCGGGAAGCACGGCTGCCGCAGCGGCATCATGGTCACGGGCAGCCACAACCCCAAGGACTACAACGGCTTCAAGATGGTGATGAGTGGCCGCGCCATCTACGGCGAGGACATCCAGAATCTCAAACGCCGCATCGAGGCCGAGGACTACACCACCAAGCGCGGCCACAGCGCGAAGATGGACATCTTGGCCGAGTACGCGCACCGCATCACCAGCGACTGCAAGCTGGCCCGGCCCATGAAGATCGTCGTCGACAGCGGGAATGGGATTCCAGGCGCTACTGCGCCGGCAATTCTTCGCGCGCTGGGCTGCGAGGTCATCGACCTGTACTCCAAAGTCGACGGCGACTTCCCCAACCACCACCCCGACCCCAGCAAGCCCGAGAACCTGGCCGACCTGATCAAGGTCGTGCACGCCACGGGCGCTGAAGTCGGCCTGGCCTTCGACGGCGACGGCGACCGCCTGGGTGTCGTCACGGCGCAAGGCAACATCATCTACCCCGACCGGCAGATCATGCTGTTCGCGCGCGACATCCTCAAGCGCAACAAGGGTGCCACGATCATCTATGACGTGAAGTGCAGCCAGCGCGTGCCCGTGGCTATCCGCAAGGCCGGCGGCAAGCCGCTGTTGTGGAAGACGGGGCACTCGCTGGTGAAAGCCAAGCTGAAGGAGACCGGCGCGCCCTTTGCCGGCGAGATGAGCGGGCACCTGTTCTTCGGCGAACGCTGGTACGGCTTCGACGACGCGATGTACACCGCCGGGCGCCTGCTCGAAATCCTGAGCCGCGAGAAGAACCCCAGCGCGTTCCTCGACGCGCTGCCCACCAGCTTCAGTACGCCCGAGCTGAACGTGCCTTGTGCCGAAGGCGAACACCACGCCGTCACCGCCGAGTTGCTGGTCCGCGTCGCTGATGGCCGGCTGAAGTTCGAGGGCGGCGAGGTCGGCACCATCGACGGCCTGCGCGTGGACTTTGCCGACGGCTTCGGCCTCATCCGCGGCAGCAACACCACGCCGGTGCTGGTGCTGCGCTTCGAAGGTCACACCGAAGTGGCGCTGCACCGCATCGAAGCACAGTTCATGGCCGCGCTGCGCAGCGTCAAGCCCGACGCGCAGGTCGGCGCGTCAGCGCACTGAGCCGGCGCCGAGCGCGAGCATGAGCGCCCGCCTGGCGCTCGCCGCCTACACGCTGCTCATGGCCGCAGCGCTGCCGCTGGTGTTTGCGCGCTATGCGTGGCGTGCGCGGCGCGAGCCGCTGTACGGTGTCCGCTGGGCAGAACGACTGGGTTTCAAGCGCGGCGTGCAACCCCCGGGCCGGCTCTGGGTGCACGCCGTGTCGCTGGGCGAAACGCGTGCAGCGGCGGCGCTGATCGACGCGCTGCGTCAGCAGCAGCCTGGCCTGCGGCTCCTGCTCACCCATGGCACGGCCACGGGCCGCGGGGCCGGGAGTGCCCTGCTGCGTGAAGGCGACGCGCAGGCTTGGTTGCCCTGCGACACGCCCGGTGCCGCGCGCCGCTTCCTGCGCACCCATCGCCCTGTGGTGGGGGTGCTGATGGAAACCGAGGTCTGGCCCAACCTGCTGGCGGCCGCACGCGACGAAGGCGTGCCCATGGTGCTGGCCAATGCGCGCCTGTCACAGCGCAGCCTGGACAAGGGCCTGCGCTTCGCGGCGTTGATGCGCCCGGCCGTGGCTGTCTTCACACGCGTGCTGGCACAGACCGACGACGACGCGCAGCGCCTGCGCCAGATCGGCGCCGAACCGGTCGACGTGCTGGGCAATCTGAAGTTCGACATGACGCCCGACGCGGCCCAGATCGCAGCAGGGCGGACGTGGCGCTTTTGCGCCGGCCGCGCCGTGGTGCTGGCCGCCAGTACGCGCGAAGGTGAAGAGTCCCCGCTGCTGCAGGCCTGGTCCGCGCTGCCTGTGCCGCGTCCGCTGCTGCTGCTGGTGCCGCGCCACCCACAACGCTTCGACGAGGTGGCTGGCCTGGTGGAAGCGGCCGGCTTGTCCCTGGCCCGACGCAGCACGTGGGCTGAACATCCGCCTGCAGAAGTTGCCGCGGCCGATGTCTGGCTGGGCGACTCGTTGGGCGAGATGGCGCTGTACTTCGGTACGGCCGACGTGGCGCTGCTGGGCGGCAGCTTTGCGCCGCTGGGCGGCCAGAACCTGATCGAAGCGGCGGCCTGCGGCTGTCCGCTGCTGATGGGTCCGCACACCTTCAACTTCCTGCAGGCGGCGGAGTGGGCCGAAGCCGCCGGCGCGGCCGAGCGCGTGGCCGACATCCAGACGGCGGTCACGCGCGCTGTGATGGTGACGACCGACCCGGCCCGCGCTGCGTGGGCCGGACGCGCGCTGGCCTTTGCAGCGCGGCACCGGGGTGCTGCAACACGCATGGCGCAGGCGGTGCTGGCTGCTGCACGGACGGGCTGAGTGTCAGGTCGTGGCGGCCTGCCGCGCCCGGTGGTAGCTGCCGTCGCCGTGGCTGATCACCCGGTCCTCAGCCGACAGTTCGCCAGCCTCGAACTCGGGCAGGCCGTCGGTTTGTTCGTACAGCGGCAGGAAGTCGATCTGCGCCAGTTCCAGCAATTCGTCGAGGTTGCGGATGACGAAGTAGCTGCGCTGGAAGTCGTCGATCACGTAGCGCGTGCGCAGCACCCGGGCCAGGTCGAACGCCACGCGGTTGGGTGAGGCGCTGTCCAGCGCGAAGACACTCTCGGTGGGTGACGACGCGATGCCCGCGCCATAAATGCGCAGGCCGTCCGCCTGCATCACCAGGCCGAACTCCACGGTGTACCAGTACACCCGTGCCAACTGCGCCAGCTTGCCCAGGCCTTGCGCGCGCAGGCCGCCTTGTCCGTAGGCCTGGATGTAGTCGGCCAGGGCCGGGTTCATGAGCATCGGCACGTGGCCGAACACGTCGTGGAAGACATCGGGCTCTTCAAGGTAGTCCAGCTGGTGCGGCTTGCGGATGAAGTTCCCGCTGGGAAAGCGCCGATTCGCCAGGTGCTCGAAAAACACCGCGTCGGGCACCAGCCCGGGTACGGCCACCACCTGCCAGCCGGTGCGCTGCATCAGCACGTCGTTGAGGCGTTGGAAGTCGGGGATCTGCTCTGGGCCGATCGGCAGGTCGCGCATGCCGGCCAGGAATTCATCGCAAGCGCGGCCGGGCAGCAGGTGGGTCTGGCGTTCGAACAACGTCTTCCACACGGCGTGCTCTTGTGCGGTGTAGTCGGACCAGCCTTGGTCGATGGTCCAGTCCGCACGCTCGCTGGCCGGGGAACCGCCCGCCGTCAAGCCGTGCTTGATGGCCCCAGTGTGGGCCACCTCAGGCCTCCACCTTCAGCACGCCGCGCTTCACCTGGTCGCGCTCGATCGACTCGAACAGGGCCTTGAAGTTGCCTTCGCCAAAACCTTCGTCGCCCTTGCGCTGGATGAACTCGAAAAACACCGGGCCCAGCACCGTGCGCGAGAAAATCTGCAGCAGCAGTCGGGGCTGGCCGCTTTCAATGGTGCCGTCCATCAGAATGCCGCGCGCCTGCAACTCAGCCACCGGCTGGCCGTGCCCGGGCAGGCGGGTTTCCAGCATCTCGTAGTACACGTCGTTGGGCGCGTTCATCAGCTCCACACCGGCCATCTGCAGGCTGTCGACGGTGGCCAGCAGGTTGTCGCAGATCAGCGCCACGTGCTGGATGCCTTCACCGTTGAACTGCATCAGGAACTCTTCGATCTGCCCGCCGCCCTGCTTGGCCTCTTCGTTCAACGGGATGCGGATCATGCCGTCGGGCGCCGTCATCGCCTTGCTGGTGAGCCCGGTGTGCGCGCCCTTGATGTCGAAGTAGCGGATCTCGCGGAAGTTGAACAAGCGCTCGTAGAACGCCGCCCAGTAGGCCATGCGCCCGCGATACACGTTGTGCGTGAGGTGGTCGATGAGCTTCAGGCCATGGCCCACCGGGTGGCGGTCCACGCCGTCGATGAAGGCAAAGTCGATGTCGTAGATGGACTTGCCGTCGTCGAAGCGGTCGATGAGGTACAGCGGCGCGCCGCCCAGGCCCTTGATGGCGGGCAGGCGCAGCTCCATGGGGCCGGTGGACATCTCTACAGGCTGCGCGCCAAGTTCCAGCGCGCGGGCGTAGGCGATGTGTGAGTCGCGCACGCGAAACGCCATGCCGCAGGCACTGGGCCCATGCTCGGCGGCGAAGTACATGGCCGGGCTGGCGGGGTCGCGGTTGACGATGAAGTTGATGCCGCCTTGGCGGTACAGCAACACGTCCTTGGACCGGTGCTTGGCCACCAGCGTGAAGCCGAGCTTTTCGAACAGCGGCTCCAGCAGGTTGGGCGTGGGCGACGCGAATTCGACGAACTCGAATCCCATCAAGCCCATTGGGTTGTCGCTGGTGTTGTCGTTTGGGTCGGCCATGAGGAAGGCTCCGCAGCAGGGGCTGCTATGTTGCCATGGGCAGGGCATTGCGACCGGGATTGCACTGCAGGTGCACTCTCGGGATCGAGGCCACGCTTTCGGGTCCATCGACAGCGACTTCTCGATCAGGAAGCCGGTGTAGTACGCCATGCCGCTCTGCGCACCCAAGTACCACCAGACCCAGGCGCCGAACATCACCGCCACACTGATGTAACCGGCCGAAAGAAAGAAACTCTCACGCACGCCGATTTCTTTGTCGTCCTTGTGCAGGACGAGCAAGTCAAACGCCAGCAGCGCCCCTCGGGCCGCTGAAACTCTGGAGATGACAATGAGGCCAGGAGTTGTCAGCCTGTCGCCAGCGGCGAGCCAGCGCCCGGGCCGGCGCCGCCGCCGCTGCGGCGGCGCATGAGCGCGATGAGCAGGTGCAGCCCGGCACCCAGCACCACCAGCAGCGCGCTGCCGATGCCCCAGATCACCCAGGTCGCCACCGTCAGGCCACCCGCCAGTGCGGGTGCGGCCTGCAGCAGGCTGTTGACGAACGGCGCCAGGCCCGTCATTAGCTGGCTTGCCCACTGCGCAGTTTCCGGCGGCACCCAGGGGGCGAGCCAATCCGGCACAGCGATGGCGCTGGCGCCCGACGCCGCCCCGGTGAGCGCGCCGGCATTCGAGACGGTCCAGACGGCAACGGCATTCAGCGCCCAGGCGGCCAGGGACCACAGCGCCAGAAGCGCGAACACGACAAGCCAGCTGAGGGCATAAAACATGACGGGGTTTCTTTCGACAATGCAATGAGCGAGAGTATGGGGACAAGAACGATTCGAACAAACCAGGGTCTTTCGCACTTAGGATTCGGTTTTCCCGCACAGGAGGATGCATGCTGAACTACCGCCATCTCCATTACTTCTGGGTCGTCACCAAAGAGGGCGGCTTCGCCCGCGCCGCCGAGCGGCTGGACATGGCGGTGCAGACCATCAGCGCGCAGGTGCGCGAACTGGAGAAGTCGCTCGGCCACCAGTTGCTCAAGCCTTCGGGCCGTGGCGTGGCGCTCACTGAGGCGGGCCAGGCCGCCTTCGCGCGCGCTGAAGAGATCTTTCATCTGGGCCAGGGCATCCCCGACGAGGTGCGCGAAGCGGCCAGCGGCAAGGTGGCCCGCCTGGCGGTCGGGCTCTCCGATGGCATCTCCAAGCTCGCGGCGCATGCGCTGCTAGAGCCGGTGTTGAGCACCCCCAACCTTCGGCTGGTCTGCCACGAAGGAGAGTTTGAGCAGCTGCTCAGCGAGCTCGCGCTGCATCACCTGGACCTGGTTCTCGCGGGCCAGGCCGCGCCGCGCAACCCGAACCTGCGCCTCACCAGCGAGCGGCTCGTCGATTCGCCGGTCGAGTGGTACGGACCGGCCCGGCTGGTCGGCAAGACAGAGCGCGACCGATTTCCGCAAAGCCTCGACGTCCTGCCGGTGCTGCTGCCCACGGGGCACTCCGCCCTGCGACCGACGCTGGACCACTGGTTCGAGACGCAGGGCCTGCGCCCCCGCATCGTCGGCGAATTC
>JANNWL010000120.1:0-4498 GCA_031414735.1 Burkholderiales bacterium | reverse complement strand
CCGCGCCGCGGCCGAGGCCCGCCAGCTCGAACTGCCCAAGCAGGCCGCGCTGAAGCTCTTCGACAAGATCATCGACGAGGGACCGCTCCCATGAATCAACACCTTCTGGCCACCACCACACCCACCGCCGAATTGGCCGGCGTGAATCTGGCCTATTCCCAAGGCGAGCCCGTGCTTCGCGGCCTGGACTGGCGCCTGCTGCCCGGCCAGGTGGTGGGCCTGTTGGGCCGCAACGGCGCGGGCAAGACCACGCTGCTGGAAGCGATGCTGGGCCTGCGCGAGGCGCAGTCGGGCACGGTGCGTCTGTTCGATCAACCCGTCAGCCGGCTGGACGACCACGCGCGTTCGCGCATCGGCTACGTGCCGCAGCAGTCCGACCTGTTCGAAGCCTTCACGCCGGCGCAGTTGCTGGCCTACTTCAAGAGCTTCTACCCGCGCTGGAACGAGTCCAAGGTGGACGGCCTGATGTCGCGCTGGGACATCGCGCGCGACAAGCGCATCGCCAAGCTCAGCGTGGGCCAGCAGCAGCGCCTGTCCATCATCCGCGCGCTGGCCCACGACCCCGACCTGCTGGTGCTGGACGAACCCGTGTCCAGCCTGGACCCGGCCGGCCGGCGCGACTTTCTGGCCGAGCTGGTCGAACAGGTGCTGGAACGCGGCACCACGGTGGTGTTCTCCACCCACATCCTGTCGGACCTGGAACGCGTGGCCTTCAACCTGGCCTTCATGAACGGTGGGCGCATCGCCCTGCAGGCACCGCTGGACGAGTTGCTGGACGAGGTGCGCGTGCTCTCGGGCACCACCGCCGAAGTGCAGGCGCTGCTGCAGCGGCTGGGTGCGCAGAGCCTGAAGCGCACGGCCCTGGCCGCCGGGCACGAGCGCGTGCTGGCGCGGCTGCCGGCGGGTGTGCGCCTGCCCGCCGAGGTCCACGCCGATGTGGTGACGCTGGAAGACCTGTTCATGGAGCTCACATGAGCCCGCCGGGCCGCCCCCAGGGCGAATACCGGAGTGCGACGCACGAAGGCGCACCAATGAACGCCGCCCTGCAAACCCAGGTGGCCATGATGCTGCGGGCGCCCTGGCAGTGGCAGCGCAACGACGGGCGTCTGTGGGCCTTCTGGCTGTACCTGGGCCTGGCCGTGTTGCTGACGGGGGCGGCCTCGGTGGCGGCGCTGGTCTGGATGCCCCGCACCGTGGCCTGGGCGGTGGGGGGCGTGCTGGGCACCTGCGGGCTGTTGGCGCTGTGGGGCGTGCAGTTCTCGGCCCTGCTGCGGCTGGATCACCCGCACGCGGCGCGCTTCGTCGTCGGTTACGGGCGCGCCCTGCGTGCCGCGGCCATGGCGGTGTGGCTGGTGATGCTGACGTTCGCCGCCGTGGTCGCCGCGCTGGTGCAGGACTTGCCGGGCGGCGGAACCGCGCGCCTGCTGGTGGCGGCCATGATCGCCGGGGCGACGCTGCTGTACGTGGCCATGGCGCTGCGTTGGTGGGTGTTGTGGGTGGTGATCTGGTTCGTGTTTCTGCTCTTCGATCAAGCCTGGGTGCGGGCAGGGGTGCGGCCCCTGATGGACTTCTTGCGGGACCATTGGCAGGCCCAGCCCCTGCTTTGGACCGGGCTGGTCTTGGTGGCCCTGGCCACGGCCTTGGTGAACCTGTTTGGCAGGGCCGACGCCACGCACACACGCACCTACGCCCGCCGCGAGAGCTTCCGAAAGATCGCCTCGGCCGGCGCCGCTGGGCGCAAGCCGGCGTTGGCGGCCTATGGGCGCTGGGGCGAGCTGCTCGGCGCGCCGTTTCGGCACCTGGCCGATGCCTGGCTGGCCCACGTCACCCGCCGCGCCTGCCCCGAACGGGCCAGCGTCATGGCCCGCGCCGAGGTGGTGCTGCATGGCGCCCAGCATTGGGTCGGGCAACTGGGCAGCATGGTGGTGGTTCAGCTGGTGGTGCTCAGCGCCCTTTACGTGTTGATGCGCTCGGTCGCCCCTGACCTGCCCAAGCCGTGGGCGGGTGCCCAGGTGGGCATGGGCATCGGACTGGCCAGCATGGCCATCGCACCGTTGATCAGCCTGCCGGCCGCGCTGTGGGGGTCGCGGCGCGAGCAGGCCCTGCTGGTGCTGTTGCCGGGCATGCCGCAAGGCGCGGCGCTGAACCGTGCCCTGGCGTGGCAGCAGATGACGCACTTCGCCCGGGTCTGGGTTGCAGCGCTGCCGGCCTTGGTGGCCGTGGCTTGGTGGAGCAACTCGCTGTTGGTCTGGGCCTTCGCCGCCGCGGCGTTGCCGCCTTCTGTGTTGCTTTGTCGTGATGTGTCGCGCCTGCGGGCGCCAGGTGCTCGGGTGGCCTTGCTCTTCGTATTGTTCACGGGCCTGTGCGTGGTAAGCCTGCTGCTCGATCGCTGGCAATCGGCCCTGCTGCTGCCCTGGGCGCTGGGCATGGTGTTGCTCACTGCCGCGCTGCTGGCCTGGCGCTGGCGCAAGCTGGCGCACTGGCCGCCGGCCCTGCCGGCCGGGCGGCTGGCGTGACCGGCGGCCTCACCCGCCCGGCGCCGGGTTTCGAAGACCCCGTCGCCATGCGCGCGCAGTTTCTACTCGACCCCGGACTCGTCTTCCTGAACCACGGCAGTTTCGGCGCCTGCCCGAAGGAGGTGTTCGCCGACTACCAGCGCTGGCAGCTCGAGCTGGAACGCAACCCGGTGGCCTTCCTGGGCCGGCGCTCGGCGGCGCTGCTGGCCGACGCACGGGCGCGGCTGGCTGCCAGCCTGGGTGCCGACGCGGCCGATATCGTCTTCGTGCCCAACGCCACCACGGGCGTGAACACGGTGGCGCGGTCGCTGCGCCTGCAACCCGGCGACGAGGTGCTGGCCACCGACCACGAGTACGGCGCCTGCGACGCCACCTGGCAGCATGTCTGCGCGCTTGCCGGCGCCGTTTACCGGCGCGTCGAGATCCCGCTGCCCTTCGACGCCGCCACCTTTGTCGACCGCATGATGGCAGCCGTCACGCCGCGCACACGGGTGGTCTTTGCGAGCCACGTCACGTCGACGACGGCACTCATCTTTCCGATCGCAGCGCTTTGTCAGGCAGCGCGTGAGCGCGGGCTGACGACGCTCATCGATGGCGCTCACGCGCCGGGTTACGTCGACCTGGACCTGGGCACCCTGGACACCGATTTCTACACCGGCAATTGCCACAAATGGTTGTGTGCACCCAAGGGCGCGGCCTTCCTGCATGCGCGGCCCGAGCGCCATGCCGAATTGCATGCCGGCGTGATCAGCTGGGGCTATGTGGCCGAAACGGCGGCTGCACTGGCCACAGCGTCACTCAGCGGCCCTACCGGCTTCGACGCTTATGTGGGCCGCACCGTGCTCGAGCGGCGCCTGCAATGGCAAGGCACGCGCGACATCGCCGCCTACCTGGCCGTGCCGGCGGCGCTGGACTTCCTGGCCCGTCACGACTGGCCGCGCCACCGCGCGCGCAGCCATGAACGTGCCCTGGCGCTGATGCACCGCGTGGGCGCACGCAACGGGCTGGCGCCGATTGCCGCTGACAGCGACTTCGGCCAGATGGTGCCGATCCCCGTGCGTTGCACCGACCCCGAGGCTTTTCGTGCGCGTTTGTTCGAGCAGCACCGCATCGAGGTGCCCGTGACGCAGCATGCCGGCCAGACCTTCGTGCGCGTGTCGGTGCAGGCCTATACGCAGGACGACGAACTGCAGCTGCTTGAAGCCGCACTGGCTGAAGCGGGGGTTTGAGGCGCCGCGCTTGCGCCGAGCCGTTGCTCCCCGTTGCGGGCTACTTGCCGCCCGGCGCCTGCCATGCCAGGCCTTCGTCGGTGAGCACGGTGTCCAGCGGCACGTCGTGCGGCTCGGCCTGCAGCCACGGCAGGAAGCCCTGCGAATAGGCCAGGCCCACGGTTGTGGGCCGGGGTTCCAAGGTAGCCAGAGTGCGGTCGTAGAAGCCGCCCCCATAGCCCAGGCGCACGCCGCGCGGGCCGTAGCCCACGCAGGGCACCAGCAGCAGTGTCGGCTCGAACACAGGCGTGCCCTTGGGCTTGGGGATGCCGTAGGCGTCGTCTTCCATTTCGCAACCGGGGTACCAGACCTGGAAGCTCAACTGTTTGGTGGCCTTGTCAACGACCGGCAGGCCGATGCGGCGCTTGGGGTCGGCTTCGCTCCAGCGGAAGAGGGCGGGCAAGGCATCGAACTCGCCCTTGATGGGCCAATAGGCGCCTATTGCCGCGTCGGTGCGCGCCAGCAGCCACACGCGCAGCACCTCCTGCAGGTGCATGCCGCGCTGGTGGCGGTCGATCAGGCTTTGTCGCTCGGCCTGCAATTGCCGGCGCAGCGTCTTCTTGTCACGCGATGGTTCCAGATTGGGCAACTCGAAGGTCATGCTCGTCCCAGGGCCGCGGCGAAGCCCGCATTGTCGCGCTACGGCTCCACGCGCCAGCCCCAGGCCATGTCGGGTCTGCGCTGGTCGGTCGACTTCCACCAGGCGCGGGCGCG
>JANNWL010000119.1:0-5600 GCA_031414735.1 Burkholderiales bacterium | reverse complement strand
TTCTCGTGCGGGTGGCGCTCGGCCATGGCCACCATCAACACCAGGGCGCCCATGACATCGAGCACGGACGAGATCACGCCTCCGTGCAGGCGGCCGTAGGCGGCGTGGCCAACAAGTTCGGGCCGCATCGCCAGCGTGCCGCGCACGTCGCCCGGCCGCACCGAGGCGATCTTCAGCCCCAGCACCTGGGTGAAGACGATTTGCTGCTCGAAGATGTCCACGAGCGCTGCGTCCAGGCGCGCCTGTTCGGCGGCGTCACGGCGGGCCGGCGTCATGCGGGCGTGCCCGCGTGCAGGCCCAACCGGGCGCGGGCCTCTGCGGGCGACGCCACGCCGCGGCCGGCGCGCCGCGCGCAGTCGGCCAACGCCTGGATGAGCACACCGTTGCCGGCTGCGCGCCCGCCGTCGGGCAGGTAGAAGGTGTCTTCCAGGCCGGTGCGCAGGTTGCCGCCGAGTTCGGCCGTCTTCTGGTGCACTGGCCAGACCTCGGCGCGGCCGATCAGTGTGGTCTGCCAGTGCGCGCCGTCGGGCGCATAGCGCGGCAACAGCGCCAGCAGATCGGCGTCGCAGGGCATGCCGCTGGCCACGCCCATCACGAAGTTGATGTCAGGGGTGCCGCTGTGCAGACCCGCCTTCAGGTACATGCCCACGCTGCGCACGATGCCGACATCGAAGCACTCGAACTCGGGCTGGGTTTGTGTGTCGCGCATCACGTCCAGGAACTGCTGCACCTTGGCGACCGGGTTGTCGAAGACCATGGGCGGCCAGGCCCATTCGCCGTTGTCCTTGATCTTCAGGTAATTCAGGCTGCCAGCGTTGCAGGCCGCGATCTCGGGCCGGACGCGGCGCAGGCAGGCCACGGGGCCGGCGATGTCTTTGCCGATCACGCCGGTGGTGAGGTTGATGATGACGCCGGGGCAGGCCGCGCGGATGGCGCCGACCACGGCCTCCGCCACGTCGGGGTCCCAACTGGGCAGGTGGCCAAACCCGTCTTCCTGGCTGCGCAGGTGCACGTGCATGATGCTGGCACCGGCGTTGAACGCGTCGCGCGCCTCGGCGGCCATCTGCGTCGGTGTCACCGGCACCGGGTGCTGCTTCGGGTTGGTGAGCACGCCGGTGAGCGCGCAGGTAAGGATGGCGTTGTGGTTCATGGGTGCAGTTCCATCTCGATCAACACGGTACCCGCCGCCACGCTGTCCAACAGCCGCGCATGCACGGCGCTGACCGTGCCGGCCGCCGCCGCGGTGAGCCACATCTCCATCTTCATGGCTTCGATGCAGACCAGGGGCTGGCCGGCCACGACGCTGTCGCCGACCGCCACGCGCACCTGGGCGACGACACCGGCCACCGGGGCACGGCCCTGGCGCGGGTCGACCACGCGTGCCTGCGTGGGCCAGGCGCTGGGCTCGGTGAACGCATGCACCGCGCCGTCGAGGCACAGGTGCAGCGTGATGTCGCCATCAACGAAACGGGCGTGTCGTTGCACCCCGCCGTGGCTGAAGCGCAAGTGGCCGTTGTCCGTTTCCAGCAGGGTGATGCCCTCGGCCGGCACGCGCTGGGTCCGCGTCTGGCCCTGGCACTGCAAGGTCAGATCGAAGCCGGCCACACTGGCCGGGCGTGCGGCCTGTGCGCCGCCGCGCAGCGCCGCCGCGAGCTGCCAGGCCAGGTCGGATGGCGGCTGACGCTGCAGGCAGGGTTCGGCCTGCGCGGCCCACTCGTCGATGCGCGTCGTGGTGAGTTCGCTCGCGGTGAACAGCGGGTGGTTCAGCAAGTCGGCCAGGAAGCTGCCGTTGTTCACCACGCCCAGCAGCGGCGTGTCTTGCAAGGCGCGCGTCAGGCGGCGCACGGCGTCGGCGCGGCTGGTGCCGTGAGCGATGAACTTGGCCACCATGGCGTCGTACCAGGGCGTGATCGCGTCGCCCGCAGCGATGCCATGGTCCACGCGCACACCGGCTTGCACCGGATGCCAGTGTGCGATGCGACCGGTCTGCGGCGTCCAGCCGTCGTACGGGTCCTCGGCCACCAGCCGCGCTTCGATGGCATGGCCGCTAAAGGTGATCTCGTCCTGCGCCAGCGGCAGCGGCTCGCCGGCGGCGACGCGCAGTTGCCATTCCACCAGGTCCAACCCGGTGACGAGTTCGGTCACCGGGTGTTCCACCTGCAGCCGCGTGTTCATCTCGAGGAAGAAGTGCTGCAGACCCGCGTCAACGATGAACTCCACCGTGCCCGCACCGACGTAACCCACGGCGCGGGCGGCGGCGATGGCGTCGGCGCACAGGCGTTCGCGCAAGGCCGGGGTGACGATGGGCGAGGGCGACTCTTCGATGAGCTTCTGGCGCCGCCGCTGCGCCGTGCAGTCGCGCTCGCCCAGGTGCACCACGTTCCCCAGTGCGTCGGCGAAGACCTGCACCTCGATGTGGCGGCCGCCCTCGACCAGGCGTTCCAGCATCAGCGTGCCGTCGCCGAAGGCGCCCTGGGCCTCGCGCCGTGCGCCGGCCAGGGCCTCGGGCAGATCGGCCAGGTCGCGCACCAGCCGCATGCCACGACCGCCGCCGCCGGCCACGGCCTTCACCAGCAGCGGGGTGCCCAGTTCGCGCGCAGCGGCGGCCAGTGCGCTGTCGCTCTGGTCCTCGCCCAGACAGCCGGGTGCGCAAGGCACGCCCGCCGTGAGCATCAAGCGCTTGGCGCCGGCCTTGTGGCCCATGGCTGCGATGGCCCCGGGGGGCGGGCCGATGAAGACCAGGCCGGCGTCGGCACAGGCTTGCGCGAAGTCGGCGCGCTCGGACAGGAAGCCGTAACCTGGGTGCACGGCATCCGCCCCGGAGGCGCGCGCAGCGGCCAGCAGGGCGGCGATGTTCAGGTACGAGTCCGGGGCAGGCGCCGCGCCGATGTGCACGGCCTCGTCGGCCTGGCGCACATGCAGTGCGTGGGCATCGGCATCGCTGTACACGGCCACGGTACGCAAGCCCAGGCGGTGCGCGGTGCGCATCACGCGGCAGGCGATCTCGCCCCGGTTGGCGATCAGGATCTTGCGAAAGCTCATGCGCGTGTCGTTACTGCGGCACCCAGTTCGCCTTGCGCTTTTGAAGGAAGGCCGTCGTGCCCTCGATACCTTCCGGCCCCAGGGCAGCGCGTGAGAACGTCTCGGCCGCCTCGTGCACCAGAGACGCCGGCGTGTGCAGGCGCGACTTGCGGATCAGCGCCTTCGTGGCCGCCACCGCGCCCGGCGCGCAGTGGAGGATGTCGGCCACCACGGCCGCCACCGCGCGGTCCAGGGCGCTTGCGGCATGCACCTCATGCACCAGGCGCAGGTCGAGCGCCGCCTGGGCGTTCAGGCGCGCGCCGGTGACGGCCAGACGCTTGGCCTCGGCGTAGCCCAGACGCTCGACGAGGAAGGGCGCGATCTGCGCCGGCACCACGCCAAGCGAGGTCTCGGGCAGGCGGAACTCCGCACTCGTACCGGCCAGGGCCACATCGGCCACGCAGGCCAGGCCGAAGCCACCGCCCATCACCGTGCCTTCCAGCACCGCCACGACCGCCAGGCCGGTGTCCGCAAAGGCCACGCACAACTCGCCGAAGGCCGCATTCATCGCCGTGACGGCGTCGGGGTGCTCGACGAGCCCCGCGCGTGCCGCAGCCAGGTCGCGCAGGTCGGCGCCGGCGCAGAAGTGCCCACCCGCGCCGCGCAGCACGATGACGCGTGTGGCACCCGCCGTCTGCTGGGTCATCTCCTGCTGCACAAGCACCACGCGCAGTTCGCGCACCATGGCCATCGACATGGCGTTGCGCACCTCAGGGCGGTTCAGCGTGATGTGCAGCACCGGACCGTCGCGCCGCAGCGCCAGGGTCTCGAAGTTCATCAGTTCGACGCCCATCAGTTTCTCCCCGGAAGCGTGCCTTCGAGCTTGCACAGGATGCCGAGCATGACCTCGTCTGCGCCGCCGCCGATGCTGATGAGCCGGCTGTCGCGAAAAGCCTGCGAGATCGGGTTGTCGGCCGTGTAGCCCATGCCGCCCCAGTATTGCAGGCAGGAGTCAGTCACCTCGCGGCTGAGCCGCCCGCTCTTCAGCTTGGCCATGCTGGCGAGCTTGGTCACGTCCTTGCCGCTGACGTACATCTCGACGGCCCGGTAGGTCAGCGCGCGCAGCGCCTCGACCTCGGTGCGCAGTTCGGCCAGGCGGAAGTGCACCACCTGGTTGTCCAGGATGCTCTTGCCGAAGGCCTTGCGTTGTCGTGTGTATTCGATGGTCTGGTCGATCAGTCGGTCCAGGCTGCGCAGCGAGCCGGCCGCGCCCCACAGACGCTCTTCCTGAAATTGCAGCATCTGGAAGGTGAAGCCCAGGCCCTCCTGGCCGATGAGGTTGCGGCGCGGCACACGCACGTTGTCGAAGAACAGTTGAGCCGTGTCACTGCTGTGCATGCCGATCTTGTGGATCTTCTGCCGCGTGATGCCGGGCGCGTCCAGCGGCACCACGATCAGGCTCTTGTTCTTGTGTGACGGTGTCTTGTCGGACACGTCGCTGGTGTTGGCCAGCAGGCAGCACCAGTCGGCCTGCATGCCGCTGGTGATCCACATCTTGCTGCCGTTGATGAGGTAGTCGTCGCCGTCGTGCACGGCGCGGGTCTTGATGGCCGCCACGTCGCTGCCGCCGCCGGCCTCGCTCACGCCCAGGCAGGACACGACATCGCCGGCGATGGTGGGGGTGAGGAACTCGCGCCGCAACTCGTCGCTGCCAAAACGTGCCAAAGCCGGCGTGGCCATGTCGGTGTGCACGCCGATGGCCATGGGCACGCCGCCGCAGTTGCACTGGCCCAGCGCCTCGGCCATCACCATGCTGTAGGAAAAATCCAGCCCGGCACCGCCGAACTCTTCCGGGTACTTCAGGCCCAGCAGGCCCAGGTTGCCCAGTTTCTTGAAGACCTCGTGCGCCGGGAACTGGCCCTGGGCTTCCCATTCGGCGACGAAGGGATTGATCTCCTTGTCGCAGAACTTGACCACGGTGTCTTCGAGCTGGCGGTGTTCGGCGGTGAATTTCATGCGGGTCCGTTCAGAAGCGGGCAATGCCAAAGGTGTTCGGGCGCAGCGTGCGGCGGTCGGCCTCGGTGGCGAGGTCCAGGCACAGGCCCAGGATGCGGCGCGTGTCGCGCGGGTCGATGATGCCGTCGTCCCACAGCCGCGCGGTGCCGAAGAGCGCCGTGCTTTCGGCATCCAGGCGCAGGCGCAGGGCGTCACTCATGGCGGCAAGCGCCTCGTCGTTGGCAGGCAGACCCATGCGTTCGAGCTTGCTGCGGTTCAGCAGGTCCATGACCTTGGCCGCCTGCGCGCCGCCCATCACGGCCGTGCGCGCGCTGGGCCAGGCGAAAATGAAACGCGGGTCGAAGCCGCGCCCGCACATGCCGTAGTTGCCGGCACCAAAACTGCCGCCCAGAACCACCGTGAATTTCGCCACGCGCGCATTCGCCACCGCCTGGATCATCTTGCTGCCGTGCTTGATGGCGCCGGCCTGCTCAGCCGCCTTGCCCACCATGTAGCCGGTGGTGTTCTGCAAGAAGACCAGCGGCGTGCCCGACTGGTCGCACGCTTGAATGAACTGCGCCGCC
>JANNWL010000118.1:0-4570 GCA_031414735.1 Burkholderiales bacterium | reverse complement strand
CAGCGTTCGAACAAACGCATCAACGCGGCGGCATTCAGTTCGCCACTGCGGTGCACGTTGCCGTGTTCGCGCGCCACCACGTCAGCGAGTTCGTTGCATTCGACGCTGACGCGCAGGCGCTGGCCCATCTGGCGCACGAGCTTGGCGCTGCGTGCCTCGTGGGCGATGTGGCGCGGCCACTCGGCCGGCGGCGTCGTGCCTTTGCCCAGGTCGTGGCCCAGGCAGGCCCAGCGCACGGGCAGCGACGCGTTCAGCAGGGCACAGCAATCCAGCACCATCATCAGGTGCACGCCGGTGTCGACCTCGGGGTGGTACGCCGGCCGCTGCGGCACGCCCCACAGGCGGTCGACCGCGGGCAGCAATCGGGCCAGCGCACCGCACTGGCGCAGCACGTCAAACATCCGGCTGGGCCGTGGCTGCATGAGGCCGCGCGAGAGCTCCTGCCAGACCCGTTCAGGCACCAACGCGTCGACCTCGCCCTCGGCCACCATCTGCGCCAGCAGCGCCATGGTGTCAGGCGCGACCATGAAGTCGGGGAAGCGCGCCGCCAGCCGGGCCAGCCGCAGCAGGCGCACGGGGTCTTCCACGAAGGCCGGCGAGACATGGCGGAACACGCGGGCCTGCAGGTCGCGCTGGCCGCCGAACGGGTCGATGAGCGTGCCGTCTTCGGCCTGGGCGATGGCGTTGATGGTCAGGTCGCGCCGCGACAGGTCTTCTTTCAGCGTCACGCCGGGCGCGGCATGCACCGTGAAGCCGTGGTAGCCCCGGCCGCTCTTGCGTTCGGTGCGCGCCAGGGCCACCTCTTCGCCCGTGGTGGGGTGGATGAAGACAGGAAAGTCACGCCCCACCGGCTTGTAGCCGGCGGCCACCAATTCGTCGGGCGTGGCGCCCACGGCGACCCAGTCGCGGTCGCTGGCGGGCAGGCCCAGCAGAGCGTCGCGCACCGCACCGCCCACCACGTAAAAGCGCGCCGTCACGGTGGCTGCGTCACTGCGACTGCGTCAGGGCTTGGTGCGGGTCTGGGTGCGATACGGCTCGTCTTCGGCCACCCAGTCGTGCTCGGCCAGGGCCTCAGTCATCCACGCCGACACGGCCGGCGCGGCCAGCATGCTGGCCAGGTAGCGCTGGCTGCTGGCCGGCATGGGCAAGGCGTAGGTGCGCAGCCGCATGCACACCGGCGCGTACATGGCATCGACCGCGCCGAATTCGCCGAAGAGGAAGGGCCCGCCGCTGGCCAGCAAAGCCTCGGCCCACATCAGCTCGATGCGCATCACGTCGGCGCGCAAGGCGGTCTGTTCGGCCCACACCTTGGCCCCCACCTCGGGCAGGCTGGCCTCGATGTTCATGGGGCAGTGGCTGCGCAGGGCGCCGAAGCCGGCATGCATCTCGGCGGCCATGCAGCGGGCGCGGGCGCGCATCTGGATGTCGTCGGGCCAGACGTTGTGGCCAGGGAACTTGTCGTGCAGGTATTCGACGATGGCCAGCGAATCCCACACGCTGAATCCGTCGTCGACCAGCACCGGCACGCGCCCGGCGGGGCTGTAGCGCGCCACCTCGCGCCTGAAGTGCGAGTGCTCGCTGAAGTCCAAGCGCAGCATGACCTCTTCGAAGTGCAATCCCAGCTGGCGCATCAGCACCCAGGGCCGCATCGACCAGGACGAGTAGTTCTTGTTGCCGATGACCAGTTGCAGCGACATCTCGGGTCTCCTTGTTGCGTGCCGGGACAACGATGCTACGTCGCCCGCTGTCTCGGCAGCCGCGTCAATCGCGGCCGGCGCCGGCACGCCAACGCCCCATGCGCGCACGCCCGAACGCCGCACCCAGGTAGCCCGGCGCCACCGCCTCCAGCGCCGTGGCGGTGATGCCCAGCGCTTCCAGCCCGGGCACCTGGCCGCTGGCGACATTGGGCTGCTTCATCGAGTCGACGTTGTCGCGCGACATCAGCGGCTCGCCGGGCAGCAGCTCCATCAGGGTGGCTTGCAGGCGGCCGGCAAAGGCCGGCAGCGGAATCTGCGGCCGCTCGTGGCCCGACCAGCGCCCGGCCAGGCGCACCAGTTCAGACAACGTGTAGACCGTGGGACCCGTGCATTCGAAGACACCGCCGATGGTGCCGTCGTGCCCCAGGCAATGCACCACGGCGCGGGCCACGTCCTCAACCCACACCGGCTGGAAGCGGGCGTCACTGCCGGCCAGCGGGATGACCGGCGCCAAAGACTGCAGCTGCGCGAAGACGTTGAGGAAACGGTCTTCAGTGCCGAAGATGACCGACGGCCGCAGCAGCGTCAGCGCCAGGCCGGCATCAGCTGCATCACGCAGCGCGGCCTCGCCCGCGGTCTTGCTGCGCAGGTAATTCGACGGCGCTTGCGGCCCCACGCCCAGGGCGCTGACGTGCACCAGGCGCGTCACACCGGCCGCCTTGCAGGCCCGCGCCAGGCGCTGCGGTAACTGCACATGCACGCGGCCGAAGTCGTCGGCGCTGCCGTGCAGGATGGCCACCAGGTTGACCACCGCGTCCACGCCCACCAGCAGCCGGGCCAGGTCGGCGTCGTCATGCACATTGGCCTGGACGATCTCCACCGTCGGCAGTGCACGCAAGCGGATGGCGTGTTGCGGGCGCCGGGTCGCCACGCGCACCAAGCCCGTACCGGCCTGGCGTTCGACCAGGCATTCACACACCGAGCGACCGACGAAGCCAGTGCCACCGAGGACGAGTACTTTGTTCATGGATCTGGGGAGTCAGGGAATGTCGCGTTCGGTGGGTGGCGCGCCAGCGGCGCGCGGCCCCACCGGGGGGCCCAGGCGAACCGTGAGGCTGGGCGGGTTGCTGCCGGTGGCCAGGCTGGAGGTGGCTGGTGCGGCCGGTGCGGCCAGCAAGGCGGCGTAGTAGACGGCGTTGGAGAGTACCTTCTTCACGTAGTCGCGCGTTTCGGTGAAGGGGATGCCCTCGGCCCAGGCCGCCGGCTCGATGGTGGCGCCTTCGCGCCAGCGGCGCGGCCGGCCGGGGCCGGCGTTGTAGGCCGCAGCGGCCAGGGCCTGCGAGCCGCCGAAATCGTCGAGCACCAGCTTCAGGTAGCTGGCGCCCAGGCGCAGGTTGACATCGCGGTCGGTAATCATCGACGGCGTGTAGGCCAGGCCGATCTTGTTCGCCGTCCAGGCCGCCGTGGCCGGCATGACCTGCATCAGCCCCGAGGCGCCCACGGACGACCGCGCGTCGACGATGAAGCGCGATTCCTGGCGGATCAGGCCGTACATGAAGGCCGGGTCGACACCGATCTCGCGCGCGCGGGCCAGCACCTGGTCGCGGTGGGGCGTGGGGAAGCGCTGCGCCATGTCGATCTCGCTGCGCGTGCGGTCGCTGGTGTTGATGCAGCGGTCCCAGACCTCGCGCTCGCAGGCCCACTGCGCCGCAGCCAGCAATTCGCGGTCGCTCATGCCGCGCAGCGTGAAGTTCCACTCGCGCACGCCCTCGTTGCGCAGGCCGATGTCGATAAGCCGCAGCGCCCGCGACAGCCCGGCCTGGGCGCGCGGCGCGTCGCGCTCGGCAGGGCTCAGCGGCTGTGGGGCCGGCGGCAGGGCGACGCGGCCGCCCAGGCTCTCGGTGGCCAGCTTGCCGTAAAAGCTGAGCTGCCCGGCCAGGCCGCCCAGCGCGGCACGCGCCTGGGCCCGCGCGGTGTCGCCCTCGGCCCCGGGACGGGCCTGCGCCAGCTGGGCGCGGGCGCGCCAATAGACCCAGGCACCGTCGCGCTGCTCGGCCGGGCCCATGGCGTCGATGGCGCGCTGCACCAGCGTCCAGCGCTCGGCGTCGTGGGCGGGCTGCTGCAGCGCGGCGCGCACCTGCCAGGCCAGCAGGTCGTCGGACCACATCGGCGCTGCCGGCCCGGCCTGGGCGGCGCGTTGCCAGGCTGCGGCACTCCATTCCGCCGCTTGCGGCAGGCGCCTCAGCGCCGCCTGCTTGCCCACATGCGCCCAGGCCGTGGCGGCCAGGGCCGGCGGCAGTCGGCGGGCTGTGCCGGACTCCAGCAGCTTCAGCGTGGCTTCGGGGTCGCTGGCGGCCAGCCGCATCAGCGCCAGCAGGCTCAGCTCTGCGGTGTCTGCGACAGCTGGCGGGCTCTTCAGAAAGCGCGCCGGGTCCTTGAACAACTCGGCCACGGCGGCGCCCGCGGCGGGCGACACCAGCCCGGCGGCCGTGCGCGCCGCACGCGGGCGGTTGAACTCGACCGCCAGGCGCGCGGCCTGCCAGGCGTCGTCCGTGCCCAGCACCTTGGCCTCGACCAGCGTGCGGCCAAGCAGCGCGCAGCCGTCGTCGCCCTCGCGCTGCGCCCACCAGGCGGCGCGGCCGGCGGCGCGCACGTCCTGGCTGTCCAGGTGCTGCGTCAACAAGGCATAGCAGCTGACCTCGCGGTCGTCGTTCATGCGAAAGCGCGGGAATTCGGCGCGGAAGTTCGCCCAGTCGCGGCGCTGGCCCAGCTCCAGCAGCCAGTCGTTGCGCAGCCGGTCTTCCACGTAGGTGCCCGGCCAGCGGGCGTAGAAGGCGTCCAGCTCGGACTGCTGCGCGGTCGACAGCCGATGG
>JANNWL010000117.1:0-36223 GCA_031414735.1 Burkholderiales bacterium | reverse complement strand
AGGCCCAGGGTTCGGCCCACGTCAAGGAAGAGATCGAGCGCGTGAAGGGCCAGATCGAGGAGCTCAAGCGCAAGGGCGACTTCAACCGCGTCGCCGAACTGCAGTACGGCAAGCTGCCCGAGCTGGAGAAAACGCTGCACGTCGCGCAGGCCAAGGAGACGGGCAAGAAGCAGGCGGGCAAAGACGGCAAGGCCGGCCCGCAACTGCTGCGCACCATGGTCGGCGCCGAGGAGATTGCCGAAGTGGTGAGCCGCGCCACCGGCATCCCCGTGAGCAAGCTGATGCAGGGCGAGCGCGACAAGCTGCTGCAGATGGAAGACAAGCTGCACCAGCGCGTGGTCGGCCAAGACGAGGCCATCACGGCCGTGGCGGACGCCATCCGCCGCTCACGCGCCGGGCTGTCAGACCCGAACCGGCCGCTGGGATCGTTCCTGTTCCTGGGCCCCACCGGCGTCGGCAAGACCGAGCTCTGCAAGGCGCTGGCGGGTTTTCTGTTCGACAGCGACGACCACATGATCCGCGTCGACATGAGCGAGTACATGGAGAAGCACTCCGTCAGCCGCCTGATCGGCGCGCCGCCGGGTTACGTCGGCTACGACGAGGGCGGGGCGCTGACCGAGGCCGTGCGCCGCAAGCCGTACAGCGTGCTGTTGCTCGATGAGGTCGAGAAGGCCCACCCGGATGTGTTCAACGTGCTCTTGCAGGTGCTGGACGATGGCCGACTGACCGACGGCCAGGGCCGCACCGTGGACTTCAAGAACACCGTCATCGTGATGACCAGCAACCTCGGTTCGCACCTGATCATGGCCATGGCGGGCCAGCCGTCAGAGGACATCAAGGACGCCGTGTGGGGTGAGGTCAAGCAGCACTTTCGGCCCGAGTTCTTGAACCGCATCGACGAGACCGTGGTGTTCCACGCGCTGGACCGCAAGAACATCGAGAGCATCGCCAGGATTCAGCTGCAGATTCTCGAAGCGCGCCTGGAGAAGCTGGAGATGAAGCTCGATGTGTCGCCCGCCGCGCTGGCCGAACTGGCCAAGGTGGGTTTCGACCCGGCGTTCGGTGCGCGGCCGCTCAAGCGTGCCATCCAGCAGCGCATCGAGAACCCGGTGAGCAAGCTCATCCTGCAGGGCAAGTTCGGGCCGAAGGATGTGATCCCGGTGGACGTGGAGGACGGCGAGTTCTCGTTTTCGCGGGTCGTGCACTGATGACCTGCGATCAGGCCGGCGGTGCGATCCGGTCCAGGTCGGCGCGCGCCTGCGACGGCGTGGTCTGGTCGGCGAGCAACATCATGTGCACGGCCACCCCGGCACGTCCATGGATGTGGCGCAGCAGCAGGTGATGCGTGCCGGTGCTGATGACCGCCTCGGTCGGCGCTGAATCCAGGCCCAGCGCCCGCGCCGAGACCTGCATCTGCGTCAAGAGTGTCGCGCCGTGTTTGGCCAGGCGTGCTGCGTTGGCGGGCGAGCCACTGTGGGCCAGCGTGCGCAGGGAATCGGTGTCGAAGACGGCACACGCCACCAGGCCCTTCAGGCTGCTGCAACGGTCAGCGAACGCCTGCCATGCCGACGACGTCGGCGCAGGTTCAAGGGTCGGGCCCAGGCCCATGGGCTCGGTGGTCGCCTCGGCCTTCGGCACACCCGGGCGGGGCACGGCGCGCTCCAGCACGGTCTGCATGACCCGTGCTTGCGGGCCCTGTCCCTGGCTGCGGTTCCAGGCGCCGCCCACGTAGGCCCAGGCCTGCTTGGGTTTGGACGCACTCGGCGTGACGTGAATCTCGACACCGCTCATGCCGGCCAGCCAGGCGGCCTGGGCGGCCAGCGCGGTGCTGGCGCCCACGGGCACCACCAGCAGTTCGCGGTTCGGCCAGGGGCCGCGGGCCAGGGCGTCGTGCAGCGGCGCCAAGGCCGAGCTCATGGCGTGGGGCGGCAGTTCGCCGACCATCAGCACACCCAGGCGGCTGCGGGCCAGCAGCAGCGGGGCCAACAGGTGCCGGGTCTGGCTGTCGGCTTCGATGTCGGTGGAGTACACGCGCACCCGGCTGTCGTCGGACAAGGCCACCTCGACAAACTGCAGCACCGCCAGCGCGATGCCCTGGCCCTGGCGGCGCACCGTGAGACGCTGCACAGGCGCGGCCGAGGCACTGGCCAGGCTGCCGAGCAGACGCAAGGTGGCGCGGGTGCCGACGTCGTGCAGGGCGATGAACTCGCTGGTGTGCTGCTGGAACTCGCCTTGCAGTGCCGAGGCCACGTCGCTGCTGATGAAGAGCTCGACCTCGTCGTCGGCGATGCGCCGGCCCACGTCGTGCCGGCCCTGCCCGAGGTAGGTGTCGCGGTCGGTCACCAGCTGCGTCGCCGGGGTGTCCAGGTCGGCGCGTCGGGCGGCATCGTCGTCTCGGCTCATGGGTCTCTCCTGCGTCCCGGGCTGCGCCGGTCAGGGCGCTGTGACATTTCATCACAGGCCGTGGCGGTCCCTTACACCAGCTCGCAAGCGCACGCTGGCAAGGCGTGCGTCCGTAAAATGCGGTTCACTCTGTCGCCCGGGCAGTCCGGGTGTTCGTCGACTCTTCGCGCACGCCATGCCTGAACACATCAACTCGCCCGCCCCCGCCCCTGTGGTGGTCATCGGCGCCGGTCTGGCCGGCCTGACGGTGGCCCTGCAGTTGGCCGAGACCCGGCCCGTGGTGGTGCTGGCCAAGCGCGGGCTGGCCGAGGGCGCCACGGCCTGGGCACAGGGCGGCATCGTCGGTGTGCTGGGCGCTGATGACAGCATCGAGTCGCATGTGCACGACACGCAGGACGCAGGCGCCGGCCTGGTCGACGAGCACACGGCGCGCTTCATCGCCACGAACAGTGCCGCGGCGATCGAGTGGCTGGTGCAGCGCGGCGTGCCGTTCTCCGGCGACCCGGAAGGCCCGATGGGCTTGCATCTGACGCGCGAGGGCGGGCACGCCGTGCGGCGCATTGCGCATGCGGCTGACGCCACCGGCAAGGCCATCCTCGACACCTTGCTGGCCCGCGCGCTGCGCCACCCCAACATCACCTTGCGCGAACGCTGGGTGGCGGTGGACGTGATCACCTCGCGCCACCTCGGCCGCTCTGAAACCCCGCGCTGCTACGGCGTGTACGCGCTGGACATGGACAGCCGCCGCGTGCAGACCCTGCCGGCCGCCGCCGTGGTGCTGGCCACCGGCGGCGTGGGCAAGGTCTACCGCTACACCAGCAACCCGGACACGGCCACCGGCGACGGCATCGCCATGGCCTGGCGTGCCGGCTGCCGCGTGGGCAACATGGAATTCATCCAGTTCCACCCCACTTGCCTGTATCACCCGCAGGAGCGCAGTTTTCTCATCACCGAAGCGCTGCGCGGCGAAGGCGCGCACCTGACCCTGCCCAGCGCAGGGCCGGGCGACGCGGGCGGCGAGCGCTTCATGGCCGCGCACGACGAACGCGGCGAACTGGCGCCGCGCGACATCGTGGCCCGCGCCATCGACTTCGAGATGAAGAAGCACGGCGTCGACCATGTCTGGCTCGACGCCCGGCCCATCGTCACCGCCAAGGGCGAGGACTTTCTCAAGTCGCACTTCCCGACCGTGCATGCGCGCTGCCTGCAGCTCGGCATCGACATCGCGCGTCACCCCATCCCCGTGGTGCCCGCGGCGCACTACACCTGTGGCGGGGTCGTCACTGACCTGGACGGCCGCACCGACCTGCCCGGTCTGTACGCGGTGGGCGAGACGACCTACACCGGCCTGCACGGCGCCAACCGGCTGGCCAGCAATTCACTGCTGGAATGCGTGGTGCTGGGGCGCACCTGCGCCGATTTCATCCAGCGCACGGCGGACCACTCGCAGACAGAACTGCCGTCGTGGGACGAGAGCAAGGTGGAGGACGCCGACGAGCAGGTCGTGATTGCCCACAACTGGGACGAGCTGCGCCTGGTGATGTGGAACTACGTCGGCATCGTGCGCACCACCAAGCGGCTGGAACGCGCGCTGCACCGCATCAAGCTCCTGCGCGAGGAAACGCTGGAGTACTACGCCAACTTCCGCGTCACACGCGACCTGCTCGAGCTGCGCAACCTGGTGGTGTGCGCCGAGCTGATCGTGCGTTCGGCCCTGCACAGGCACGAGAGCCGCGGCTTGCATTACAGCCGTGATTTTCCGAACGCGCTGCCGGTCAGCTTTCCGACCGTGCTGACACGCCGCGCGCGCAGCAGCAGCTGAGTCGGCGTGATGGGCGTCAGGCCAGCACGCTGACGTCCGTGCCTGGCGCCCGTTCGATGCGCGCCCGGCCCAGGCTCTTGGCCCGGTAGAGGGCACGGTCGGCACGCGAGAGCAGCTGTTCCAGGGTGTGGCCGTGCTTGGGGAAGATGGCGATGCCGGCGGAGAACGAACAGCTCGGCAGCCGTCGCGTGCCGGTGTCCAGCACGGGCGGAGTCTGGTATTCGTCGAGCAGGCGACACAGCACGGCGTCGGCACCGTCGACGTCGATGTCGGGCATGACCGCCACAAACTCCTCACCGCCATGGCGGCAGACCACGTCACTGCGGCGCAGCACCCGTTGAAGCAGGGTGGCGAAGCGCTGCAGCACCGCGTCTCCGGCCTGGTGGCCGAAGGTGTCGTTGAGAAGCTTGAAGTGGTCCAGATCGATCAGCACAACACACAGCGGGCGCCCGTTGCGCCGCGCCAATTCCAGCAGGCCGGGTGCCACGTCGAAGAGATGACGGCGGTTGTGCAGGCCGGTGAGCGGGTCGCGCACGGCCTGCTCCTGCAGACGCGCGTGCAGCGACTGCGTCTCGACGATCTTTTGCTCCAGCGCGTCGTTGAGTTGGGCCAGCCGGCGGTGGTCATCCATCGCGCTGCGGCGCGAATCCAGCGCCAGGTCGCGTTCGCGCTGCACCGTGGCCAGTTCATGCCCGGCCTGCAGCGCAATGACACGGGCGCGGGCACTGCGGCCCACCAGCTCCTCGTACAGCGCCTGGGCCTGGCGCACGCAGTGCAGCGCGCCGCGCAGGTCGCCCACTGCCTCGCAGGCGTCTGCCGCAGCGCGGTGCAGTTCCATCAGGTCGTAGGGTGGGTCGCTGCGGACCTCGACCTGCCGCTCGCGGAGCACGCGGGTGGTCAGCTCACGGGCCTGCTCGGGCAGGCTGCGGGACAACCAGCAGCGCGCCTGCAGCCAGGTGCGAAAGATGTGGCCGTCGCCGTCATGCGCGTCACCCGTGCCGCCTTGGTCCAGGCAACGCTGGGCGGCGGCGATCTCGCCCACGCTCAAGTGGCCCAGCGCCAAGGCCAGGGCGCAGCGCTGCAACGCGGCTGGGCCGATGGCGCCGGCCTGCGACCGCAGCAGGTCGACCATGGCGCGGGCGTCGGCAGGGTGGCCTGCCGCGTGGTGGATGACGATGAGATTGGCCGCCGCAATGGCCACGCCCGCTGGCGCGCCGGCCTGCTGGGCCACCTGCAGCGCCTGGGTGGTGTGGGTTCGCGCGTCGTCCAGGCTGAACAGGTCCTGCAGGTAGCCGCCGAGATTGCACAGCGCCGTGAGGCGGGCACCCGGCAGGCCGCTGGCCTGCGCGGCGTCCAGGGCCGCATAGAAGTGGCGAAGGGCGTCGTCAGGCTGGCCCAGCGCCTGCTGCGTCATGGCGCGGGAGTTGTGGCAGATGAAGCGGTCATGGGGGCGTCGCTCCAGCACGCCGCGGGCGTCGATTTCGCGTTGCAGGTGCAGGCAGGCGGCCAGGTCGCCAGAACGCCGAAGCTGAATCGCCAGCACCTCGTCGCACAGGGCCAGTGCGTGGCCGTCCTGCGGGGGTTCGAAGAAGATGCGGGCCCGTTCCAGGGCTTCCAGTGCCAGACCACCGTCGCCACTGCGCGCTTCCACCAGGGCCAGCGTGAGCCAGCCGTGGCCCTCGTGCTCGCCGTGCTGTTCGACCTGCTGCTGCGCTGTCGCCCGGGCGATGACCGGGTCCAGGTAGACCTGGTCCCAGGCCGCCCAGGGTGACGCCGCGTTGTCAGCCACGGGCCCGCATCGCCGTGCGGGCCTGCACGAAGCCGAAGGCGTAGTCGACCGCCTCGTGCAGCTGGCGTTCGTTGTCCAGGCGCTCGCGGTCACTGAGGTAGAAAACAAAGTCCACCTCGTGTCGGATGTAGCGCGGCGGCAGGCGGTTCAGTGCCACGCAGGCCACGTCGGCCATGAGCTCGGCGCGGTCGGCCATCGCCGGGTAGCGCGCTGAATGGGTCTGCACGGCGTCGTAGACAGCACGCTCGTGGTGGTTGCGGACATTCGAAAAATCGGCGCTCATCGGTGGTCTCCGGCCCACCAGGGGCCTGCCGTGCTATCGGCAGGCCGGCGCCCGGGCTTGAGCGCGAACGCTGGCCGAAGTGCGCGAAGACCTCAGGCCGCGCCGACGTGCGGCAGCGGCCCGGCCGACTTGGCCAGCACGCTGGCCGGGTGGCGGGCCACGAAGTCCAGCATGCGGTCGATGCAGCCCAGTGCCTGGCTGCGCACGGGCTCATCGACATGGACTTCGCCGCTGCCGCTTTCAAGGCACTTCACGACGCCCTGGGTGGCGTTCATGGCCATCCAGGGGCAGTGCGCGCAGCTCTTGCAGGTGGCGCTGCTGCCGGCGGTGGGGGCTTCCAGCAGCAGCTTGCCAGGCGCCAGCTGGCGCATGCGGTGCATCAGGCCGTTGTCGGTGGCCACGATGTAGGCCGGCGCGCTGCCGTGGACCACGGCGTTGAGCAACTGCGTCGTGCTGCCCACCACGTCGGCCTGCGCCACCACGGCCTGCGGTGACTCGGGGTGCACCAACACCAGCGCGCCGGGGTGTTGCTGACGCAGCAGTTCCAACTCCAGGCCCTTGAACTCGTCGTGCACGATGCAGGCGCCGTTCCACAGCAGCATGTCGGCGCCGGTCTGTTCCTGGATGTAGCGGCCCAGGTGACGGTCGGGCGCCCACAGGATCTTTTCGCCCTGGGCGTGCAGGTGGGCCACGATGGCCAGCGCGCACGAACTCGTCACCATCCAGTCGGCGCGCGCCTTCACGGCCGCGCTGGTGTTGGCATAGACCACCACCTTGCGGTCGGGGTGCGCATCGCAGAAGGCCGCGAACTGGTCCGGCGGGCAGCCCAGGTCGAGCGAGCAGGTGGCGTCCAGGTCGGGCATCAGCACACGTTTGTGGGGCGACAGGATCTTGGCGCTTTCGCCCATGAAGCGCACGCCCGCCACGACCAGGGTCTGCGCGGCGTGGTCGCGGCCGAAACGCGCCATCTCCAGTTAATCGGCCAAGAAGCCGCAGGTCTCCAGCGCCAGGTCCTGCAGGTCGCCGTCGACGTAGTAATGCGCCACCAGCACGGCGTCGTGGGCCTTCAGCAAGGCAGCAGCACGCGCCTTGGCTTGCGCCCGCTCGTCGCGTGTCATGGGCGCCGGCACGTTGGCCCAGGCCGCCGCCGTGCAACTGGCGCCGCTGGCGTCCTGGCGGGTGTAGTCGAAGAGAACCTGGGTCATGGCAGCGGGGCAGGGTGCGGTGGGAAGAAACGACTGTAGCCGCTTGCGGTTAGGCTTGACGCATGAGCGCAGTCCACCCCTCTCGATCGCCCGCGCGGCGCACCGATTTCACCGTCATCGGGTTGATCGGCGTGGCGCATGGCACCTCGCACTTCTTCCACTTGCTGTTGCCGCCGCTGTTTCCGGTCTTCATTCGCGAGTTCGGCTTGAGCTACTCGCAGCTCGGCCTGCTGATGACGCTGTTCTTCGTCATCTCGGGCATCGGGCAGGCGCTGGCCGGCTTCCTGGTCGACCGCGTCGGCGCGCGCCCGGTGCTGTTTGCGGCGCTGGGCTGCTTCTTCGCGGCCGCGCTGGCGGCGGCAGGCGCCCAAGGCTATGGCGGGCTGATGCTGGCTGCGGCGTTGGCCGGGTTGGGCAATTCGCCGTTCCATCCAGCCGACTTCACGGTCCTCAACAAGCGCGTGTCGGCGCCCCGGCTGGGCCATGCCTTTTCGGTGCACGGCATCAGCGGCAACCTGGGGTGGGCGCTGGCCCCGGTGTTCCTGGTGGGCGTGTCCGGGTTGGCCGGCAACTGGCGCGCGGCCTACCTGGGCGCGGCGCTGGTGGCGCTGGCGGTGATGCTGCTGCTGCTGCTGAACCGTGCTGCCATCGACGACAGCCGCGGTGCCTGGGCGCACGAGGGCGCCGCAACCGGCGCCGGCACGACTGCAGTCGCCGAGCACCCGATGGCCTTTCTCAAGCTGCCCTCGGTGTGGTTGTGCTTCTCATTCTTCTTCTGGACCACCGCGGCGCTGAGCGCCATCCAGAGCTTCGCCAGCCCCGCCCTGGCGCGCCTGTACGGCCTGCCGCTCACGGCCACGGCCTTCGTCGTCACCGGCTACATGCTGTGCAGCGCGGCCGGCATGGTCGCGGGCGGGTTCCTCGTGTCGCGCGCGCACAGCCTGGAACGCACCATCGCCCTGGCCATGGCATCTGCCGCGGCCTTGCTGCTGCTGGTGGCCAGCGGCTGGCTGCCGCCGTTGATCGCGGCCGCAGCCGCCGCGTTGGCCGGGCTGGGCACGGGACTGGCCGGGCCTTCGCGCGACATGCTCATCAAACGCGCCGCGCCACCGGGCGCCACCGGCCGGGTGTACGGCACCGTGTACTCGGGCCTGGACGTCGGCTTCGCGCTTGGCGCGCCGCTCTTCGGCGCGCTGCTGGACCGCGGCCAGCCGGCGGCGGTGTTTGCCGGCGCCGCAGCGCTGCTGATGATGGGCGTGCTGTCGGCCGGCCTGGTGGGTTGGCGCACGCGCGCCTTGGCGTCGTTGCGCAGCGCATGAGGCGCGTTTTTGCCGCGGTGCTGCGGCTACAGTGAGGGCCATGACGACGCCCGCTGCCCCAAACAGTCCCACTGTCCGCTCCGCCGGCCACGCCCTCGTCGAAGCGCTCATCGCCCAGGGTGTCGACAGCTGCTTCGGCGTGCCCGGTGAAAGTTACCTGGCCGTGCTGGACGGCTTCCACGAACACCGCGAACGCATCCGCTTCATTGCCTGCCGGCAGGAGGGCGGCGCGGCCTTCATGGCCGACGCCCAGGGCAAGCTGACCGGCCGCCCCGGCATCTGCTTCGTCACACGCGGGCCGGGGGCCACGAATGCCGCCATTGGTGTGCACACGGCCTTTCAGGACAGCACGCCGATGATCCTGTTCGTGGGCCAGGTGGCCAGCGACCAGCGCGACCGCGAGGCGTTTCAAGAGATCGACTACCGCCAGATGTTCGGCCCCGGCACGCTGGGCCTGGCCAAGTGGGTGGGCGAGGTGCACAGCGCCGACCGCATGCCGGAGTACGTCGCCCGGGCCTTTCACACCGCGATGCAGGGCCGGCCCGGGCCGGTGGTGCTGGTGCTGCCCGAAGACATGCTCACCACGTTGACAGCGGCCCCCGTGCTGCCGCGCGTGGAACCCGTGCGCGCCTGGCCTGCACCGGGCGGACTGCGCGACCTGCGCAGCCTGCTGCTGGCTGCCGAGCGCCCCATCGTCATCGCCGGCGGCTCGGGTTGGGACGCCGAGGCCTGCGCCGCCCTGCAGCGCTTTGCCGAGAACTGGCAGCTGCCCGTGGCCTGCGGCTGGCGCTTTCAGGACACCTTCGACAACCGCCACCCGCTGTATGCCGGTGATGTCGGCATCGGCATCAACCCCCGGCTGGCGGCGCGCATTGCGGCGGCCGATCTCGTCATCGCCCTGGGCGTGCGCCTGGGCGAGATGACGACGAATGGCTACACCCTGCTGCAGGCGCCGCGGCCGCGGCAGAAGCTGGTGCACATCCACGCCGGCGCCGAGGAACTGGGCCGCGTGTATGCGGCCGACCTGATGCTGCAGGCGTCCATGGCCTGCGCGGCCAAGGCGCTGGAGTCCATCGCTGCGCCGCTCGCCGTGCCCTGGTCGGCCGAAGCTGCTGCGGCGCGCGCCGACTACGAGGCCAACCTCGTGGCGCCCGAGGTGGCTCCACTGGACATGGCGGTGGTCGTCAAGACCCTGCAGCGCCTGCTGCCCGAAGACACCGTCTACACGAACGGCGCCGGCAACTTCAGCGGTTGGCTGCATCGCTACTGCTGCTACCCGGGTCTGCAGCACCACGGCCGCACGCAACTGGCCCCCACGTCTGGCGCGATGGGCTACGGGCTGCCGGCGGCGGTGGCCGCAGCGCTGCTGTACCCCGGGCGCACGGTGCTGAACTTGGCCGGCGATGGCGACTTCCTGATGAACGGCCAAGAGCTGGCCACAGCGACCGGCTATGGCGCCAAGAAGCTCATCAGCGTGGTCGTCGACAACGGCACCTACGGCACGATCCGCATGCACCAGGAACGCGACTACCCGGGCCGGGTCAGCGGCAGCGATCTCTTCAACCCCGACTTCGCGGCCCTGGCGCGGGCCTACAGCTGGCAGGCTGAGGGCATCACCGAGACAGCAGAATTCGAGCCGGCGCTGGTGCGCGCCATCGAGGCTGGCATGCCGACCTTGTTGCACCTGCGTTTGTCGGCTGACGTGAGCACCTCACGCACCACACTCAGTGCCATTCGCGTCGCGGCGGTACGCCGCGTCGCGGCGGGTTAGAATGCGAAGCTTCGGGGCGTAGCGCAGCCTGGTAGCGCATCTGGTTTGGGACCAGAGGGTCGCGAGTTCGAATCCCGCCGCCCCGACCATGTAAATCAACGGCTCAGCTCTCTCAAGGAGTTGAGCCGTTTGGCTTTGTGGTCAGCCAGGGGTAAACCTAGGGTGAACCGCAGTGGGGAACGTGCTCGAGGCTCAATGAACCCGCAGCACCTCAAACTGCTGTCGGACTGGAGCGATCTGTATCGACACCTCATCACCCTCGCATTTACCCATCATGGCCCTGCCCAAAGGGGCTTCGCTGCTGATGACCTGAACGAGATGATCGCCGCTGACCAACTTCATGCTGCCCCCATCCGGGCCAAGAAAGAGCTGTTGCTGCTTGTCGTCGGAATCGACCAGGCAGACCAGCGCTCCGAGCTGTATACCTTGACTGGCGTCATAGTCGATCGGGCGGAATTGGCGCCAATTGGCCATCGCTTGGCGGATGGCTTCGGCACGGCGAGCTTGACCGGTGGCCAGGTAGGCGGCTTCGAGTCCCAAGGTGTCGTGTCTGTTTTCGGCGATGTTTTCTTCGTGCGTCGCTGCCTCATGGGCCGCCCGCACGGCCTGTTCGGCTTGCAGCAGGTCTTCGGCGAGCCGGTCCAGCACCTGCTGCCGCAGCACGAATTTATCCATGATGAAAGGTGAGCATCTCGAACGAAAGGGGGTCGGATCTTGATTGTGAAGGGCTCCACCAGCCTTCGACGCTTCTGTTGGCCGCAGGTCAACTTCAGCCATGGGTCGGGTTCCGCAGCTCGTCAGGGGCAGTAGAAGTCATTCGCGGCCCGACGCGTCGGCTGCGCTACGCGAGTGATCGGTCAGCAGCCAGATTGATCGCGACATCGAGCGCTCACAATGACGTCATGCAGCGCCTTCTCTTGCTCACCCTGCTGGCCTCCGCCGTCAGTGCCCACGCCCAGCGAATCGGCGAGGTCGACACCGTGTTCAAGTTCATCGGCCCCGACCACAAGATCGTCGTCGACGCCTACGATGACCCAGAAGTGAAGGGAGTCACCTGCTACGTGTCGCGAGCCAAGACAGGCGGCATCAAGGGCGGACTCGGTCTGGCCGAAGACAAGGCAGAGGCGTCCATTGCCTGCCGGCAGACGGGCCCGATCTCGTTTCCAAGGCGGCTCAAACAGCAGGACGAGATGTTCAACGAGCGCATATCACTCGTCTTCAAGCGCCTGCGTGTTGTGCGCATGGTGGATGCGACACGCAACACACTCGTCTACCTCACCTACTCGGACCGCGTCATAGAAGGCTCACCGCAGAACAGCGTCACTGCCGTGCCTGTGGACCGAGGCACGCCGATTCCAGTGCGGTAGCGCGCGGTCCCCGGGCACGGGAAAGGGCCGCTTTGCGCTCCAGCCGGCAGCGCCAGTCAGGCTGAATTTGCGTGAGGGGCGACAGCCTGTCAGGGTCGAGACGCTGGGCCTTTGACAGCGGCTCGACGCGCAGCGAGGACATACCCGCGCCAGCGGCACCAGAGCGCGCATCGCCAGATCCCGCATCAGCCGACCCGGCAACCGCCCTTCAGGTCTGGCTGACAACGGACCCACTCCGAACGCCAAACCTCGGATACGACGCGCCTATCACTGAGTCCACCTTCACCTCACCGTCCTTGATCAGGCGCGCCATCGCCACCTCGACCGATTCCGCCGTGGCACCAGCCCCCAGAACGACTTCAACGAACGCCACAATGGGGCCGGCTTCGCTGGTCGCTCGTCGCCCATCTTTCGCAAGCTGTCGGTCAGCTTCTTGATCGTCGCCGCGGAATCGGGCGTCAGGGCCACTGACATGGTGCGCGTGCCGACCGGAGTGCGGCCCATGGAACCCCCACACCTGGCTGGCGCCTGGCACCAGTGCGCGCAACTCGGCATCCGTCGGCTGCACGTTCTCGTAGTCGAGCAGCACATGCGTGCCGGACATGGCGGCGCACGCTGGCGAGACGCGAGCAATCGAACGCTCTGGCGGGTACATCAATGCATTGCGCGCCAACTTGGACCTGACGGCCTGCGCGACATCGATCTCGCTGTGATCGGCCACCTGCAACAGGTAAAGCAACACGTCGGCGACCTCTTCGCCAATGCGCGCTTTCGATCCGGCATCCCGATGCGCGAGCCGGGACTCCTCGGGCGTCATCCACTGGAAGATCTCCGCAAGTTCGGCCGCCTCCACCATCAAGGCCGTGGTCAGATTCTTCGGTGTATGAAATGGCTGCCAGCCGCACTCGGCCGCAAAGTGGCGCAACTCAGCCTGCAACTCGGACAGGTTCATCCCGACGTCACCCTACTGCTCTTCGACTTCAGCGATCCGGCGATCGTGAGTGACTGGGTGCCGATCGACGACTGCGTCATGGGCGGCATCTCACGCAGCAGGCTGCGACACGACCCGACAGGCCATGCCGTCTTCGAGGGGACGGTCTCGCTGGAGCGCAACGGTGGCTTTGCATCGGTGCGATCCAGCCCCGCCGCGCGAGGCCTGCCAGGCGCCGCGGCCTGCGTCATCGAGATACGCGGCGACAACAAGCAGTTCAAGCTGAGCGTGCTGACCGAAGACGGCTTCGACAGCTTGAACTACCAAGCCAGCTTCACACCCTCGGGCGCCGACTGGCAAACCTTGCGCCTACCCCTGGCGGCATTTCGCGCCAGCTTCCGCGGATGCGAGGTTCCCAGCGCACCAGCACTCAACCCCGAACGCATCCGCCAGGTCGGGCTCATGATCGCCGCCAGACAAGCCGGACCCTTCGCACTGGACATCAAGCGGATCAGCCTGGCCTGATCTGCGCGCGCAAGCCGTTGTTGCGAAACGCGCGCGGCGAGGACCCGCGCGCAAGCCGCAGAGCAGTCCGAATTCGGCAAAGCTGCTGACGTCAGCGTTCGCCGCATGCCATGGTCGCACTGCGATCACATGCAAGGTGATTGCGCGACCGCGCTGATTCATTGGTGGTCGTACGGGGAGGGCCACCGCGCCACGCCGTGGTTCCTGGCTTTGATACCCGGTGTTCGATACATTCCGCGTTCGTCGAAATTGATCTGCAGGCGGTGGCGGAAGAAGGCCTTGACCGGGTTGCGCAGGAAGCCAGCCAGTTGCAGCAGCGTCTACTGCACCAACACTTCGGCGGCCCGGCTTGCGGCTGAAGACAGTGCCGCCACAGTGGCCTCGCCTGCGACAGCGGCACCCGGCCGCACCGCGTGTGCCGATCGCCATTCAGCGGCCTAGGTGAACAAGGCCTGCTCACTGGCCCCCGCGCCCTTGGGTTCGAAGTAGCGCCGGCTGAAAGGCTGCAGCGGGTGTTCGGTGGTGCGGCCCTTCACCACCTCTTCGCTCCAGCCGGCGCCGAGGTAGTCGCGCAGCTGCGAGACCAGCACTGAAGGCGGCTGCGACTGGTTGTCACGCTGGCTGCGGCCGGCCCAGCTGACATAGACGCGCGGCCGCCCGGGACCGACCAGGCAAAGAAAAAGGCCCTGAACATCAAGGCCTTAGGAATGGATTGGTGGAGACGAGGAGGATCGAAAAACCCTGGATGGGCTTGCAATACATGTGTGGTACCCAATGGAGTACTGACGGTTACTGTAGAAGTTACTGCACGACCCGTCCAGCAACGGCGGCTCAAGGAATCGGCGGCTGCCAACAAGTCGAAGACTGCATGGCGGTGCAAACGCTATGACCGCAGCAGACCGTCTGCTGACGGTCACACTTGGAAGACGAATGTCGGCGGCCGCCGAGACCTGCCACTCGATGTCCTTCCTGGCGACCGACCGCTTCACCTCGAACCGGCCCTTGGTCAACAGAACGAGTTCAGATCGAGTCTGATCGACAGCCAAGCGGAGCGTTAGAGCGATGGAAAGCGGATCGCACCCTGCGCGGGCAACTTGTACATACAAGCGACAAACAACGGGCTGACAAGCCAGCGTTCCAGCCAGGTCCGTACCGATAGCAGGTTTTGCGTTGCAAACCATTTCGGGTCCACCGAGGCGAACTGGCGAACGAAGGGCATCACTGCCAGGTCGGTGGCGCAGGGCGTGGCGCCGCCCAGGCAGGGCGCTCTGTGCAGCCGAGCCTCTAGAGGCATCAGCAGCACATCCAGTGCCCTGTCGCGGTGGGCGACTGGCGTGAGGGAGCCACCCGCGTAGCGTTGGGGGTACTTCCAGCGGTCCAGGTGACTCTTGAAGTCGCCGTCGTTGCGCTCTACCAAGTCCAGGTTGGCAGGCGACTGCGCCCGAGCCCACCAGCCCTTCGAATCGGGTGCGGCCAGTGCCCAGCGAACGATGTCCCAACTCTCGTCGATCACGCTGCCATCGGGCAACTGCAGCACTGGTACCGTCGCTTTGGGCGACAAGGCCAGCAAGCCTGCTGGCTTATCGCACAAGCTGACCTCCACCGCCTCGAAGGCCCGCCCTGCCTGTAGCAGCGCCATCCGTGCGCGCATGGCGTATGGGCAGCGGCGAAAGGTGTAGAGCCGCGGCAACTGTGGACTTGGTAGGTTGTGTGGTGCGTGTGGTGTCAGGGTCGATGCGTGCATGGGTAAGGTCGGTGCAGTCTCACACTGCAACCTGGCTCGAGTTCCCAGGTCGCTGGGCGCAGGTTAAGCCCATGGTCGCACCTCGCCGCCTGGCGCAGCGCTGCTTAAAGCCATGCGGTAGCGTGCGCGGCGCGAGGCCATACCGATGCTTTCGTCGATCTTTCAAGCAAGACATCGGTTGGATTGCTGCCAGCGACGGAGGTAGGCCTTGTGCTGGCCGAGCGACAGCTCCCGCTGTCGGTGACCCGCAGCAATCGACCCCAAGCCGCCGGTGGCACTTTTCAGGCCGAGCGGCCGCACCACTCAGGAAGGCGCCGTTCGCGAACCAGGCCGAGAAGTCCACGCCAAGAGATTGCGGTCGTTCACGGATCATGCGGCCCGGCCAGCGCGGACGTGCAGATGAACGTTTGCTGCTGCAGGCTGCGAACTGGCACTGCCGACCCTCAGCTGGCGATGACCGAGACTGCGTGGGCGCCGGTGATGCGGCGTAAAGCTGCCGGTCGTCTCAGGGCCGTTTCGGAGAACCAGAGCGACCCGAATCAAGGGAACAAGTGCGTGAACACAGGCATGCATCGTCGAGAATATTCTGATGGGAGTGCGGCCCCGAGCCCGCCAAGTCCGCTCTCAGGCACGGGCCAGGCGCACCCAATGGTTGTCCGGCGCCAACGGCACCGGCCAGGGCAGCATGCGTGGCGGTTCTTCAGGATGCCAGCGCGCCAGGCCCCGCGCGGCGCTGATTTCCACGCCGGCCCCGTCGGCTGAAGGCACCACTGCACAGGGTTCGGTGAGCTGGGCAATGCGCGTGAAGTTGCGCGGCTCGCCCGGGTGCCACCACAGGCCCTGCCCCTGCTTCTGGGCGCTGAGGATGAAGCCGCCCGCCGGGCCCGCTGCGATGTCGCCGGCGTAACCGGCAGCGCGGGTGTCAGGGCAAGGCAGCGTCAAGGCCCGGCCATCCCAGACGGCCAGGGCTGGTGCGTTGGCACGCAGATCGGCATGTGCGTGTTCTGCTTGTAAGGCCAGGCCCAGCAAGGCAGCGGGCCCGCAGGACCAGGCCATGTGGCGGATGCTGAGTTGCGGGTCGGGCAGAGTCCAGTGGCCGCGCAGGCTGCCAGTGGCCGGGTCGATGCGAGCCAGGCTGGGCACCATCGCCTCGGATTCCATCTTGCGTCCCGCGGCATCGCGAACGATACCGCCGTTGGCCACCAGCAGGCTGCCGTCGGCGGCCAAGCGCAGGTCGTGCGGGTCGATGCCGCCGCTGCGGCATTGCGCCACCCGCCGCAGCGTGCGCGCGTCGCGCACGCTCAGCCAGCCTGTGCCGGTGGCCGACTCGGTCTCGGTGGTGTACAGCCAGTCGCCGTCGGCGCTGGCTTCGACGTGGCCGTTGAAGCGGCGCTGCGGTGTGTCTGCGGCGATGTCCAGGTGCTGCACCGGCGCGCCCATGGCGTCACAGCGCCGCAGCCAGGTGCCAGGCCGGTTGGCGACGGCCAGGAAGCCGCCGTCCGGCAGGGCGACCAGGCCATGTGCGCGGGTCGGCAGCTCCAGCGCGCTGCGCAGGTGAACCTCGCCCGCGGTCCAGTCGATGTCCAGCACGCCGATGCGAAAGCCGCTGTCCGGCACGCTGGCGCCCGGGACGCGCCAGGCAGTGGCCAGGCGCTGCGGGCCCGCTGCTGCGCGTGCCGCAGCGGGTAGCGCCAGCCACCCTGGCACTGCCAGGGGCGCCAGGAGAAGGCCACGCCGCCGCATCAGAACTTCACCGCCGTGGTGAGCTGCAGTGTGCGCGGCTTGCCGGCGATGTAGTGGCCGCGGTAAAGGGTGTCGGCGTAGAGCTTGTTGGTGACGTTGCTGAGGTTCGCCTTGAAGGCCACCGGCCCGGCGTCGTACTCGGCCATCAGGTCGCCCGTTATGAAACGCGGTGCCACGATGCTGCTTTGTTGCGGTGTGTCCGCGCTACGCGCATTGAGGCCGGCCCCCAAGCGCCATTTCTGCGTGACCTGGTAGGTGCTCCACACGGTGCCGGAGTGGCGCGGCGTCAGCCCGGGCCGCTGCCCGACCGTTTCACCGGTCAGCGTGGTGCCCAGCACGGACGAGGCCTTGTCCACCTCGGCATCGGGGATGAAGGCGTAGGAGCCGTAGATTTCCCACTTCGGCGTGATGCGGCCAGCGATGTCGACCTCGACACCGGCCGCGTGACGCTGGCCCGACAGCACGTAATTGGTGGGGCCGACCGAGGTCTCGTCGCGGTTGCGTTCGTTGAACTTGGTGGCGAGGAACAGGGCCAGGCGCAAGGTGGCGTTGCCGTTGTCGCTGTCGAGCTTGGCGCCGAGTTCGAAATTGCGGCTGCGTTCGGGCGGCGTGTTGGAACCCTGGGCGTCGTACTGGTAGGCGTCGCCCGACGTGTTGAACGACGTGCCGTAGGAAATGTGGAACGAGCTCAGCGCCGTGGGCTGGTACAGCACGCCCAGTCTTTCGCTGAACAGGGCGTCGGCGCGTGCGCGCTCGGCGGTCTGTGCGCCGAAGTTGCTGGCAGCGGTGGAAAACGTGCGGTAGCGGCCCTCGAAGCGGTCCCAGCGCAGGCCGCCCAGCAGCTTCCAGGCGGGGGCCAGCTGAACGAGGTCCTGCGCATACAGGCCGACGGCCTGGGAGCCAAAGTCCCGGTTCTTCTGCACCAGCCGCAAGGACTCGTCGACGCTGCCACTGCCGCGGTTCTGGGCCGCCGTCACATCGGGCTTGAGCAAGGCGCCCGTGGCCGGGTTGGCCACGGTGAAGCCGGTGAAGTCGTCCTTCGTGAAGTCCACACCGGCCTGCACCGCGTGCTTCAGGCCCCAGGCCTGGAACTGGGTGTCGTAGTCGCTCTGGAAGGTGATGGCGTCCAGATCCTGGATCTTGGCCGATACGCCGCTGCCGCCCGATCGGCGCAGCACGGTGCCGGGGCCGAAGTTGGCCTGCGTGGCCGCCACCGCGCCGGGCTGCACGGACGCTGGCGCGATGCGCACGGCACTGGCGCGCTGGTCGCGCGTGTAGTCGCCCAGGCGCAGCGTTGTTCGCAACTCGCTGCGGTCGGCAAAGCGCAGCACATGGCCGACAGTGCCCATGCTGGCGCTGCCCAGGTTCACGTCGCTAGCCAGGCCGTAGTAGGACGTGGGGTCCACCGGCAGCACCCTGCCTTCCAGCCAGGGCAGGCCGTAGTTGATGCCGTTCTGGTTGGACAGGTGGTAAAGGCTGACCAGAAATTCGTGGCGGCTGCCAATGCCCCAGCGCAAGCTGGGTGCGATGCCGGCCTTGTCGATGCGGGCGCCGTGGTTGTCGGCCACGTTGACCATGGCATTCACGCGGAACGCCGCGCTGTTGCCTGTGGGCACGTTCAGGTCAGCCGTGGCGCGCAGGTAACCGGCACTGCCCAGCGTGACTGCCACTTCGTTCTGCTGAAACAACCGCGGCAGCTTGCTCACCTGGTTGACGGCGCCGCCCGTGGAGCCGCGGCCGAACAACATGCTGGCGCTGCCGCGCAGCACCTCCAGGCGGTCCCAGTTGAAGCTGTCGCGTTCGTAGAAGGCCGGGTCGCGCAGGCCGTCCACGAAGATGTCGCCCGTGGCCTGTAGCGAAAAGCCGCGCAGGCGGATGTCCTCTTCACCGCCTTCTGCGGCCAGGAAGCTGACGCCGGCCGTGCTGTGCAGCGCTTCTTTCAGCGTGTCGATGTTGCGGTCGTCGATAAGGCGTTCGGTGACCACGGTCACGCTCTGCGGCACGTCGCGCAAATCCTGCCGACCCTTGCCGATGCGGGTGGTGGTGGCTTGCACACTGTCCTTGCCGGCGGGCTCGGCCACCACCTTGGCGCGAATCATCGGCAGTACCGTGGCGCCAACGGGAGGGCTGTCGGGCGCGGTCGGTGGTGCGGGCTGGGCCTGCGCCGCCAGCAACTTGAAGACCAGCGCGCCGGCCACCAGGGTGGGGGGCCAGGCGCGGGCGTGGGCTGAAGGGGTCGGGGTCAGTGACTTCATGGTGTCTTGCAGAGGGTGGGTGGGTGGGCTGGGTGGATCTATGGCGCGGGGTAGTCGATGGGCGCGATGACTTCCACCTCGATCGGTCGGCCGTCTTCGCTGTGCGGTGTGAAGCGCGCCTGGCGCATGGCCCACAGCGCCTGCTCATCCAGTCGGCGGTGGCCCGATGAGCGGAACAGGTCCACCTGCAGCGGCACGCCGCGCACGCCCACCACCACGCGCAACCACACCACGCCGTGTTCGCCGGCCCGCTGCGACAGGCGGGGCACCTCCACGGGCGGCTCCAGCAAGTAGCGCACAGCGCTGGCAGAAATCACCTTGCGCTGGGCTGGCGGCGGTGGCGTTGCCGCCGCCACCGCCAGCGGTACGGGTAACGCGGCCGGGCTGGCAGCGCCCATAGCTGTGGCAGCAGGCGCGCCCGGCACCGCGGGGGCGGCGATGGACGGATCGGAGACCACTGACTCGGTCGCCAGTGCCGTCAATGCCAGCGGCTGCGGCGCCAGCCGGGCCAGCGGCGCGCGCTGCGTCGCCCTGGGCGGTGCCGGCGGTGCGGGCGGCTGGTAGGCCGCGGGCGCGGCCACCAGGCGGACCATGATCGGCGCGATCTCGACCGCCACCCGCTGTACTCTGCCCATGTTCAGCAGCCCCACAACGCAGACCACGTGGGCCAGGGCGATGCCGGTCACCACGGCGCGGCGGCGCTGGGACGTCAGTTCCCCAGGCAGCCACAGCACGGTTGGCCGAGGCGCGCAGGCGTCGTTGATGCAGTGGGTTGACATGTGGGGCCTTCAAGGAAGTGCCGGACCGGCATGGCCGGGCACTTGCTAAGCCGAAATGTAACGCAAATGAGATTGATTCGCATTTGCTTTAAATTCCACCTCAATCCAACAGTTGACCCGTCGCCGCAAGGCTGGGCGGGCTGTGAGAACACTCGACCGACGCGGACCTCAGCGAAAGGACGACGCGCCCGATCGGCGCAGGATCGATTTTCTCGACCTCACCATGGTGTCGAGGACCCCCAAAATTGCGCATGCGCCGAGTTTTCACACAGCTTCGGTCAACAAGTGGCAGCCAGGTCGGCGCCCGCTTCATGCCAGCGCCAGAGTCAGCGCAGCCGGGTGCTTGCCTCCAAACAACGGCTGACATGAGTGCCTATGCAGCGCTTCCGTGCCGCCACGTCGGCAGCAGCAGCAGGAACGGACACACGCCAAGGAAGTCCACCATGATGCCCAGCGCCACCACCACGGATGCGAAGGGCAGCCGAAGGCGACAAGCTGCTGATCGAAGCTGGTCAGCGCACAAGGACACGGCTGGCTGACCCCCATGGGCGCCACGCTCAACAGCAGCGCGGTTTGCGACTGGTCCGACGCGTGACGCCCGCCGCAACACGACGGGCCGTCGTTCGCGGGAGTCAAGGTCGCGCAGCTGCTCGAGCTTGCGGCGGCGATTGATTCACCCAGGCCTGACGCTGCGGTTCACGCTGGGGCGCCAGCTCCTCGTTCTGCTGGCGCGATCAGATCGCACGTCCCAGCCAGCCAGCGCTTCCAGCATCTGTCCACCTGCGGTTCATTGATGCCGTGGCGCGGTAGATCGGTCCAGAGGAGGACGATGCCGCCAAAGACACCATGCACCAACGCCTGGCCGCGGTCGGACGCGCGCACGCCATGGCGCTCGCCCGCGAACTCAGCTGCTGAGTGTCTTCATATCGCACATGCGATAGCGTTATCATTAGATAAGAAAAGAGTGGTCCTCCTGTCTTGACGCCGCCCATTTTTTGCCACTGTCCGTTCAACGAGGTTCCCCTGTGAAAAGCTACAAACGCGCAGCGCTGGTGCTCTGCTCAGCGACCCCCTTGGCCCTTTCAGCATTCGCCCAAGAAGCCAGCCCTGGCGCGCGTTTGGACACCGTCACCGTCACCGGCACCCGCCAGGCCTACCAGGGCGACTTCAAGCGGCTGGAAACGCCCCAGGCCGAACAATCCATCGACGCCGAGACCCTGCGCGCATCAGGTGCGGTCAACCTGACACAGGCGCTCGACCTGTCGGCGTCGGTCGCACGGCAGAACAACTTCGGCGGGCTGTGGAACGCCTTTGCGCTGCGCGGCTTTGTGGGCGACGAAAATCTGCCCAGCAACTACCTGGTCAATGGCTTCAACGCCGGCCGGGGGTTCGGCGGGCCGCGCGACCTGTCGGGCATCGAATCGGTCGACGTGCTCAAGGGCCCCCGCGCGGCGCTGTTCGGGCGTGGCGAGCCCGGCGGCACGGTCAACCTGGTGACCAAGCGCCCCACCTTCAAGACGGCCGGTGAGTTCCGCGTGTCTGCCGGCAGCTTCAAGACCTACCGGGCCGATGCCGACTGGACAACACCCCTGTCCGACGCCGTCGCCGTGCGCCTGGTCGGCTTCGCCGAGGATGCGGGCAGCTACCGCGACACGGTCGACACCCGCAAGCACGGCATCAGCCCCTCACTGGCATGGCGCATCAGCCCACAAAGCAGGCTGGTCTATGAACTGGAGCTCAGCCACCAGGAAATCCCGTTCGATCGCGGTGTGCTGGCGGTGAATGGCCAGTTGGGCCGCATCCCGCCCAGCCGCTTCCTGGGTGAGCCCGGCGACGGCCCGCTCAAGGCCGACGTGCAGGGCCACCAACTCGAGTTTCAGCACGACTTCAGCAAGGACTGGAGCGCGCTGCTGGGCTTCACCACGCGCAAGACCTCGCTCGAAGGCTTCTCGACTGAGGCCGAACTGGCCGCCAACCGCCAGCGCCTGTTGGTGGACGGCCAGACGCTGACGCGCCAGCGGCGGTTTCGCGACTACGACGCTTCCTACCAAGTGATCCGCGGCGAGATCAATGGCCGCTTTCAGTTGGCCGGACTGCGGCACCGGCTGATTTTCGGTGTCGATGCCGACCGGTTCGAGAACGACCAGGTCTTCCTGCGCTTTCGCGCGCCAACGCTGGCCAGCAACCCGACGCCGGCCCAACAGCAGGCGATCAACATCTTCAACCCCGTCTACGGCGGCTACACCTTGCCCACGCCGACACCGCTGACCAACCGCGTGGAAACGCAGAAGTCGGTGGGCCTGTTCGTGCAAGACCAGATCAACCTCAGCGAGCGTCTGCAGCTGCGCCTGGGAGCGCGCTTCGACGACTACGGGCAGACGCTCGAGAACCGGGCGAACAGTCAGACCGCAAAGCAGAAGGAAACGCGCACCAGCCCGCAGCTCGGCGTCGTCTTCCAGGCTGCCGATTCGCTTTCGCTGTATGCCACCTACGGCCAGAACTTCCGCCCGCTGTCGGGCGTGGATGCGCGGGGCAATGGCTTCAAGCCCAACCAGTCCACGTCGGTAGAGGCTGGCGCGAAGTTCTCGCTGGGTGGTATCGACGGCACGCTGGCTATGTTCCAGGTCGAGCAGAAGAACATCCTGGTCGTCGACGACCCCAGCGCGTTCACGCTGGCGGCCGTCGGCAAGGCCAAGAGCCAGGGTTTTGAGGTCGACCTGCAGGGCGAGCTGGCCGAAGGACTGAGCCTGTGGGTTTCATACGCCTATGTGGATGCCAAGACCTCCAACACCTTCAACGACGCCAACTTCGGCGTTCCGGTGCCGGCCGGCACGCGCTTGCTCAACGTGCCCAAGCACTCCTTAAGCCTGCAACTGGTGAAGTCGATGGCGCTGGCCGGGCGCGGCCTGCAGTTCGGCGGTGGCCTGGTCCACGTGGGCCAGCGTTCTGGCGAGTTCACCACCAACTTCAAGCTGCCGGCCTACACGCTGGTTCGGGCCTTTACGGCCTTTGACGTGACAAAGTCGACGACGCTGCGCCTGGACGTCGACAACCTGTTCGACAAGACCTACTACACCAACTCGTTCTCGGCGCTTTGGGTGCAGCCGGGCACACCACGCAGCGTGCGGGTCTCGGCTGCCTTCAGGTTCTGAACCGATGCCCGCGATGAAGCTGCAGGCCGAGCAACTGCGTGTGCTGCGCGCCGGCAAAGAAGTGTTGTCAGGCATCAGCTTCACGGTCGCGAGCGGCGCGGTCTACGGGCTGCTGGGCGGTAACGGCGCCGGCAAGTCCACCACGCTCGCCACCTTTCTTGGCTTCCTGCCCGCTGCCAGCGGTCGGGTGCTGGTCAACGGCCTCGATGTCGGCAACGACGTAGTGGCTGCCCGCCGCACTATCGCCTACCTGTCGGAAGCCGCCTCGCTGTACGAACACCTGGACGCACGCGAGAACCTGCGCTACTTCCTGCAACTGGCAGACGTGCGCTGCAGTGAGACCGACATCGACGCAGCACTGAGCCGTGTCGCACTGATTGCGGAGGCGCGCGGCCTCAAGCTGCGCGGCTACTCCAAGGGCATGCGCCAGAAGGTGGCGATTGCGCTGGCCATCCTGCGCAACACCGACATCCTGCTGCTCGACGAACCGACATCGGGGCTGGACCCCCTGGCCATCGACGAATTCCACGACTTGGTGCGCGGGCTGGCCGATGCCGGCAAGGCCATCCTGATGGTGACGCACGACGTGTACGGTGCTTGCCAGGTGGCCGACCGCATCGGCCTGTTGCGCGGCGGGCATCTGGTGGACGAGTTCGCAGCACCCGCGGGCGGCCGCATCGACACCGAGACCGTGCACCGCGCGTTCTCTGCAAAGGCCGTTGCGTGAGGCAGGTGTTCATCATCGCCAGCGCCGAATGGCGCTACTGGCTGCGTTCCCGTCTGGCGCTGGGCGGCGCCGTGCTGCTGGCTGGGCTGCTGATCGCGACCACGGCGCTGACCACGCTGCGCATGCAGGGCGAAGCGGTGGAACGTGCGCACCACCAGGCCGAAGCCGAAGCGGCGTTTCTCTCGCAGCCCAACCGCCACCCACACCGCATGGTGCACTACGGGCACTACGTGTTTCGCACGCCAGCGCCACTGGCGCTGTTTGACCCCGGGCTCGACCCGGTCACGGGCCAGTCGATCTTTCTCGAAGGCCACCGGCAGAACACCGCCATGTTCGCGGCGTCTGGCGCCAGCGCCGACATGGGCGCACTGAGCTGGCTCAGCCCGGCGTTGGTCTACCAGCTGTTCGGCCCGCTGCTGGTGATCCTGCTGGGGCATGGCCTCGTCGCACGCGAACGCGAGGCCGCGACGCTGGCCACCCTGCTGGCGCAAGGCACACCGGGCCGGGTGCTGCTGGCGGGCAAGGCGCTGGCGCTGCTGTCTTTTTTGGTGCTGATGCTGCTACCGCTGGCGGTGAGCGCCGGCCTGGCCGTGCACTTCGGCCAACACCCGGGTGAGCAGCCGCTGGCCGCCTGGGCCTTGGTGGGCGCCTACCTGCTGTACCTGGCCATCTGGGGCGCGCTGACTTTGCTGGCTTCGGCGCTGCTCAAGCGCCGTTCGGCCGTGCTCGCGACCCTGGCCACGCTGTGGATCGCCCTGACGTTGGTGCTGCCTGCCGTGGCCGCCAGTGCGGCTTCGGTCGCCGCACCGATGGCCGGCAAGCTCGAGACCGATCTGGCGATGCTGAGCGACCTGCGCAAGCTGGGCGACGGCCACAACGCCAACGACCCGGCCTTCGCCCGGCTGCGTGCCGACCTGCTGGCCAAGCATGGTGTGCAGCGTGTCGAAGACCTGCCCGTCAACCTGCGCGGTGTCGTGGCCCAGGTCAGCGAGCAACGGCTCACGGACACCTTGAACATCTACGCCCGCGCGCAGATGGCGGCTGAAACTCGGCAGGCAGCGGTGCTGGCAAGCCAAGGCTGGTTCACCCCGCTGCTGGCGGTGGCCGAGGCTTCGCGCGCCGTGGCCGGCACCGACTTGGCGCAGCACCACCGCTTCCTGCAAGAGGCCGAGGCCTTGCGCTACGCCTTCGTGCAGGGCCTGAACCGCTTGCATGCCGAGAAGCTGGCCTACAGCGACGACGTCAGGCGCAGCGGTGATGCGCAGGCCGAAGTGCGCACGCGTCTTGACGCCACGAACTGGCAGCTGCTGGACCGGTTTCGTTTCGAGCCCGACGCGGCCGCCAGCCGCATCGCCCAGGCCGGGCCGCAGTGGCTGATGCTGGGCGTGTGGTGCGCGCTGCTGCTTGGGGCCTTGTTCTGGGCCGGCGGCAGGCTCAAGCCATGAATGCGCTGTCAAGTTTTTCCGGCCGAACCGCCCGCGTGTGGCCGGCAGTGCGCCGCGAGGCCGCCTTCCTGGCCCGCGACCGGTCGGTGTGGGCCTGGTGGCTGGTGGTGCTGTGCCTGTCGGTGCTGGCCGTTTCGGCCGGTCTGTCTGAAGTCAGCCAGCAGCGGGCCACGATCGCGCGCCTGATCGATGCCGACCGCGCCGACCGCCTGGCCGTGCTGAAGGCGCAGAAAGACTGGGGCGGCGCCGCCTACTACGGCTTCCACCTTACGGTCGACCCGCCGTCCGAGTTCGCCTTTGCAGCGCTGGGCCGACGCGATGACGCAGCGTGGAAGCACCGCGTGCGCATGCTGGCGCTGGAAGGGCAGATCCATGAGCGCGATGCCGGTCATCCGGTGCTGGCCCTCGTCGGACGCTTCGACTTCGCCTTCCTGGCGGCTTTCGTGCTGCCGCTGGTGCTGATCGTGCTGCTGCACGACCTGCGGGCCAGCGAGCGCACTGCTGGCCGGCATGACCTGCTGGTGGCCACCGCAGGGCAAGCAGCGCGGCTGTGGCACCTGCGCGCGGCGCTGCGGGCTGGCGGTGTGTTCGTTTGCGCTGCGCTGCCGCTGGGGCTGGCCGGCGGCCTGAGCGGCACTGCCGGGTCGACCTTGCTCGCGGCCTGTGCGCTGCTGCTGGCCTACCTGCTGTTCTGGACCGGGGTCTGCGCGGCCCTGGCAGCCTGGCAACAGACGGCAGAGGTGATCCTGGCCGCTGGTGGCGCTGTGGATTCTGCTGGGGGTCGTTGTGCCGGCGGCCGGCCGCATGGCCATCGACCGCGCCGTGCCCGTGCCCTCAGGCGCCGACATCGTCATGACCCAGCGCGAGGCGGTCAACGGCGCCTGGGACCTGCCCAAGGCCAAGACGATGGCGGCCTTCGTCGAACGTTATCCGCAGTGGGCGGACCACACGGCCGTCGAGCGGCCGTTCGAGTGGAAGTGGTACTTCGCCTTCCAGCAGGTGGGCGATCAGAAGGCGCAGGCGCTGTCAGAGGCCTACACCGCAGGCCGCCTGGAACGTGACCGGCTGGCCGGCAGGCTGGCATTCATCGCACCGCCCGTGTTGCTGGAACGTGCGCTGCAGGGGCTGGCAAAAACCGACCTGCCCTCGACGCTGGCCTATGAAGCCAGGGTGCGGGCCTTTCATGCCAGGTTGCGCGAGTTCTACTACCCGAAGCTGTTCCGCGACGAAGGCTTCGACCCAGCCACGCTCGATGCCATCCCGCAGTTTGCTTCCGGCGCGGCCGATCAGTCACCCATCAGTCACCCTTGAGCAGGGGCAATCTCTCAGGCGCGGCGCGCTGTCGAATCCCAGGGCTTGGCCATCGTGCACCTCGCAGCTGAGGTGGGCCGTCGGACCGCAGGCTTCCAGGAGTCGGCGCGTGTAATCCACCATTTGAGTCGAAAAGTCCGTGGCGACAACCTGCCCGAGGCCGCCCGCTCCGGCGCTTTCAGCCAAGGTGTGCAGCGCCGCTGCGCGCGCGAGTTCGCGGCCGCCGCACGCGATGTCAAGCATCCTGGCGAACCTCGGCAAGCGGCCGGCAACGCTGTGGAACAGGGACTGCGCCAGATAGCCGGTGCACGGCGCAGCAATCTGCTGGTAGGACCGCGCGTGGCGATCCTATCGTTCAGAGAGCGAAACTGGCGCCGGCACTGAGTCTGCGGTCGAAGTGCCCATCGGCTGATCCTTCAGGTCAGGTTGGAAGTTTGCGATGGCCCGCAGCCTGGAGCGACCGCGCGGTAGAAGCAACTGCAGTGGCCGACTCAAGCGGCGGGTGGCGAACGCGGTCATGGCTTGGGTGCTGGCTGGCCGGAGGGCCGCCGCAGCCACTGCTTGCCCGGCTGCACGGTGTAGACCCACTCGGTCACGGCTTGCCCGCCGAGCAGGTGCTGGTCGACGATGCGTTCAACAGCGGCCTCGTCAACACCGCCGTACCAGGTGCCGTCGGGCCAGACCTGCATCACCGGGGCCAGGCCGCAGGGCCCCAGGCAGGTGGTTTTGCAGGTCATCAAGCCCGGGCCTTCGGTGCGCAGGTTGCGGGCTTTCTGGATGTTGCGCAGGTGGCCCCACACCAGGTTGGCACCGGCGTCGGTGCAGGGCCCGCCGGCACACACCAGCAGGCGGTGGCGCTGCACTGGCACGGTGGCGCCTTCGGCATCGGGGGCGCGCGCGCCGTCGCTCGCGGTGGCTGCGGCGGCGCGCTTGGCCATGGCGTCGAGCAGTGCGTCGATGGCTGGCAGTGTGCTGGGTGCAGGGGCGATTCGCACCTCGGGCCACAGGCCGGGGCGATTCGGGTCGCCTTCTCTTTTGTCATCGCGTTCACGTTCGCGGCGCCAGCGTTTGATCACCCGCTGCAGGCTGAGTGCAAAGCCCGGCTCCAGTGGCAGCAGCAGCGGCAGCAACAGCACCTCGCGCGGGCCAGCGTCGGCCAGTGCGTGCAGCACCCGGCGCAACGCGGGCTCGCCTTGCTCGGTGTAGGCAAAGCGCACGTCGCAGCGGGGGTGGCGTTCGCGCAAGCGGGCGCACAGGCCTTCGAGTTCGCGGTCGGCCGCTGCCGTCACCGACGAGCGGGCCACCACGACCAGCGAGCGGTTGGCCTGCGCGGGCAGGCCGGCCATGGGTTCAGACATGAGTCAGGTCCTCGGGCAGGGATTCGTGCAAAGGCGTGACGAAAGGTTGCCCTTCACGTTCGCCCACGAAAGCTTCCACACCAAAGGCCTGGCGCAGGTGGGCGGTGGTGAGTACCTCGCGCCATGGCCCCAGCGCCAGCGTGCGGCCATCGGCCAGCAGCAGCAGCCGGTCGGCAAAACGCGCGGCCAGTGTCAGGTCGTGCATGACCACCAGTGCGCCGACGCCTTGGCTGCGCGCCAGCGAGCGCACCGTCTGCAAGGTGGCAAGCTGATGGCGCAGGTCGAGGTCGCTGGTGGGTTCGTCGAACAACAGCAGCGGGCACTGCTGCGCCAGCGCACGCGCGATCAGCACGCGCTGACGTTCGCCACCCGAGATCTCGGCCATCGGGCGCAGTGCCAGCGCCTCCAGGCGCATGGTGCGCAATGCCGCCAGCACGGCGCCCTCATCGTCGGCTGCCAACGCCGTGCCGCGATGCGGCAGGCGGCCCAGGGCCACCACGTCGATCACCGCCAGCCCCATGCCTGCCCCCTTGGGCTGCGGCACCCAGGCCATGCGGCGCGCCAGTGCAGGGCCGTCCAAATCGTCCAGCGCGCGGCCTCGCAGCAGCACTGTGCCGGCGTCGCGCCGCTGCAGGCCCAGCAGGCAGCGCAGCAGCGTGCTCTTGCCCGCGCCGTTGGCGCCCAGCACCCCCAGCACCTCGCCGGTGGCGAGCGTGAAGCCGATGCCGCGCAACACGACGCGTCCGCCCAGCTGGCATGAGAGGCCCTGCACCTCAAGCAGCGGGGCGGTCATTGGGCAGCCTGCGTGCTTCGCACGGAGGAGGTTGCGCCTTTCGGGTGGCCGGGCAGGCTCATGACCCAATCTCGTGCCGCCGCGTCAGCAGCAGGTGCAGGAACAGCGGCACGCCGATGAAGGCCACGACGATGCCCACCGGCACCACCACGGGCGCAAAGGCCAGGCGGCCGACCAAGTCGGCCAGCAGCACCAGCAGCGCACCCGTCAGCGCCGAGAACGGCAGCAGCCAGCGGTGGTCGCCGCCGATCCCGAGCCGGGCGATGTGCGGCGCCACCAGGCCCACGAAGCCGATGACGCCGGTGAAGCTGACGATGGCGGCAGCGCTGAACACCGCCGCCAGCGTGACCGTGACGCGCACGCGCGTCACCGCGAAGCCCAGCGTGCGCGCCACGTCGTCGCCGCCCCCGGCCAGTGCGTTCAGTGCTGCTGCGTGGCCCAGCAGCAGCGGCAGCACCAGCAGCCAGGCGCCCCCGGCCAGCGCCACCTCGTTCCAGGTGCGGCCATTGAGTGAGCCGAAGGTCCAGTGCACGATGGCGGCCAGCTCCTGCTCGCTGGCAATAAACTGCACGCTGGCCGTCAGCGCGCCGAAAAGATAGGTCAGGCCCACGCCTGCCAGCACCAGCACCACCGGGCTGACGCCGCGCACTGCCGCCAGGCCCAGCACGACCACGGCACAAACAGAGGCCGCGGCAAAGGCGCACAGCACCGTGAGCACGCCGCCCCAGCCTGGCCACTGCGAGAGCCCGAACAGGATGGCCAACGACGCGCCAAAAGCCGCCGCCGGCGAGACGCCCAAGGTGTAGGGGCTGACGAGCGGGTTGCGGGTGATGCCTTGCATGGCCACACCGGCCATCGCCAGGCCTGCACCGGTGACGAGCGCCATCATCGTGCGCGGCAGGCGCAGGCTGGCCAGCACCAGCCATTCGCTGTCGCTGAAGCGCCAGGCTTGCGGCCCCAAATCCAAACCCAGGGCCTGACCCACACCGGCCACGCTGCCCTGCAGCAGCCGCAGCGGCGTCAGCGTGCCGCTGCCCAGCCCCAGCGACAGCAGCGCCACGGCCAGCAGCACGGCGGCCGTGACCAGGATCAAGAGGACACGCCGCCGCTGCACCGTGGCCAACGCCGACTGCAGGGTGGTCGGCCCCGGCGCTGCATCGGCACCTGCTGCCAACACCGGCTGCGCCACGCTGATGCCGGCTGCGCGCGACGCCATGGTGCTGTTCAAGCGCGCAGCTCCGGAAGCGACCAGCCATAGCCGCGCTGCGGCGGCACGCCCTGCCAGCGCTGCAACCACTCGTCCATGGCTTGCATCGGATCGAGCCCGCGCATGCGCTGCGGGTGCAGCCACTGCGCCAGTTGCAGCGCGCCGGTGATCTTGGAACAGCCGCCGGCCAGGTAATAACTTAGGTGGAACATCCGCTGCGCACGCACCGCCGGCAGCGTGGCTAGCGCCGGCCGGCGTGCGAGTTGTTCCAGGGTCTCGCGGGCAAACTCGCGCGGGTGGGGTTCGTACTGGCCGGGCTGCAGCTTGACGATGGCATCGGGTCGCCGCGCCAGCACTTCTTCGGGGTCGACGCTGAAGTTGTTGACGCTGCCGCGCGTGCTGCCACCATCCCCCAGGCGCACGTCGCCAAACAGGTTGCGGCCGCCGGCCGCCTCGATCATGTCGTGCCAGCCCGAGCCCGGCAGCACGCTGCGCCAGTCGCCAACCTCCTCGAAGTACACCCGCGGGCGTTCGGCCTCGCGCAGCCCGGCCAAACGTTCCCCCAGCAGCTGGCGCCAGCGGCGAAACCAGGCGTTGAGCTCGGCAGCCGGCAGCGGCTGCGCGAACAGGCGCCCGAGCAGATCGACGTTGTATTCGTGCTTCAGGTAGTCCCAGGCGGTGACGACGACCACCGGCGCGCCCATAGCTGCCAGCAGATCGTGGGCGCGCATCCAGTCGCTGTTGCGCGGCATCAGGATCGCGTCGGGGCGCATGGCCACGATGGCTTCGTAGTTGGGAGCCATGCCGCCGCGGCCGGCGAACATTTCGCGTGTCACGCCTGGCCAATACTGACTCGGGCGGCCTTGGCGGCCCACATCGATGTCCACGCCCACCACGCTTGGCATCGCGCCGATGGCGCGCACGAACTCGGTGGTGTAGCGGTTGAAGACCACCACGCGCTGCAGCGGCAGCGCGAGCGTGACCACGCGCCCGAGGTCATCGCTGACCGTGCTGCGCGGTACGGCAGGCCGCGCACCCGAAGTCGCTGGCGCCGGCAGTGCGGCCCAGGCCACAGCCGAGCGCAGCCAGCGGCGACGATCAGAACGCATACACACCAGAAACGTTGAGGGCGCGCGGCTTGCCCAGGATCCATTGCGTGGTGGAACCCTGTGTGCCGTAAACCTTGTCGCCCAGGTTCTCGACGCGCGCGTCCAGACGCAGCGCCGGGTTGAACTGCCAGGCCAAGCCAGCGTCCCAGCGCGTGTAAGACGGTATCGATGCGGTGTTGAGGTTGTTGGTGTAGCGCTGCCCCACGTGCTGCATCACCAAGCGTGCTTGCCATGCGTCACCGAAGCGGCGCGCGACGATCAGGTTGGCGGCGCGCCGGTGCACCGTCAGCGGGGTCAGCCCGGCCAGTTGCCGTGTGACGGTGCCATCGCGCAGCAGGAAGTCGTCGAACTTCGGGTCCAGCGCGGTGCCGTTGGCGTCCACCCGCCATGGGCCCCAACGCAGGCCGACGGCCAGCTCCACGCCGGTGGAAGACTGCTGCCCCACTTGTTCGGTCAGCGACGGGTTGGCCAGGCTCGTGGTCAGCAGCTTGCGTTTGGTGATGTCGTACCAGGCCAGCGTCCATTCGATTTCGGCCGCGCCGACGCGGTGCTGCGCCTTGGTGCCCAGCTCGACCTGGCGGCCGGGCGACAAGTCAAAACCCTGCTGCGCCGCGCCCACGCTGGCCAGCGAGGCCACCGGGTCGGTGGCGGCCGCCGTCTGCGCGTAGACCGACCAGGTCGGCGTCGGCTTCCACACCGCTCCGACGTGCCAGCCAGTGCCTTCCAGGTCGGCGAATGTGGTACCCAGTGTGGCCAAGCCGTCGCGGCGGTTGCGGTAGCGGTCGTGGCGCGCGCCCAGGTTCAGACTCCAGGCGGGGGTGAACGCGAGCCGTGCTTCGGCAAAGGCGCCGGCCTGCATCAGCCGCATCACGTAGTCGCGGCGCGACTCGCCACGGTAGAAGTCCAGGTACACACCGGGCACCGGCCTCGGTGCGTCCACCAGTGACGAGCCAGCGCGCACGTTGTCTTCGCGGTCGTAATGCATGCGGCTGGCTTCGATGCCGCCCAGCAGTTGGGCCTGGATACCGGCAAGTGTGGTGTCCCAGCGCAGCGTGCTTTGCTGGCCGTACTGCCGCTGCGGTGCCGCCGCGATGTGGCGGAAGTTCGTGCGCCGCACCTGCGCCGGCAGGGTGGTCGTGGCCGGGACGTAGCTGAAGGTGAAGACGTCGCGGTAAGCGCGGTCGTGGTCGATGCGGTAGAGCGTGCTGGCCAGCGACACGCTGGGCGCGATCTGCCAGTCCAGCGCCAGCGTCAGCCACTGGTCTTCGAACCAGTGCTGGTTGTCGGCGATGTTGTAGTTGCGGCCTATCGTGCCGGGCGCTGGCGCGCCGTTGAACAGCGGCGTCCCCAGGTCGTGCTGTGGCTGCTGTTGGCCGTAGTCGTAGGCAGCGGTCAGGCGCAGGCGTTCGCTGGGCTCCCAGCGCAGCGCCGCGCTCAACGCAACGGTGTCGGACTCGCCGCGGTCGATCCAGCCGTCGCTGCTGCGGTGGCTCGCGTCGATGCGAAAGCCCAGGCCCTCGCGCAGCGGCCCGGTCAGGCTGGCGGCCTGGTGCAGCGACTTGAAGGAACCCGTGCCCAGGGCTGCGCGGCCTTCGAAACGGTCCAGCCGCGGCGCCATCGGCACGACGTTGACAGCGCCACCGATCGCGCCTGCGCCATACAACACCGAGGCCGGGCCGGCCAACGTCTCGATGCGTTCGACGTTCCAGGGGTCGAAGGGAAAGCTCACCACGCCGCCGGCGTTGGAAATCTCAAGCCCGCGGTACAGCTGCTTGACCGAGTTTTGCCCCGAAAAGCCGCGCGCGTTGAGCAGGTTGCCGCCATTGCCCGGGCTGTTGGCTGAACTGATGCCCGCGGCCAGGGTCTTGGCTTCGATCAGGCTCGTGATGCCCAGTTCGCGCACGCGTTCGCCGTCCAGCACCGACACGCTGGCGGCGGTGTCGAGCGGCGTCAGGCCCAGGCGGCTGCCAGCCGTGGACGGCTGCGTCAGCGCGGTGTCCAGGCTGCGTTGGCCGGTGATGTCGACGCGTTGAGGTTCAAGCTGTGCCCAGGCCGCGCTGCAAACCAAGCTGGCGCCGGCGATGGCCGTCAAGCGCAGCAGGCCACACCCCCTCATGGTTTCGCAGCCCCGGCCACACATTGCGCCAACCCATCCAGCAGCACATCCTTGGGCATGTCGCGGCCGATGAAGACCATCTTGCTGTCGCGCTTTTCACCGGGCTTCCAGGCCGAGCCTGCATCTGAGCCCATCAGCATGTGCACGCCCTGGAAAACCACGCGCTTGTCGACGCCCTTGATGTTGAGCACGCCCTTGTAGCGCATCAATTTCGTGCCGTAGACCTGCACGATGGCGCTGAGGAAGTCTTCGACCCGCTCCAGGTCCAGCGGCCGCTTCTCGCGAAAGACGAACGAGGTCACGTCGTCGTCGTGCTCGTGGTCCACGTCGGTCAGGAAGTCGGGCTCGATCTCCAGAATGGCATTGAGGTTGAAGCCGCGGATGTCGAGCAAATCGTCGATGGCAGCAACGCCGTGTTGGGCTTCGCCGATCTTGGCGCGCGGGTTCATCTTCACCAGGCGCTGGCGCAACTGGGCCACGTCGTAGGGCTGCACCACGTCGGTCTTGGTGATGAGGATGCGGTCGGCAAAGCCCACCTGCTCTTGCGCTTCGTGGTGTTCGTCCAGCTGCTGCGGCGCGTGCTTGGCGTCGACCATGGTGACGATGGCGTCCAGCAGGTAATGCTGGCTGATTTCGTCGTCGACGAAGAAGGTCTGCGCCACGGGGGCCGGGTCGGCCAGGCCGGTGGTCTCGATGATCACGCGGTCGAATTGCAGCGTGCCGGCAGCCTTCTTGGCATGCAGCTCGCCCAGGATGCGCACCAGGTCGCCACGCACGGTGCAGCAGATGCAGCCGTTGTTCATCTCGATGATCTGCTCGTCTCGGTCTTGCACCAGCAACTCGTTGTCGATGCCGGCTTCGCCGAACTCGTTCTCGATCACGGCGATGCGGTGGCCGTGCTGTTCTTTGAGGATGCGCTTGAGCAGGGTCGTCTTGCCGCTGCCCAGGAAGCCGGTGAGGATGGTGACGGGGGTTGGGTTCATGTCATGGGTTCCTTCATGTTTCGGCGGTTTCGCCGGTTCGTTGCCACTGTGGAAACGGGTCGGGCAAGTCACGCCAGCCCTTCATGCCCTTCGGTCCGCCCCCGCCTTTGCGCGTCTCGGTGTAGTTCAGATGCATGGCCTTCCAGGCTTCTTCGATGGCCGCGCGGTCCATGTCCCGGCCGATGAAGACCACCTCGTTCAACCGGTCGCCATAGGGCTCTTTCCAGCGCGCATTGATGTTTCGGCGCTCGGCCGTGCCCGGGGCGGGCCAGCGTTCGCGCGGCGTGGCGGCCCACCAGCGGCCCACGGGTTCGTGCGTGGCGGTGTTGCCGGCGCGCGAGTAGTTCACCACCCCGTCGGGCCGGCTGGCCAGCCACCCGTAGCCCTTGGCGCGGATCAGGCCCGGCAGCGACAGGCCCATGAAGGTGGAGAAGCGCCACGGGTGCAGCGGCTGGTGACCGCGCAGCACGAAGCTGCTGATGCCCGACTTTGCAAATTCAGTCTCGGTCTCGGGCGTGTGCTTGCCTTCCAGCTCGCGCGCCCAGCCGGGCATGGCGCTGGCACGTTCCAGGTCGAACTTGCCCGTGCCCAGGAGGGTCTTCAGCGGGATGCGGCCGTGCTCGGCGTAGACGATCTGTGCCGTCGGGTTCAGTGCCCTGACGACGGCCGTTACTTCGTCGCGCCGCGCCGCGTCGACCTTGTCGATCTTGTTGACCACCACCACGTCGGCGAACTCGATCTGCTCGGTCAGCAGTGCGGCGAGCGTGCGCTTGTCTTCGTCGCCAGCCACGTCGCCGCGCTGGCTCAGCAGGGCGGTGCCGCTGGGGTCGGCCAACAGGTTGAAGGCGTCCACCACTGTCACCATGGTGTCGATGCGGGCCACGTCGTTCAGCGACTCGCCGTCTTCGCTCGTGAAGTCGAAGGTGGCGGCCACGGGCAGAGGCTCGCCGATGCCCGTGGATTCGATCAACAGGTAGTCAAACCGGCCTTTCGCAGCCAGGCGCTTCACTTCCAGCAGCAAGTCTTCGCGCAGCGTGCAGCAGATGCAGCCGTTGCTCATCTCCACCAGCCGCTCGTCGGTGCGTGACAAGGCTGCGCCCGCGTTGTCCGCGCTGCGCTCGACAACTTGTGCGTCGATGTTCACCTCGCTCATGTCGTTGACGATCACCGCCACACGCAAGCCTTCGCGGTTGGCCAGGATGTGGTTGAGCAGCGTGGTCTTGCCAGCGCCGAGGAATCCGGAGAGCACGGTGACGGGCAGGCGTGGGGGACTCATGGTGGGTGCGACTGAATGGGATTGAAGTGCCGAGCTTGTTTGTAATGGTAAGGCATTATCATTAGAGGTCACCAGATTCCGGTAACCTCAATGCATGGAACGAAACACCCGCCAACGCAGCGCCATTCGCGATGCCATCGCCCAGGCCGATCGCCCGCTTTTGCCGCAAGAGGTGCTCGACGCTGCGCAGCAGGACGTGCCGGGTCTGGGCATCGCCACTGTTTACCGCAATCTCAAGGCGCTGGTGGAAGAAGGCGAACTGCAGCTGGTGAACCTGCCGGGCGAGAACCCACGCTTCGAACTGGTCGGGCATCAGCACCACCACCACTTCCAGTGTCGGCAGTGCCAGCGCGTGTTCGACGTGCACGCCTGCCCTGGGGACATGGGGCGCCTGGCGCCGCAGGGCTTCACGGTGGAAGACCACGACCTGACTCTGTACGGCCGCTGCAAGGACTGTGCGCCCTTGGCACCGAAGGCCGCCAAGGGTTCTGTCGCAATAATGGCGTTGGACCAAGCGAAGCCGGGCAACGCATTTGAAGATCAGGCTGCGATTGAGTGGAACTGCTCAGCAGCAGACAAGGGTGGGCCTTTGGGTCTTGGCCGCCAAAGGCCAATTTGGAATCGAGCAAGTTATTGATCATCTGAAAAAATCAAATCGATATTGCAATGTCGCAACTAGGCATTGCCGATGTACGTTATTTCGATTTTTATCTCATCGCATAATAATCAGCTATTCAATTTCTCATTGAATATATTCTTCCAACTTTATTTATAATTGGCGTTATAGCCGGCTATTGTCGACAGCATTGC
>JANNWL010000116.1:0-12901 GCA_031414735.1 Burkholderiales bacterium | reverse complement strand
TCGCCCTGCACGTTTTCGCTGTGCGCGCTGCCCAGCACGTCGCCCAGGGCGCCCTTGTTGACGGCGATGGCGATGCGCTTGCAGGCGCGCGCCACGACTTCGATGAGCAGGCGCAGCTGCGCCGGGATGAGTCCGTGTTCGCGCTGCTGTTCGACGAGGTACTGCGTGAGGCTGACGCGCTTCATGGCTGCGGCTCCAGGGCGTGTTCGATGATTTCGCGCACGGCGCTGCTCAGGTCGGCCTTGGCCGCCACGCGCAGCAGCGCTTCCCGCGCCGCGCTTTGGTAGGGCTCGACGAGCAGGGCGATTCGGTTGAGCGCGCCGGCCAGCCGCGCCGCCAGTTGCGGGTTCAGCGCGTCCAGCTCCAGCAGCTTTTCGGCCCACAGCACGTAGCCGGCGGCGTCGCTGCGGTGGAAGGCGGCGGGGTTGAACTGGGCCAGCGTGAACAGCAGGCTGCGCGCGCGGTTGGGGTTGCGCAGCGTGAAGTCGGGGTGCTTCAACAAGGTTTTTGCGCGGGTGAAGGCGCTTCCGGCCTGCTCGCCCACCGGTTCAGGGCGGCGGGCCTGCAGCATGAACCACTTGTCCAGCATCAGCGCGTCGCCGCGTGCCTTGTCGAACAGGACCGCCATGGCGGAGTCGGCCAGGGGCGAATGGGAATCTGTGAGCGCCACCACGGCGCCCAGGCGGTCGGTCAGGTTGCTGGCGTCCTTGACGCGCTGGTAGGCCCGGCCCGGCCACACCGCATCCCCCAGTGCCACGGCGTGGCGGCACAGCATCTGCAGCGCCAGGTTGGCCAGCGCGCGTGGGCCGGTTTGTTCAGGCAGCGGGCTGTAGCCGGCGTTCACCTGGTGATGGTCCCAGGCCCAGGCCCAGTCGTCGTGCAGCCGCTCGGCCAGCAGCGAGCGCCATTGCTCGCGCACGGCGTGCACGCGCTGGGGGTCGTGGCGGTCGAGTTGCTCGGCCATGTAGGCCTCTGAAGGTGGCTGCAGAAGCAGTTCCTTGAAGGCGGGGTCGAGCGACGGGTTGCGCAGCACGCCGCGAAGCGCGACCGCCAAGCCGTCGTCCAGCAGCGGCGCGCTGCCCTGGGCCACGGCTTGCAGCAGGCGCGACAACACCAGTTGCTGGCCGGCTTCCCAGCGGTTGAAGGCGTCGCTGTCGTGGGCCAGCAGCACCAGGCGCAGGTCGTCGTCGAGGCCGTCGTCCAGCAACACGGGGGCCGAGAAGCCGCGCAGCAGCGAATGCACGGGCGGCTCGCTGATCTGCTCGAAGGTCCAGCTTTGCTCGAGGGTGTCGAGCACCAGCACGCGCTCGCCGAGCAACACGCGGCCGTCAGCCGCCAGCAGACCCATGGCCACCGGCATGACGAAGGGCTGCTTCGCCGGCTGGCCGGGCGAGGGCAGCGCGGTCTGCGTCAGGGTGAGCGTGTAGCGCTGCGCCTGCGCGTCGTACACGCCGCGTGCCTGCAGCCGCGGCGTGCCGGCCTGCGCGTACCAGCGCTTGAAGGCGTCCAGGCGGGTGGCCAGGCCGCTGCCGGGGTTGGCGTCGGCGATGGCCTGGGCGAAGTCGTCGCAGGTCACGGCCTGGCCGTCGTGGCGCTGGAAGTACAACGCCATGCCTTGCGTGAAGCCGTCGCGGCCGACCAGGGTGTGCATCATGCGCACGACCTCGGCGCCCTTGCTGTACACGGTGGCGGTGTAGAAGTTGTTGATCTCGACGTAGCTGTCGGGCCGCACCGGGTGCGCCATGGGGCCGGCGTCCTCGGGGAACTGGCTGGCACGCAGGCCGCGCACGTCCTCGATGCGCTTGACGGCGCGCGCCGACGGGTTGCCGGCCATGTCCATGCTGAATTCCTGGTCGCGGAAGACAGTCAGGCCCTCTTTCAGGCTCAGCTGGAACCAGTCGCGGCAGGTGATGCGGTTGCCCGTCCAGTTGTGGAAGTACTCGTGCGCGATGACGCTTTCGATGTCGGCGAAGTCGGCATCCGTGGCCGTGGCCGGGCTGGCCAGCAGCAGGCTGGTGTTGAACAGGTTCAGGCCCTTGTTCTCCATGGCGCCGCTGTTGTAGTCCTCCACCGCCACGACCATGTAGCGGTCCAGGTCCAGCGCCAGGCCAAAGCGTGCTTCGTCCCACACCACCGAGGCCAGCAGCGAATTCATGGCGTGTTCGGTCTTGTCGAGGTGGCCTGCACGCACGTACACCTGCAGCAGGTGCTGCTTGCCGGCGCGGCTGGTGATGCGCTGTTCGCGCGCCACCAGCTTGGCCGCCACCAGCGCGAACAGGTAGCTCGGCTTGGGGAAGGGGTCGTGCCACTTGGCGAAGTGGCGCCCGCCGTCGAGCGGGCCTTCTTCCAGCAGGTTGCCGTTGCTCAGCAGCACCGGGTACTTGGCCTTGTCGGCGCGCAGGGTGACGGTGTAGACCGCCATCACATCGGGCCGGTCCAGGAAGAACGTGATGCGCCTGAAGCCTTCGGCCTCGCACTGCGTGAAGAAGCCGCCGCCGCTGGTGTACAGCCCCGACAGCGCGGTGTTCTTGTCCGGCGCGCAGGTGTTGCGGATGTCCAGCGTGAACGACTCTGCGTCCGGCGGGTTGTCGATGACGAGGTCGCCGTCTTCGATGCGGAACGACACGCTCTGCCCATCGGCCTGCACGCGCAGCAGGGTCAGGTCCTGGCCGTGCAGGCGCAGCGGCTGGTGGGCTTGGCCGGCGGCACGCTCGATGTGCAGCTTGCTGGCGACGATGGTCTTGACCGGGTCGAGATCGAAGCTCAGCTCGACGGTGCGGATCAGGTAGGCCGGCGCGGTGTAGTTCTCGCGTCGGACCAGGGGGTGGCTTGCGTCACGCTGCATGGGGAGTCTCCGGTCTTCTTGTCTTGTGGGGGCGGTGGGCGGGCGGACGGGCTAGAGGCCTTGCTTCAGGCTCGCTTCGACAAAGGGGTCGAGGTCGCCGTCCAGCACCTTCTGCGTGTTGCTGATCTCGACGTTGGTGCGCAGGTCCTTGATGCGGCTCTGGTCCAGCACATAGCTGCGGATCTGGTGGCCCCAGCCGACGTCGGTCTTGGTGTCTTCGAGCTTCTGCTGCTCTTCCATTCGCTTGCGCATCTCGTGGTCGAACAGCCGCGAGCGCAGCCGCTTCCAGGCCACGTCGCGGTTGCTGTGCTGGCTGCGGCCGTCCTGGCATTGCACGACGATGCCGGTGGGCAGGTGCGTCAGGCGCACCGCCGAATCCGTCTTGTTGATGTGCTGGCCGCCGGCGCCGCTGGCGCGGAAGGTGTCCACGCGCACGTCGGACGGGTTGATGTCGATCTCGATCGAATCGTCCACTTCCGGGTACACGAACAGGCTGGCGAAGCTGGTGTGGCGGCCGCCTGACGAATCGAAGGGGCTCTTGCGCACCAGCCGGTGCACGCCGGTTTCGGTGCGCAGGTGGCCGAAGGCGTAGTCGCCTTCGACCTTGATGGTGGCACTCTTGATGCCGGCCACGTCGCCCGCGGTCTCGTCTTCCAGTGTGGCCTTCCAGCCCTTGCGTTCGGCGTACTTCAGGTACTGGCGCAACAGCATGCTGGCCCAGTCACAGGCCTCGGTTCCGCCGGCGCCGGCCTGGATGTCGATGAAGCAGTTGCCCGGATCGGCCGGGTTGCTGAACATGCGGCGGAACTCGAGTTCCTCGACGGTCGTGCGCAGCGCATGCGCCTCGGCCTCTATCGCAGCCAGGTCATCCAGTGCGCCCTCGGCCTTGCTCATCTCGTAGAGCTCGGCGTTGTCGTCGAGGTTGCTGCGCAGATGGTCTATGGTCTGCACCACCGTTTCCAGTGTCTTCTTCTCGCGCCCCAGTTCCTGCGCCCGTTTGGGCTCGTTCCAGACAGTGGGGTTCTCGAGCGCGGCGTTGACCTCGTTCAGCCGCAGGGCTTTGCGGTCGTAGTCAAAGATACCCCCGGAGCTGTTCGGTGCGGGTGCTCAGGTCGGCAAGCAGGCTGCCTATGGCATTGATCTGTTCGGTGTCCATGCGGGGCTTTCATGTGCGGTGTGCAACCCGCGATTTTGGCACGCGCTGCCGCTTCAGCAGGCGCCCAGAAACCCCCTCAAGTGGGCAGCCAATGCCTGCGGCTGGTCGTGGTGCAGCATGTGGCCGCAGGGCGACAGCAGCGCGCGCTCCACGCGGGGCACCACGGCCAGCCGCGCCTCGAAGTCGCTGCGCGGGTAGCGGTGGCCCCACCACTTGGCCACGTCGGTCTGGTCGCCCTCAACCCACAACACCGGCGCGCTGATGAGCCGCCAGGCCGCCAGCACTTCTTCCTTGCGGTAAAGCATCGGGTTGACGCGCTTGTGCGCCGGGTTGCCGCGGATGTGCCACTGGCCGTCGTCCCCCTGGCCGGCCCAGTGCGGCGCCAGCCAGGCCGCCTTGTCGGGCGTGAGCAGGGGGTTGTTCTTGATCAGCCGGTCAGCCACGGCCTGCAGGCTGTCGTAGGGACGCAGCTGCGTGGGTTGGCGCAGTTCGTCCAGCCACTGCACCAGCCGCTTCGGCGCCTGGTGCGGCTGCGCTTCGGGCATGCCGAAGCCTTCCAGGTTCACCAAGCGGCGGATGCGCTCGGGCCGCACGCCGCCGTAGCTCATCGCCACGTTGCCGCCCATGCTGTGGCCCAGCAGGTCGACCGCACCGTTTGGGAACAGGGCGTCGAGCACGGCGTCCAGGTCGGCCAGGTAGTCGGCGAACCAATAGGTGTCGGCGCCCGGCGTCTCCGTCAGGCCAAAGCCGCGCCAGTCCAGGGCCACGACGAAGCGGCTGTCACCTTCAATCTCTGCCAACGCGTCGACGACGAACTGGAACGACGCCCCCACGTCCATCCAGCCGTGCAGCATGACCAGAGGCGGGTGCTGCGCGCTCACCAGCGACTCGTCACCCCAGGTGGTCAGGTGATAACGCAGGTTGCGGATGGACAGGGAGCGGCTGTGGCCGGTGCGGTGGATTTGGTAGGTCATGGGGGGACTTTAGGCCAGGCGGGCTGCCGGTCGGTAGGTGCTGCAGTCCGCGCAACAATCGAGGCATGAACGCCCGCATCCCCACCCTCCGCCCCGCCACCCCCACCGACATGCCCGCCATCGTCGGCCTGATCCGCGAGCTGGCGGTGTTCGAAAAGCTCGAACACCTGATGGTGGCCACGCCGGAATCGATGGCGCCGCACCTGTTTGGGCCGCGGCCGGCGGCCGAGGCGGTGGTGGCCGAGGTGGACGGCCAGGTGGTCGCCTTCGCGCTGTTCTTCACCAACTTCAGCACCTTCCTGTGCCAGCCGGGGCTGTACCTGGAAGACCTGTACGTGCAGCCGGCGCACCGCGGAGCGGGCCTGGGCAAGGCGCTGTTGCAGCACCTGGGCGCGCTGGCGGTGGAACGGGGTTGCGGGCGCTTCGAGTGGAGCGTGCTCGACTGGAACGAGAACGCCATCCGCTTCTACGAAAGCATGGGTGCTGCGGTGATGCCCGACTGGCGCATCTGCCGCATCACCGGCGACACGCTGCAGGGGTTCGCCCGGCCCTGACCGGCCGTGCCCGCCAGCCTACGCGGCGGCCAGCTTCAGCAGCTGGTCGACGGGCATGCGCACGCTGATGCTGCCTTCGCCCACCACCGACAACACGGCGTGTGCGCGGTCCGTGGTGTCGCGTCGTACGGGGCTTTGCAGTGGCGCGCCGCGGGCGTTGGTCAGGCAGGCCACCACCGGCGTGGTGACAGTCGGGCCACGTGCCACGACGATGGCCAGTTCACCGGACGACAAGCGCACGTGGCAGCCCGGCGGGTAGACGCCGAATTCCTTCACCAGCGCGGCCGTCATCGGGTGCCCCGGATCTTGCATGAACATCTGGCGTCCCGCCACGTCGGCGGCCAGGCTGGCGCGGTTGGACCGTGAGGCCAGCTTGGACGTGTACACGTCGGCACGCCGCGCCAGTGACGCGAGGTCGCCCACGTCGCTGCGGCCGCTGGGGTAGCCGCCGCCGTCTTCGCTTTCGTGGTGGTGCAGCACGGCCTGCAGCCAGTCCGCGTCGGTCACGCCCGCCAGCTCCAGCATCTGCACGCTGCGCATGGGGTGGGTCTGCAGGGTGGCGCGCTGCTCGGGCGTGGGCGGTGTGGTCTGGCGCGACAGCTGGCCCTGCAGTTCCAGCATCGACAAGTTCATGGTCAGTGCGACCTTGAAGGCGCGGTCGGCGTCGGCGCTGTCCCAACCCAGGCGGTGGGCCACCAGGTGGCTGGTGATGGCGGCGTGCAGCGCGCGCCGTGCGCCGTAATCGGTGTCGGCACCCGCGCCTTGGCGCAACACCTGGAAGATGGCCAGGTCGGGGTCGCGCTCGATCAGCGACAGCACCGGCGTGCTGGCTTCTTCCAGGGCGTTGCGAAAGCCGGCGTCCTCCGGCGACTGACGGATGGCCTGGGCCACGCGGTCCATGCTCTGCGACCACAGCTGCGGCAATTGCGAGCGGGGTGCCTTCATGACTTCTTCACGCGCGGTCTGCAATTCGGCGATGTCGACCAGCGCGCCGCGCTCGAAGAGTGCCTCGAGCTGCTCTTGCGACACCACGCGTTGGCCGCGGGCCAGCATCAGGGTCTTGTCGGCGCTGCGCACGTTGAAGGGCAGCGGTGTGTTCACCTGGATGCGGTGCTTGACGGACGACAGGGCTGCGAGTTGCATGGGCTTGGCCGGTTGGATCTGGATGGAGCGGTGGGCTCAGCGAGCCCGGGCACTGAGATGTTTTTCGGCCACGCAGCGCCGAACTTGATTCGGGTGCGGGGTTTGCCGCAGGCCGCCGTGCGGCTGTCGCCCCGTAAGCTGCGGCTATGAAGAGAGCAACGGACGACGCCTACAGCGTCCTGCACGCCAGTTTTGCCTGGCAGGTGCCGGAACAATTCAACATCGCTGAGGTCTGCTGCACCCGCTGGGCAGCCCGTGCGGTCACGGCGCGGCGCGTGGCCGTGGCTTGGGAGCATGAGGACGGCCGCCATGGCGAGCTGAGCTATGGGCAGCTTCAGCGGCAGGCCAAGCGGCTGGCGAACGCGCTGCGCGGCCGGGGGGTGCGGCGTGGCGATCGCGTGGCCCTGGTGTTGCCGCAGCGGCCAGAAGCCGCAGTGGCCCACATGGCGGTGTATCTGCTGGGCGCGGTGGTGGTCCCGCTGTCGATGCTGTTTGGGCCCGAGGCCCTGGCCTATCGGCTGCAGGACAGCGGCGCCGTGCTGGCCCTGGCCGATGAGAACGGCATCGCCACGCTGCAGTCGGTGCGCGCCGAGTGCCCGGCCCTGCGCCACGTGCTGGCGGTGGGCGCGGCTGCGGGGCAGGGCGATGCCGACTGGGACTTGGCGTTGGCCGCCGCCGCACCTGAGTTCGACCGCGTGATGACCCATGCCGACGACCCGGCCGTGCTCATTTACACGAGCGGCACCACCGGCCTGGCCAAGGGCGCGCTGATTCCGCACCGCGCACTCATCGGCAACCTCAGCGGCTTCGTGTGCAGTCAGAACTGGTTCGACGCCCCCGGCGGCAGCGTGTTCTGGAGTCCTGCGGACTGGGCCTGGACCGGTGGCCTGATGGATGCCTTGCTGCCCACGCTGTACTTCGGCCGGCGCATCGTCGCCTACCAGGGCCGCTTCGCGCCGGAGACCGCCTTTGCATTGCTGCAGCGCCACGGCGTGACGCACACCTTTCTCTTCCCAACCGCCTTGAAGGCGATGATGAAGGCGGTGCCCTTGCCGCGCGAGCGCTACCGCTTGAAGCTGCAAGCCGTGATGAGTGCGGGCGAGGCCGTAGGCGACGCAGTCTTCGACTGGTGCCGCGACGCGCTGGGCGTGACGGTGAACGAGATGTTTGGGCAAACCGAGATCAACTACGTCGTCGGCAACTGCGCCCGCTTCATCGATGTGAAAAGCCTGAGCCAGCCGGCATGGCCGGCGCGGCCGGGCAGCATGGGCCGCGCCTACCCGGGGCACCGCGTGGCGGTCATCGACGACGCCGGCCAAGAATGCCCGCGCGGCACGCCGGGCGACGTGGCGGTGCACCGGCGTGACGTGCACGGCCATCCCGATCCGGTCTTCTTCCTGGGTTACTGGGGCCAGGACGCAGCCACCCAGGCCAAGTTCACCGGCGACCCGGCCAACAGCTGGTGCCGCACGGGCGACAGCGCGGTGATGGACGAAGACGGCTACCTCTGGTACCAGGGCCGCAGCGACGACGTCTTCAAGTCCGCCGGCTACCGCATCGGCCCCAGCGAGGTGGAAAACTGCCTGGTGCGCCACCCGGCCGTGGCCAACGCCGCCGTGGTGCCCAAGCCAGACGCCGAACGCGGTGCGGTGGTCAAGGCCTACGTGGTGCTGGCCCCGGGCTGCGTGGGCGACGACGCGTTGGTGCACGAGCTGCAGCAGCATGTCCGCGGCCGGCTCGCGCCCTACGAGTACCCCAAGGAAATCGAGTTCGTGGCCAGCCTGCCCATGACGACCACCGGCAAGGTCCAGCGCCGTTTGCTGCGGCTGCAGGAAGAGGCCCGCGCCGGCGGGGCTTGACCCGCTTTGCGGCACACTGCGCCGCTTCCGCGCATGGCGCCCACGCATTCCCGCTCCCCATGAACAAGATCAAGCTCGGCCATTCCGACCTGCAGGTCACGCCCATCTGCCTGGGCACCATGACCTTCGGCGAACAGGTGGGCCTGGAGGCCGCCCACCAGATCCTGGACCACGCCCTGGCGCGCGGCCTGAACTTCATCGACACGGCAGAGATGTACTCGGTGCCGGCGCGGCGCGAGACCTTCGGCGCCACGGAAGCCATCATCGGCGACTGGTTCGCCAAGAACCCCGGCGCGCGCCGCCAGGTGGTGTTGGCGACCAAGGTGGCCGGGCCGTCGCGCAACATGGACTGGATACGCGGCGGCGCCACCGACCTGCGGCCCGAGCACATCGCACAGGCCTGCGACGACAGCCTGTTGCGTTTGCAAACTGACTGCATCGATCTGTACCAGATCCACTGGCCGAACCGCAACGCCGCGATCTTCGGCGGCCTCTACTTCGACCCCGCCAAGGACCAGCCGCAGACGTCGATCCTGGCGCAGCTGCAGGCGCTGGACGGGCTGGTCAAGGCGGGCAAGGTGCGCCACATCGGGCTGTCCAACGAGTCGCCCTGGGGGCTGATGGAGTTCCTGCGCGTGGCCGAACAACACGGCCTGCCGCGCGTGGTGAGCGTGCAGAACCCGTACGCCTTGGTCAACCGCAGTCTGGACAACGCGCTGGACGAAGCGCTGCACCGCACGGGCACCGCGTTGCTGGCCTACTCGCCGTTGGGATTCGGCAGCTTGACGGGCAAATATGACGACGCCGGCCTGGACCCCGCACAGCCCGGTTTGGGCCGCATGGCGCGCTTCGAGAGCATGCGCAAGCAGCGCTGGGCGCGGGCCGAGACGCTGGTCGCTGCGCGCGAGTACAACGCCCTGGCGCGTGCCCATGGCCTGACGCCGACACAGATGGCGCTGGCCTTCTGCTACGGCAGCTGGCGCGTGGCCAGCACCATCATCGGCGTGACCTCGCTGGCGCAACTGGACGACAACCTGGCCGCCTGGGACACCACCCTGTCGCCCGAGTTGCTGGCCGCCATCGACCAGGTGCGCTGGCGCCTGCGTGACCCGGCGCAGTGACTGCGGCCGGGGTGTGCCATGGCGAAGAAGGACAAGCACGTGAGCGAGACCCCCGCCACGCAGGTGCTGCGACGGGCCGGAGTGGACTTCACCGAGCACCCCTACGACTACGTGGACCACGGCGGCACGGGTGAGTCGGCGCGGCAACTGGGCGTGCCTGAACATGCGGTGGTCAAGACCCTGGTGATGCAGGACGACAAGGCGCAGCCGCTGATCGTGCTGATGCACGGCGACTGCCAGGTGAGCACCAAGAACCTGGCGCGCGAGATCGGCGTCAAGGCGGTCGAGCCTTGCAGGCCCGATGTCGCGCAGCGGCACAGCGGTTACCTCATCGGCGGCACCTCGCCCTTCGGCCTGCGCAAGGTGCTGCCGGTGTGGGTGGAGCACAGCGTGCTGGCGCTGCCGCGCATCTACATCAACGGCGGGCGGCGCGGATTTTTGGTGGGTCTGTCGCCGGGGGTGTTGGTGGACGTGCTGGGTGCGCGCGCCGTGCATTGCGCCCTGGGTGGGGCGGCGGGTGGTGCGGTGGTTGGGGCGGCCTCAGGCGGCACGTAAACTCTGGCTGATGTCTGCACTACCCACTGTTGCCGCACTGCTGGCGGCCTACCTCATCGGCTCGCTGTCCTTCGCTGTCATCATCAGCCGCTTGATGGGTCTTGCCGACCCGCGTGGCTATGGCTCGGGCAACCCGGGGGCCAACAACGTGCTGCGATCGGGCAGCAAGCCCGCGGCGCTGATCACTCTGGCGCTGGATGCCTTGAAGGGCTACCTGCCCGTGTTGCTGGTGCTGATCTACGGCCCGCGCTGGGGCTTGGGCGAGACCACGGCGGCGTTCGTGGGCCTGGCGGCCTTTCTGGGTCACCTGTACCCGGCGTTCTTCCGCTTCCAGGGCGGCAAGGGCGTGGCCACTGCGGCGGGTGTGCTGATGGCCATCAACCCCGCATTGGGCGCGGCCACCTTGCTCAGCTTCGCCATCGTGCTGGCGTTCTCCCGCTATGTTTCGCTGGCCGCCATGGTGGCCGCCGCTTTTGCGCCGTTCTACCAGGCGCTGATCTGGGGTGTGGAGCCTGCCCTGCTGCCCATCGCCGTCATGAGCCTGCTGCTGGTGTGGCGCCATGAAGGCAACCTGCGCAAGCTGATTGCCGGCACCGAAAGCAAGCTGGGGCACAAGGTGGCCGCGCCGCTGCGGCCGCTGCCCACGCGCGACAAGCCGCACCACCGCCACGGCCCACCGCGCAAGCACCGCAAGTAACCCGGGAGATCACGATGGTTCAGAGATTCGATGTCGGCACGCGCTTGTCCGAGATGACCGTGCACAACGGCGTCTGCTACCTGGCCGGCCAGGTGCCGGCCGACGCCACGCAGGACATGGCCGGCCAGACAGCCCAGGTGCTGGCCGCCATCGACGCCTTGCTGGCCCGGGCCGGCAGCGACAAGAGCCGGCTGCTGATGTGCCAGATCTTCATCACTGATCTGGCCGACTTCCCCGCGCTGAATGCCGTGTGGGAGGCCTGGCTGCCGGCCGGCCACGCGCCGGCCCGTGCCACCGTGGTGGCGCGCCTGGCCAAGCCCGAGTGGCGCGTGGAGATGGTCGTCACGGCGGCGCTGTAGTCCGGTCGTGAAGGCGTCCGGCAAGCAACTTCTGGGGCTGGTGCTGCTGGTACTGGCGGTGTCTGGCGCCAACCGCTGGTGGGTGGACCGGCATGACGACGCCCAGGGTCGGCAGATCGCGTCACTGGCGCGGCCGGGCGACATCCGCATGATCTCGTCGGAGAACTGCGCCATCTGTCTGCAAGCGCGGATGTGGCTGCGTCGAAACGAGGTGGTATTCAGCGAATGCCTGATCGAGCGCGATGCCACCTGCCGCGCTGACTACGACGCCTTGGGCGCCGCCGGCACCCCGGTGCTGGTGGTGCGCGGCAAGCCGCAGCTGGGCTTCAACGCAGAGCGTTTGCGCGTGGCTTTGGCGCGCGGGGGTTGACGCCGCGCAGGCGCCTCAAAGGCCCAGCCGCTTCAGGTCCCCCCGGCCCTGGCGCACGACCACCGGGTCGTCGCCCGTCAGGTCGACCACGGTGGTGGGTTGCATCGGGCAGGCCCCGGCATCGACCACGGCCTGCAGCACTTTCTCGAAGCGCTGGCGGATGTCCTCGGCGTCGTTCAGCGCCTCGGTCTCGCCCGGCGGGATCAGCGTCGTGGCCAGCAGCGGCTCACCAAACAGCGCCAGCAGTTCTTGCGTCACGCGGTGGTCGGGCACACGCAAGCCGATCGTGCGGCGTGACGGATGCGACAGCCGCCGTGGCACTTCCTTCGTGGCTTCGAGGATGAAGGTGTAGGGCCCCGGCGTGCCCAGCTTGAGCAGCCTGAACTGCCGGTTGTCGACGCGCGCATAACTGGCCAGTTCACTGAGGTCGCGGCACAGCAGTGTCAGGTGATGTTTGTCATCGACCTGGCGGATCCGGCGCAGGTTCTCGGCAGCGGCCTTGTCGTCCAGCCGGCACACCAGCGCATAGCTGCTGTCGGTGGGCACCGCGGCAATGCCACCGGCTTGCAGGATGGCAGCCGCCTGCTTCAGCAGCCGGGGCTGCGGGTTCTGCGGGTGGACTTCGAAATGTTGGGCCACTTGTTCGGGGTCAGGCCGTCACGACCGGAATCTTGCCGATCTTCGCCTGCCACTCCTTCGGTCCCGTGTCGTGCACGCTGGTGCCGTCGGCGCTGACAGCCACCGTCACTGGCATGTCCTGCACGTCGAACTCGTAGATGGCCTCCATGCCCAGGTCGGCGAAGCCCACCACCTCGGCATGCTTGATGGCCTTGGCCACCAGGTAGGCGGCACCGCCCACGGCCATCAGGTAAGCGCTCTTGTGTTTCTGGATGGCGGCGATACCGGTCGGGCCGCGCTCGGCCTTGCCGATCATGCCGATGAGACCGGTTTGCGCCAGCATCATCTCGGTGAATTTGTCCATGCGCGTGGCCGTGGTCGGGCCGGCCGGGCCCATCACCTCGTCGCGCACCGGGTCGACCGGGCCGACGTAGTAGATGACACGGTTGGTGAAGTCCACCGGCAGCTTCTCACCACGCGCCAGCATGTCCTGGATGCGCTTGTGCGCCGCGTCGCGGCCGGTCAGCATCTTGCCGTTCAGCAGCAGCGTGTCGCCGGGCTTCCAGCTCGCCACCTGTTCGCGCGTCAGCGTGTTGAGGTCGACCCTCGACGAGCGCTTGTAGTCCGGCGCCCAGTGCACCTCGGGCCAC
>JANNWL010000115.1:0-8750 GCA_031414735.1 Burkholderiales bacterium | reverse complement strand
GCCAAGAACTACAACGTTCGGCTGGGTGGCGTGATTGCCAACCGCAGCGACGAAACCGACCAGATCGACAAGTACAACGAGCGTGTCGGCCTGCAGACCATGGCCCGCTTCCCGTCGCTGGACGTGATCCGGCGCAGCCGGCTGAAGAAGTCCACGCTGTTCGAGATGGAGGACTCGCCCGAGCTGCGCGCCGTGCAAGAGGAATACATGCGCCTGGCCGCCAAGCTGTGGGTGGGCGTGGAGCCCCTGCTCTGCGACCCCATGAAGGACCGCGACATCTTCGACCTGCTCGGCTTCGACTGATCCACTCCACGGAAAGCAGTACCCCATGGACAGCACCACCTACGCCCAGCGCCGCGGCCAGATCGAGCACTACTTCGATCGCACCGCCGTGGCCGCCTGGGAACGGCTCACCTCCGACGCACCCGTCGGCCGCATCCGCGCCACCGTGCGCGCCGGCCGCGACCGCATGCGTGCCACGCTGCTGTCCTGGCTGCCCGCCGACCTGCACGGCCGGCGCATCCTTGATGCGGGCTGCGGCACCGGTGCCTTCGCGGTCGAAGCCGCGCGGCGCGGTGCCGACGTGGTCGCCATCGACCTGTCGCCCACGCTGGTCAACCTCGCCCGCCAGCGCATGCCCGAGGCCCTGGGCCACGGCAGCATCGACTTCCGCAGTGGCGACATGCTGGACCCGCTGCTCGGCCACTTCGACCATGTCGTGGCGATGGACTCCATCATCCATTACGGCACCAGCGACGCCGTCTCGGCGCTGTCGCGGCTGGCCGAGCGAACGTCGGGTTCCATCGTCTTCACCTTCGCGCCGCGCACGCCGCTGCTGGCCGCCATGATCTCGGTCGGCCGCCTGTTCCCGCGTGGCGACCGCGCGCCCTGGCTCAACCCCATGGCCGCCGACACGCTGGAAGCCATGCGCGCGCAGGACCGCGTGCTGTCGAACTGGCAGGCCGGCCGCACCGAACGCGTGTCCAGCGGCTTCTACAAGTCGCAAGCCATGGAGTGGAGTTGCGCATGAAGACGACGATCTTCACCCGTGTCGCGCGGCGCATGCCGGCGCAGTGGATGCCCTTTGCCGATGTCGCCAGCCCCGGCCTGCCCTTGCCGCGGCTGCTGCGCCTGTCGCTGTTCAAGGTCACCATGGGCATGACAACGGCGCTGCTGGTGGGCACGCTGAACCGGGTGATGATCGTCGAGCTGGGTGTCGCCGCCTGGCTGGTGGCGCTGATGCTGGCACTGCCCCTGCTGGTGGCACCCTTTCGCGCCGTCACGGGCTACCAGTCCGACACCCACCGCTCGGCCTTCGGCTGGAAGCGGGTGCCCTTCATGTGGGGCGGCACGCTGATCCAGTTCTTCGGCCTGGCCGTGATGCCCTTCGCCCTGCTGGTGTTGTCGGGCCAAGGCGCCGTGCCCGTGCCCTGGTGGTTTGGCCAGATGGCCGCGGCCCTGGCTTTCCTGGCCGTGGGCGCCGGCCTGCAGACCTCGCAGACCGCCGGCCTGGCCCTGGCCAGCGACCAGGCCAGCGACGAGACCCGCCCGCGTGTGGTCGCGCTGATGTACATCATGCTGCTGGCCGGCGCGGTGGGCGGCAGCCTGGTCTACAGCTTCCTGCTCGCCGACTTCAGCCCGCAGCGCCTGGTGCAGGTCATCCAGGGCACAGCACTGGTGGTGCTGGCGCTGAACTGCTTCGCACTGTGGAAGCAGGAAGCGCGCAACTCGCAGCGCGCCGAGGCGCTGAAAGCCGTGCGGCCCCCGCCCTTCCGGCAGGTGTGGCGCGAGTTCATCAGCAAGGGCCGGACACGTCGCTTCCTGTGGGCCACCGGCCTGGGCACGCTGGCCTTCAACATGCAGGACATCATCCTAGAACCCTACGGCGGCGAGATCCTGGGCTTGAGCGTGGGCGCCACCAGCGCGCTCACCGCCATGCTCGCAGGCGGGGCCTTGATCGGCTTCGTGGTGGCCGGCCGGCAACTGGCCCGGGGCGTCGACCCGCTGCGCCTGGCGGCCTATGGCGCGCTGGTCGGCCTGCCTTCGTTTTCAGCCGTGATCTTCGCCGCACCCATGGGCTCAGGCGATCTCTTCCGTGCCGGCGCGCTGGGCATTGGCCTGGGCGGCGGCCTGTTCGCGGTGGGCACGCTGTACGCCGCCATGAAGCTTGAAACCGGCGGCTATGTCGGCCTGGCGCTGGGCGCCTGGGGCGCCGTGCAGTCGTTGGCCGCCGGGCTGGCCATGTTCATCGGCGGTGCACTGCGCGACGGTGTTTCAGCGCTGGCTACGCAGGATGTGCTGGGCGCGAGCCTGAACAGCCCAGCCACCGGCTACAGCGTCGTCTACCACCTCGAACTCTTGCTGTTGTTCATCACGCTGGTCGCCATCGGTCCGCTCGTCGGCCGCAGCGGCCACATTTCCACGTCCCCCAGTTCCCAACACAGGCTCGGCTTGGCCGACCTGCCCGGCTGAGTTCACGACTCGGCGCCCACAAGGAGAAGGCACCATGCAAACCGTCGGAGTTATCACCGGCTATGTCGATCTGGCTCAGATCCTGCTGTACGTTTTCTGGATCTTTTTTGCCGGGTTGATCTACTACCTCGTTCGCGAGGGCCACCGCGAGGGCTTCCCGCTGGAGTCCGCCAGCATCGGACGCGCCGTCGTCACTGGCTTCCCCATCCCCAAGCCCAAGACCTACCTGCTGGCCGGCGGCAAGAGCGTGACCATCCCCGACCTGCACCGCGGCGAACCCACGGTCATGGCCCGGGCCACATCGCTGATGCCCGGCTCGTCCATCGAACCCACCGGCAACGCCATGCTCTCCGGCGTCGGCCCAGGCGCCTATGCCTTGCGCGAAGACGTCGCCGAGATGTCCTCGCACGGCACGCCGGTGATCCAGCCCTTGCGCGTGCTGCCTGCCTACAGCGTCGCCAAGCAGGACGTGGACCCGCGCGGCCTGCCCGTGATGGGCGGCGACGGCAAGCAAGGCGGCGTGGTGCGCGACCTGTGGATCGACTCCACCGAGATGATGTTCCGCTACCTCGAGGTGGAAACACCGGTCAAGGGCGGCTCGCGCCGCGTGCTGTTGCCGGTGCCGTTTGCGCGCATCCGTCGCAACCAGGTCGAGGTGAATTCCATCTACGGCCACCACTTCGCCGACGTGCCCGGCACGCGCAGCACAGACCAGGTCACCAAGCTAGAAGAAGACAAAATCAGTGGCTATTACGGCGGCGGTACGCTCTACGCTGACGCCAAGCGCAGCGAGCCCTTGATCTGAGCCGCTGGCTGACCAAAAGCAGTCTGGAGACAGCACATGAGCATTGAGAGCCACGGCCACGAACACGAGTTCGAACCCCAGTACGGGCTGCCGGAAAGGCTGCCGGCCGACGAACACATCCTGTGGCAAGGGTCGCCCGATTTCGCGACCCTGGCCCGGCGCGTCTTTCACATCCGCAAGCTCACGCTCTATTTCTCCCTGCTGATGGCTTACATGGTGGTGTCCGCGCTGATGCAAGGCGCCAACCTGCTGTTGGCATTGGCGTCCTTGAAGTGGCTGGCGCCGCTTGCGGTGGTGTGCCTGGGCAGCATCGCGCTGCTGGCCTGGCTGACGGCGCGCACCACCGTCTACACGCTGACTGACAGGCGCGTCGTGATGCGCGTGGGCATCGTGCTCACTGTCACCTTCAACCTGCCGCTGAAGACGCTGTCGGCAGCCGCCCTGCGCCGGTATGCCGGTGGCTTTGGCGACATCACCCTGACCCTGGCGGGCAGCGACCGCATTGCCTGGCTGCAACTGTGGCCCAGCGTGCGCCCCTGGCGCATCACCCGGCCCGAACCCACACTGCGTGGCGTGGCCGATGCCGAGGCCGTGGCTGGAAAAGTCACGCAGGCCTGGAAGGCCGCCACGGGCAGTGCCGCGCAAGCCGCTGCGCCTGCAGCGACTGCGACAACCGCTGCAGGCAGCACCCAGCCCGCCGCACCCGCCAGCGTGCCGCAATGGCGCGCAAGCCCGACATGACCCCCCGCACCCAGGCCCTGGGCGGCGCCGTCGCACCCGACACCTTCCCGCGCTGGGTGCTGTTGTGCGTCGGCGGCATCCTGGCCTTCACCTTGATCGCCGTGGGCCTGGTGCGCATCACCGGCAACGGCCCCGATCAATTGGCCTCGGCTGTCGTTACCGAGCGCTCTCTGCGCTTCGAGGACGCGCCTGACGGCGGCGTGGCTGTGACCGACGCAAGCACCGGCCAGCTCGTGACCATGCTGCGTGGCGAACAGGGCTTCGTGCGCGGCTCCCTGCGCGCGCTGACGCGCGAGCGTTTCTCTCGCGGCATCGGCGCGCAGCCGCCCTTCCAGCTCATCGCTCGCACTGACAACCGCCTGACGCTGTTCGACCCCTCGACCGGCCAGCGTATCGACCTCGAATCCTTCGGTCCCGCCAACGCCGGCGTCTTCGCCCGCCTGCTCGACCCGAATCTGAAACCCTGATCTCAAACCCTGATGTCCCAAGGGAACAAGCCATGACCGCCGCAGAAGCCATCACCAGCGCCCAGCAAGCCAACGACCAGGCCGTGCAGGACAGCCTGCTCAGCCCGCGCTTCTACACCACCGATTTCAAGGCCATGGACCGGCTCGACGTGTCCGCGCTGCGCACCGAGTGGGACAAGATGCTGGCCGAGTACGAAGGCGACAACAACCACGACCACTTCCAGCGCACGCCGGAATTCACCACCGAAGTCGCCGAGCGCTTCTCGCAGGTCAGCCCCGAGCTGCGCAAGGAATTCCTCGAATTCCTGATCTCGTCGCTGACCTCGGAGTTTTCGGGCTGCATCCTCTACAACGAGATCCAGAAGAACGTCACCAACCCCGACATCAAGACGCTGATGCGCTTCATGGCGCGCGACGAATCGCGCCACGCCGGCTTCATCAACCAGAGCCTGAAGGACTTCGGCCTGGGCATCGACATGGGCAGCCTGAAGCGCACCAAGGCCTACACCTACTTCAAGCCCAAGTACATCTTCTACGCGACCTACCTGTCGGAGAAGATCGGCTACGCGCGCTACATCACCATCTACCGCCAGCTCGAACGCCACCCGGAGTTGCGCTTCCACCCCATCTTCAGCTGGTTCGAACGCTGGTGCAACGACGAATTCCGCCACGGCGAGTCGTTCGCGCTGATCATGCGCGCCAACCCGCATCTGCTGCGCGGCGGCAACCTGCTGTGGATCCGATTTTTCCTGCTCGCCGTGTACGCCACCATGTACGTGCGCGACCACACCCGTCCGCAGCTCAAGGCCGCCATGGGCCTGGACCCCACGGCCTACGACTACACCGTGTTCCGCATCACCAACGAGATCACCAAGCAGGTGTTCCCGATCTCACTGGACATCGACAACCCCGCCTTCCGCGCCGGCATGTCGCGGCTGTTCGAGGTGCAGACGCGCATCGACGCGGCCAAGGCGCAGGGCGGCGTGCTCGGCTTCGTCAAGCGCGCTGGCTGGGCCGTCGTGGGCGTGGCGACCTTCGCCCGCCTGTACACGCTGCCCATGCTGCGCCACGAACTGCCCGCGCAAGTGCGCATGGCGCCGGCCTGGTAGGGACGACCCGGTTCCGATGTCCCTCCATGCCACGCACCCCTCGATGCACGCCCTGACGCACCGCACCCGGCACCACGCATGACCGAGCTGGCCCTGGCCGCGCTGTTTGCGGTGTTCATCTGGTGGTTCAGCACCGGCCTGATCCTGCTGCTGGACAACCTGCCGCGCGGCACCTTCCGCTGGAGCCTGGTGATCTCGTCGGGGGTGGCCGTGGCGGCGTTGGTGGGACTGGCCCACACCGCCGGCCAGACCAGCGTGGCCGGCACCTACTGCGCCTTCACCTGCGCCTTGCTGGTGTGGGGCTGGCACGAGCTGAGCTTTCTCACCGGCTGGGTCACCGGCCCGCGCCAGCGGGCGCTGCAGCCTGGCGCCGTGGGCTGGCCGCGCTTCGTGCAGGCCGTGCAGGCCATCCTGTGGCATGAGCTGGCCATCCTGGCCGTGGGCGTGTTCATCGTGGCGCTCACCTGGGGGGCACCCAACCAAACTGGCACCGCCACCTTCTTGGTGCTGTGGGCCATGCGCACCAGCGCCAAGCTCAACCTGTTCTTCGGCGTGCGCAACCTCAGCGAGGAATTCCTGCCGCCGCATCTGGTCTACCTGCAAAGCTACTTCCGCCGCCGCGCCATGAACGCCTTCTTTCCCTTCGCCGTGGCCGCTGCCTGCGCAGTGCTGGCCTGGCTGGTGATGCAGGCGCTGGCCGGCACCACCCCCCCGATTCAAGCACTCGGGTTGACGCTGGTTGGCACGATGCTGGCGCTGGCGATACTCGAGCACGCGCTGTTGGTGCTGCCCGTCAACGCCACCGCGCTGTGGCGTTGGGCCATGCGCCACCGCAGCAAGCACCCGGCGCCCACCGTCCCACCACGGCCCCTGGCCGAAGAGGAAGCAGTCCATGTCGCCATCGTTCGCTGACCCCACCTCGCACATCTCCCACGACGCCGAAGGCGGCAGTGGCGCCATGCTGGGCTACGACCAGCAGGCCTGCCGCAAGCTCATGCGCGGCGGCTCCAAGACCTTTTTCGCCGCCTCGCTGCTGCTGCCGGCGCGGGTGCGTGAACCCGCCACCGCGCTGTATGCCTTTTGCCGGCTTGCCGACGACCTGGTCGACCTCGGCGGCGACCCGCACGCCGCCATGCGCGAACTGACGGCCCGGCTGGATGCCATCTATGACGGCCGCCCCGGCCCGGTGGACGCCGACCGTGCGCTGTGCCGCGCAGTGCACCAATTCCACATCCCGCGCGCGCTGCTCGACGCCCTGCTCGAAGGCTTCCTGTGGGACGCCCAGGGCCGCCTGTACGAAACCCTGGAAGACGTGCAGGCCTACGGCGCCCGCGTGGCCGGCACCGTCGGCGCCATGATGGCGCTGGTGATGGACACGCGCAGTGCCAGCGCCCTGGCCCGCGCCTGTGAGCTCGGCGTGGCCATGCAGCTGACCAACATCGCGCGCGACGTCGGCGAAGACGCCCGCAACGGCCGCCTCTACTTGCCGCGCCAGTGGTTGCGCGAAGAAGGGCTGGACGTGGACGCCTGGATGCGCCAACCGGTCTTCAATGCGGCAATAGCCCGCTGCACGCAGCGCCTGCTGCACGCCGCTGATGCGCTGTATGTCCGGGCCGAACACGGCATTCCCGAACTGCCGCGCGACTGCCGCCCCGCCATCCACGCCGCGCGCCTGGTCTATGCCGACATCGGCCACCAACTCGAGCGCGACGGGCTGGACTCCATCAGCCACCGCGCAGTGGTGTCGGGCCGGCGCAAACTGGCGCTTATCGCCAAGGCCACGGGTGCGGCCTTCATTGCGCCCAGCCAGCCGTTGGGCGACGCCACGCCGCTGCTGGCGATCCAGTTCCTGGTCGACGCTGCAGCTGCTGAGCCCGATTCGGCGATCGCCTCAAGCCACTGGTCGGTGCCGAATCGCAGCTTCGACGAGCGCATGGGCTGGATGGCCAACCTCTTTGGCCGTTTGTCCGAACAGCAACAAGCCCTTCGCTGATTGCCCCAGCGACGTCACCCGCTGTGTCAGACACCAACGCGCTCAAGCTGCTGGAGGCTGGCACCCTGTTGGCCGCGCTGGGACTGTTTGTATGGTGGCAACTGCGCGACCTGAAGAAGGCCGCCGCCGAGACTGCCCGCAAGCGGGCGCAAAGCGATTCGCACGAGGCCCCGAAGGTTGAAAAATGAGCCCCAGCCTGAAGATCATCCACCTGCTGTGCGCCTGCCTGTTCCTGGGCAACGTCATCGTCAGTGGTGTCTGGGCGGCGATGGCCGAGCGCACGGGCAAACACGAGATCATCAAGTTCGCCAACCGGCTGGTGCTCATCACCGACTGCCTGTTCACCGCCACCGGCGCCATCGGCGTGGTCGTCACCGGTCACTTCATGGCCGTGCGCTATGGCGGCGACACGGCGCACGACTGGCTGACCTGGTCGTACATGCTCTTCGGACTGTCCGGGCTGATCTGGGCCCTGGTGCTGGTGCCCATCCAGCTGAAGCAGCGCAACCTGCTGCGCAAGTACGACCACATCACGGCCGACTACCTGCGTCTGTCGCGCGTGTGGCAGATATCCGGCGCAGTGGCCACGGTGGTGCCGCTGCCCATCATTTACCTGATGGTCAACAAGTCCAGTTGAGCGCACGCCGCGCCTGCGCTCAGGCCGTCGCAGCATGACCGTCCGCTCCCCGCCACTGGCCGGTCAGGTGGTGTTCATCACCGGCGCCGCATCGGGCATTGGTGCAGCCACCGCCGCCGAACTGGCGCGCCGCGGTGCGCACCCGGTGCTGGTGGACTGCGACGCCGCGCCGCTGGCGAGAACAGCCGCCGGCATCGGCCCCGGCACGCTGACAGTGCAGGCCGACGTGACGGATCTGTCAGCCTGCGAGGCCGCCGTCGAGCAAGCCCTGGCCCGCCACGGCCGCATCGACGTGGTCTGGGCCAACGCCGGTGTGGCCGTCTTCGGCCCGCTGGCCCACACCGACCCGCAGGCCTGGAGGCGCTGCATCGACGTCAACGTGATGGGCGTTTTCAACACCGTGCGCGCCGCCCTGCCCGCCGTGATGCGCCAGCGCGGCTACGTGCTGGCCAGTGCGTCGGTGTCCTCCTTCGCGCACCCACCGGCGGTGTCGGCCTATGCCGCCAGCAAGGCCGCGGTCGAGGCC